>JBHHUM010000165.1:0-2348 GCA_046861645.1 Fidelibacterota bacterium | reverse complement strand
AACAGGTGCGATGCACTTTTCCCGAAGGGACTCCTTTGGAGGAAGTGCGTCGCACATCAATAGATAATTTAATTATTGAGTAAAACTTAATCATCCAGCAACATCACCCGGTAAATCGCTCCACCGGCAAGCGTCCACAACCTCCCTTCACCATCCAGTGCCAGATAACCGCTGATATTGAGCTTCTGGGATGGCACCTCGCTACGCATTATCACGTAGGTTTTTTGTACGGTAAAATCGTGATCCATGGCCAGTAAGTTCTCCTTAGCCGGATCATTATCATAAGCGTAAAGCATATTCATCCCCGTAGCAATTCCGGTGAAGTCCGATTCCGGATCGTCCACTACCAAGGTATCCTGAGTAGATAAGTTCCAACGAGCCAGTTCCCGGCCTGAAGCTAAAAAAACATGGCCATCGTAGTAAGAAATGTCCCGTATTTCAGCACTGCTTACTGGCAAGTCCTGATAAGATAAAATCTCCTGCGTCTCAGAATTGAGCTTATAGTATTTGCCTTCTACTAATTCCCACTGATCCGGGAAAATTTCGATAGAAAAGGTATCCGTAACCGCAATATAGTTTTCACCATCCCACCCGAGAGCTTTGTACAGACGGTCGTTGGTTTCCATATTATCATCAGATAGACGCATGAACTCCCCGCCGTCTATACTCTCCCATATCTTCCGGAAGGTGTAGTCCGCTCCGCCATCGCTGGGCGTGGTGATCCAGGTATCGAAGATAGCTAACGTGGCGTCATCTCTCCAGACAACGCCCTGGAGATTTCCTTCCGGAAGCGCCACTCCATAGGGTACGGCTACGGCTACTTTTGGGATGGCCACATCGGTCGTATCGTCCCGCCACTCCATCACCAATTCATTATAATGAACCTGGTACCCATTTCGCCAGGCGTAGAAGAAGACGAACCCTGGTGACACCACATCTTGGAATTCGTAGTAGCCCAGATCATCTGTAGTGTCATACACAGTGGTATCATACCCAGCGTAGGCAGTGCTGCTGTTGATAACTTCCACCACAACTCCCGAAACCGGCTCACCGGAATCAATGTCCTTCACTACTCCGCTGAGGGTGTAGACCGGCACGGGGGCGGGCACCACGGGGATGTTCTGTCTATCCCAGCAAGAGGTTAGGAAAACCACGGAGATACAGACACATAGAATGAAATGAAATCCTATTTTCTTTCTAATCTCAAATCTTAGCAAGATCATTCCTTGTGGGCATTTACTGTGCTTATGATCTTATTCAACCCATATTCCTATTGTTCAGCAATCATCCCGAGCCCGTTACTGAAGCCCCACTCTATACAAAAGAGGATCGCCAAGGACATAACCTATTCCCCAGCATATACCGTCGGTAGCTCCACTAAATGGACCGCTCAACTCCACTCTCTCGCTATAGTCAAATCCAGTCATTACTCGATAGGTAGCGAGCCTCTGAAACTCTCTTGTCATAGTTACCAGATTACCGGCGTAATAATCATCATCGTAGGTATAAATAACTGAATCCTTCACTACAATACCTGTGAACCACGCTTCTGGGTTAAAGACAATGAGCGTATCCCCCGTCACTAGATTCCACCTGACCAGGCGGGTCTCCGCCGCAATATAGAGTTCATCACCCACCAGTGAAATGTCTCTTACCCGGGACGGTGAAACTGGAATCGTATCGTGCTCCAGTATTGCCTGGCTTGTGGGGCTGAGAAAATAAATCCCGCCATCATCCTGTAAAATGTCCTCACCGGCAGCAAGATAGGTGGGACGGCTCAAAGCCACATATCGCTCCCCGTCAAAATCAAGTCCCCGGTACTCCCGATTGTTGTACACTGTGGCATCATCAGAGATTCGTTCGAACTCACCCCAATTCGTACTCTCCCATATTTTCCTGAGGGGATACTCGGTACCATCACTCTCCAATACCGTTGTCCAAGTATCAATGATCGCCAAAGTAGATATATCCTTCCAGCACATACCCGTAACATAACCTTCGGGAAAACCAACATAATAGCTTTCAGCCACAGCCACCTTCGGCAACTGAAAGTCAAACTGCCGGTCAGACCAATACTGTATTAGTAACTTGGTGTAAATCTGGTAGTTGTCACGTCTGGCGTACATTGTCACATAACCCGGAGATACGGATTCTGTGAATGAGTAGATTCCATCTTCATCTGTGGTGTCATACAGTGTCGTATCCCAATCCGATACAGCCGTGCTGATATTATAAATTTCTACTGCTATCTCTTCCAGTGGCTCACCTGAATCTATATCTGTTACAATTCCACTGAGGGTATAAACAGGCACTGGTGGAGGCACTATAGGTATGTCCTGCCGCTCCCA
>JBHHUM010000022.1:0-33040 GCA_046861645.1 Fidelibacterota bacterium | reverse complement strand
TAATAAAAACATTCAACACCTGTCCCGTACAGTCACCAGCTCCTTACCCTGATACTTTCCCGATACAGTCACTCCGTTCCCTACGGGGCTGGCGTTCCTCATTACCGGGCAAGCAGGGCAGGTGGCATTGGCGATCAATTATGATTGCCTGCCTGTCGGCAGACAGGGAGGTTGTAGACATTTGACTCCTAACGGAGTCTATCAATATGAATAGAAATCCCATAGGCTTACAATCCCATAATTCATGTCGGGAGATTGTATGTCTGTAAAGGCACTGAACACGATAAACACGAACTCCATGCAAATCAGTTTATATTTAAAACAAAGCCCTCATAATTTAAAACTGTCCCTTAGTCTGGTGCTTGGCATCCTAATATTCCAACTCAGCTGTCAGCGGATGATAACCATGAAGAGTCAGAGAAAATTTCACTTTCTCTATGAAGTAACCATTCCAGCAATGAACACTAAAAAAGAGATTGCTGACGTTGTACAACTCTGGATTCCTGTTCCCCAGGACAATGAGTTTCAGAGTGTAACCAACCTTGATATCCAGTCACCTTACGATTATACCATAGGCACGGATCCTACTTACGGTAACCGTATGGTGTACCTTTCCTTCCTTTCGCAAAAGAAAGACATTACCATTTCATTGACCTTTAATCTAAGGCGCAAAGAAGCCAGTATCTACCCGTCGAAACTTACACCTGATGAACAAAAACTCTACATCCAGCCCGTCAAGCAGGTTCCCCGGGATAAGCGCTTTGAAAAGATAGCCTCAGATCTCCTTACTCAGACCCTTACCAAGGAGAAAGGTTGGGCTATTTACAATCACACTCTTGAACGACTGGTGTACGACAAAACGGAGGAAGGGTGGGGTCACGGCGACGCCATTCGGGCCTGTGACATAGGCAAGGGAAATTGCACTGACTACCACTCATTTTTCAACGCTATAGCACGCACTGCAGGGATACCCGCCCGATTCAAAATCGGCTTTCCAGTACCTGCCTCTGAAGCTGGTGAAATCTCCGGTTACCATTGCTGGACTGAATTCTACACTCCCAAGGAAGGGTGGATACCGCTCGACATCTCCGAAGCCGACAAAAATCCTGACCGGGTCAACTATCTCTTTGGTAATCTGGATCCTGATCGTGTGCTATTCTCGATGGGTCGCGATATCGAACTGGCTCCTCCCAGCTCTAATGGTCCAGTGAACTTCTTTATCTACCCTGTAATGGAAGTTAATGGGATCCCAAGCAGTGATTACTCCACAAGATTCCATTTTGAGAATATTGAATAGTACTCTGCAAATCGGTTCCCTCAAAATTAAAACACCGGTTTTCCTGGCTCCTATGGCCGGGGTTACTGACTATGCTTTTCGTCTCCTCTGCCGAGAACTGGGTGCAGGAATGGTCTACTCCGAGTTTGTCTCTGCTGATGGTATTATTAGGGAAAATGCAAAAACGCTCAATTTAATTCGCTTCAGTGATAATGAACGGCCTATTGGCATACAAATCTTCGGAAGTGATCCCACAGTAATGTATAAGGCGGCCAGCTACGTCACCCAGGCCTTCAAACCTGATGTCCTCGACATCAACTATGGTTGCCCAGTCCCCAAGATAACAAAAAGAGGTGCTGGCGCCGCAGCACTGAAAGATCTCTCTTTGATGGACGACATTACTTCAGCCGTTATTGATGCTGCAGGAGATACACCTGTTACAGTAAAGATGCGAGCGGGATGGAACAAGGAAACCTTGGTTATACCAGAAATTGGACCTCGTCTGGTTGCATTAGGAGTACAAGCCATTTCACTACACCCGCGGACAGTACAACAGGGCTATTCTGGAGTTGCTGATTGGTCACTGATACGCAAGCTCAAACACCTGACCAAAGGGATACCGGTAATTGGAAATGGGGATATCAAAAAACCAGAGGATGTCCTGCGAATGTTCGAGGAAACTAGGTGTGATGGTGTCATGGTGGGCCGGGCAGCTTTAGGAAACCCCTGGTTTTTCCGGCAGGTCATCGCACTCATGAGAGGAAACCTTGATATAGACCAACCCTCTTTTTCGGAACGCATAAGAATGTGCCAGCGCCATTTTGACCTTCTTATTCAAGACCGAGGTGAAACGATCGGTAGCAACCTCATGCGCAAGCACTTTGGCTGGTACATTAAGGGATTCCCAGGGGCAGCGAAACTTCGCCAGCGGTTGGTAACCACACCTGGATTTTCAGAAATGAAAAAGGAAATTCAGATTATTAGTGAACAGTTGGTTGGTTAGCGGTAGAGTAGTGAGTTGTGGAATAGTAGCTTGTAAAGTGAGGTGAATAGAACAGTCTTAAACCTACTATTCGTCAATTAGTAATCGTCTGTTCAAAGTATTCCGCCATTGGTGAGTAGATGGACTAATTACCACACAACCCCTGCGTACCCCACACCCATCTCAAACTGCTCGGCGGGAGCATCACCGTGACTGGTCTTATACTCAATAAGGGTACCAGATTTGATTCCAAAAAGATCGAAAGCTGATGTTAAAGCCATAACAGCTCCCACTCCACAGGCATTGTGATGACGCTTCGTCTCTTCAAGTATCAGTTCTGATTGTACTGAAAGCAGAAGCTGGAGCAATTTTCGATCGTTTCTCTGCAGCCAGTTAAGCCCCTTTTCTCCCCTACCTTCTGGTAAAAAATTGTAAACCCAACCGTAGTGAGTCAGGTCGGTTGAAGCTATATACACTATTTGATCACGACCGGCTATCTCTGCCACCCTCTGTCCCAATACCAGGGCGCTTTCCTCAGGACGAACAGTAATTGGGACAATAGCTACTTCTGGCCAGAAGTAGCGAATCATGGGCAGAGCCACCTCAATGGCGTGTTCCTGACGGTGGGCTAAAGCACTGACCTGAACAAGATCACCCATTCCCCGGCTGATTCGCTCCACCAACTCTTCGTTGACGGCTACCAAGCCTAAAGGTGTCACCCACTCACCACCAGGATAGAGAGCGTGCCTGGAGACACCGGTATGATCTGTACCAAAAATAATGCAAGTCTCGGGCTGGCTATGCAGGGAGAGTGTGTAAAGCGTTCGAGCAGCTACGGATCCAGAGTAAGACCAACCAGCGTGAGGTATGAGGCTTCCTATCAGTTGTTCCGGAAGAGACTCCGGTGGGTAGAATCCCCTTAGAAACTGCTCTATCTGCACACGACAGTCACCAGAATAAAAATCGGCTGCTGCCGGGTGGCGAACAGTGCTCATGTTGCCACCAGATCTGGGCTTAATCTCGACGAAACTTGCCCATCAAGGTCCCTTTACCCAGGATGTGACCATCCATAGCCTGCTCCACCTCCGGCCACGTAGCCCGAGGATTTAGCCCCAGCGATTTTACATCGAGAGCATACAGGTGGAAGTAGTAACGGTGATCACCATGACCGACTGGTGGACAGGGACCATAGTAACCTACACGTGTGAATGAGTCTACTCCCCAGCAAAGTCCCTGTTTGGCTCCATTCGGCAGCACCTCGTTCTTCGCCAGATTCTCTTCCAGCCCTAAGGTGTCTCCGGGAAGATCATAGAGCACCCAGTGGACCCAAGTCCCCGGGGGGGCATCCGGATCAAGACAGGCAATGACATAGCTTTGTGTCTTTTCCGGGACGCCAGACCAGGATAGTTCAGGGGAGATGTCCTCTCCTTCGTACGAATAACGGGCGGGAATATACGATTCGTGAACAAAGGCAGTGCTGGTAACGGTAAACTTCTTCATGACAGTCTCCTTTTGGGTGGCACTTACAAGCAGTGGAACAATGAGGAAAAGTCTTAACAATACGTATCTCACTTCCATGTCTTAATGATACATCTACTGGAAAAGAAGTGCAAGAATTTTGTACTATATCTCTGTCAGAAGGCTTCAACCCTGACTGCGGTACTGTAATAGAGATCCTTCTCCCTACATTGTTTTGCCAGCTGCATTTTTTCATTCAGTTGGGTAAAGGACGAGCTTCCTTGTCACCTCAAGAGAATCATCTTGCGGGTCTTATGATACGTTTCCTCTTGACAAGGTTAACCTGTGGCTCCGTTGCGTTGACCAATATAGATGCTAACAAAAGGGTTCACGGAAAGTTGGCCGTTTGTTAGATTTGCAGCATCCATTTTGTAGCAAAAACTTCTAAACTTATGGCTATTGGAATCGCAACACTTCTTGTCCTTCTCGCCATCGGATTTTTCATCCGACAGGCCAGCAGCGAACAACGTCTAGACCTGATTTACAGTCTCGGTTTCTCTCCACTGAAGACTTCCGCAGAAGTCAGATTTGATACCTCCCTGCCAATAGTCACAATATGGAAAACTATTACTGATGTCTCAAATTTTCATCTATGGTTTCCGTGGGTAAAAAAGGTTCGTGTAAGAAACAATGATGCCGATCGCTGGGTACTTAAACACTCCCTGGATAGATTCCGTCCGGAGGTGGGTCGGGAGTTTTGGATAAAGCCATTTTTCGGATCTCCCTTTACCCGATGCCGTTTCGTAGGCATGACTGTAAATCAACAACTCGAACTCGAGATGCACTTCTTTCCATTATGCCGTGAATTCGTCACTTTCACTATAACTCCCTTCGCTAATTGTACTGAGTTAGAATATCGTACCAAGAATAAAGGCATCCTCAGCTCTATAACTGCCCTCATGTTCTCCTGGCGGGGTAAATATGTATTGGAGAATCTGGCTAATTTCATCCCTCCCTTAACAGAAACTAAAATAGCCAGTAATGGTGATGTAGAAGCCACAACTTTTGCAGTAGATGATGCTTTTATTAACGCTCTAGTTGCCAAAGCAATGACCAATAGTGAGGAGATACTAAATCTCTTAACCGAAAAGAAAATCCGAGCCAAAGCCAAATCCACACTGGTGAAATCCAAACGTAAGGGTGAAATACCCCAGGTTTCTCCTGAAGCCATTTCGGCCGTGGAACAGTTTCTCTCTGGGAATATTTCAACAGCTGTTCCTCCTGAGAACGAAAAGCTAAAAGCATCTAATGGAAATGACGACGTTGAGTCGCTGGTCCAGAAGGTACTGGAAACGGGTGACATGGAACCTATCAACAAGATTACAGATAAAGCGTGACGAGCTAAGGCTAAATCAGCACTGGTAAAGGCTAAAAGGAATAAGGGCTAAGCCCTGTACACCTCAGGCTTTCATTTCCCTCTCTTTTTTACTCTTATAGTTACTGCTGGTTTTCTTCTTCTACTCTTACGAAAAAATAATAGTACCAAATGGATCCTCGGGACTACTCTCATCACCACTCAGATCCTCGCCACAATTCACAACGTCCGTATAAACCCCCACCAGGTATTATGGCTTTGTAATATCACGGCAACATTGGGGATTATACTTCTCTTTACTTTCCGTCAACGACTGTATGATTTGTTCGTCTTCTTTGCCTGGACCGGTGATATCCTAACCCTGTTGCTTCCGGACAGTGTTACACTTCCACCGGTTGAGTCACACCCGATGTTCTGGTTTTCCTACTGGCTGAAACACATCTCTCCCCTCTCACTGACTATTTATTTCTTTTATCATGAACGCAGAACTATCTCTCACCGCGCCATTACCTTAGCGATGGGAATTATGTTAGCCTATACAGCAGGTATGTACGTCTGGGACGTTATCTTCGACCAGAACATCATGGACTTGCGCTGGCCCACAGTGGCTTTCGAAAAAACTTTCTGCCCGTGGCCGGTTTACATCCTAGTGGATATGTTTATTGCATTGGTATGGTACGGCATCATCTATGTCATCGCCAAGCGTTTAGGTTTGGTGTCCAAGAAAGCTATTTAGCTCATGTTCTTATAATATTTTTTCAATAAAAGCCCTGATATCTTGCAGCTCCTCTACCACGATCCGATGCTCACACGGGTATTCATGCCACTCCACGGAAAATCCGGCTTCATCCAAAACTAATAAAGAGTCTCTCGCTAAATTCATAGGTACAATATTATCATAAGTCCCATGGCCTGCAAAGATAGGTACTTCAACCGGTAAGTTGTCCTGTTGATCTATCGTTTCATAATTAAGAAAAAAGCCGCTCATCACCACTACACAGCCTACTTTCCTGCGCCCTTTTACCAACACATTAAGCGCCATGGAGCCTCCCTGGGAAAAACCCATAAGAATAATCTTCTCCGGTGGAATGTCTTCCGCCACCAGTCGATCAATTGTTGATACAATCTGTTTCCGGCTGGAAGCAATTTCCTCTGAAGCTGTTTCCGTGGGCGGAAACATAAACCACCCTTTTCCATAGCCACCTGTTAAGGGAACCTCAACCTCCCCTTCTAGAGCGACATACCGTAACTGTGGAAGACGAAGGGCTTCCGCCAAGGGGACAAGATCTTTGCCGTTTGCACCCCACCCATGAAGGAGAATTACAGCACCGGCGGGCGGACTTGTATTGGCTGGGATTTCATACATAACAGGTGAGTCTTTTCCTTTATTCAAATAAAAGCAAAATATAATATTCAATATCGAACAAAGTTGTGACTAATATCACCGTTTTACCTTGTACTGGAACTGATAAATTCCACTTTTACCGTCAACTTTTACTTTCTTCACGAATTCTAATTCTATGTCCTGTTCTAAGTAGGAAAACAAAGGGAGAGCATCACTCCTCATTATAAGGGGATGAATGGTAAGAAAGACATGGGTTAGATATTGAGCAAAAAGAGAGTAAGTACTGGCACCACCAATGATAAAACATCGGGAACCCTCTACACTATACAATACTTCCTGGGGATTCATTCCCCGATGCATAATTACCGATTTTCTTCCCTGAAGATCCTCTGCCAATGTAGCCGCCGTCCTGGAACCCATAATAACAGTACACCCCATGGTTTGCTCACGAAAAAGTTTCAGATCCCTTGACCAGTTTACAACTTCGCTAGAAGTGTGAGCAATCATTCCATTAGCGGTAACCGCAGCAATAAGAATAACCTCCATAAGTTTATCAGTTCAGTGGTTCCCACTTTTCGTTAATAGAGCCGGCAGCAACAAACAATATATTTTCCATATTGCAGTAGCTGCGAATTGCATTATTTACATCTTTGCGAGATAGAGCAGCGATTTCCTTTGGAAAGTCATCAAGATACGATACCTCCTTTCCTCGTTCCCTGTTTATCAATATCTGGGTAGCTATACCACCTGTAGTACTAAAGCTTACCTGATATGAACCGATGATGGTGGTCTTCTTCGCCTCTAATTCCTCTTCCGTAACACCTGCATTAATCCACTGCTCAATCTGTTCTGCTGCCGCTGAGCGACCCCGTTCTACTAACTCAGGAGCAAAGGTACCCCAAACATACCAGTAACCGTCTGTCCTATCCGTCCCCGCTACAGCAGAGCGAATGCCGTAGGTTAAACCTGCCTGGTCCCGGACAGTGGACATAAGTCGAGCAGAAAAATTGCCTCCCAGAATGTAGTGCCCAACTTTTAAGGGCAGGAAATCCTTGTGGTCCCGGTCAATGCCAATGGGTTGTCCTATCATTATGTCTACACTGGTTTTGTCCTGCATGGTGGCCACCACTTTTCGCGCTTCTTTTATGTCTCGGGCTCCAGAACTCCCCGCCTTTGCAAAGGACAAACCTGATTCGTGCCAGCTTCCAAACCCATCAAGAATAGCTTTTTCCAATACGGTACCATCTAAGTCTCCAACGGCAACTATGGTCAGGTTGCCCCTCCCTAGAGACCTGGCGTGAAAGTCTTGTAAATCACTTCTGGAGAGTTTACGGATATGGTCAATCTGTTCATCGATTGGTACGACATAGTTCGGGTGTTCCTTCGGATATATTTCCTGAAGAAATCTGCTGGTAGCTATCACCTCTGTCTCTTCCTTTGAGCGCAGTAAATCACCTATTTGATTCGTTTTCATCGTCTCCAAGTCTTCCTCTGGAAATAGAGGATTCCGCAACTGATCAGCAAGCAACTTAATAACCAGTGGCACATCTCCTTTCAGGCAGCGAGCGGAGAAACGGAGGTAGTACTGCACCGGAGAAAATGTAATCTGGGCACCTATTTCCTCCAATTTTTCACTGATGGTAAACTTATCCATATCTATGGTTCCCTGATCTAACATGACCGCCATCATCTGTGCCAATACACGATTATTCTGCGGATTGAATACTGGTCCTCCCCACAGACTACCCGCAATAGTCACCACGTCAGCCACAGGGGTTTTCATTTCTAACAGATGTACACCCGCAACCACTTCCTTTGATTGGATGTGAGTAGCAAGAGATATCTTTATGCTGGTCATAGCTCAACTCCTGAATTTCCACTAACAGGAATAAAATGTCCTACTGTACATTGTTTCTCCTGTAGATAGTTCTTTGCAACCTGCTGAACCTCGCTGGGCGTCACCTCCATGATTCTATCCAAGTAAGTTGTATAAAGCGTCCAGTCGCCCGTGGCTATCGCTTCGTTAAGATGACTGGCAATAGAGAAGGCTCCATCCCTGCTATAAGCTACCCTAGCTTTTATTTTACCCTGAGCACGCTTTACTTCTTCTGTGGTAACACCGTCCCTTTTTACTGCTTCATATTCTTCCAAGATGATTCTTTCCACCTTTCCTGGTGGTGTTTCCGGAGTCAGAAAAGCATAGGTTATGAACAGTCCATTATCGTGGAAAGGGTGATCCCACATCTTAACATCAATTGCTAACCCTTTATCAATGATCTGACGATAAAATCGAGCAGTTTTTCCGGAACCCAAGATGCTCCCAAGGATTTGCAACGGATATATGTCTTTATGAGAGCCGGCCGGGGATTTATGGGCAACGCCGACAAGAGGAGCTTCACCAAATCGTCTTACTTCTAATCTCCGTAATCCCTCCTGTTCAGGTTCCTTCGTGTACATACGTGGAATTTCTCCTAATGAGCGGGGAAGCTCCCCAAAATGTTGCCAGATTAACTCCAGTACTTCAGCTTCAGCGAAGTCCCCAATTACAGTAGCAGTGGCATTGTTTGGCCAATAAAAAGTATTATAAAACTCCCTTAATCTCTCCGTAGAGACATTCTCAATGTCCGCTCTCCAACCGATTGTAGGATGGTGATAGGGATGCGCCTGATAAGCTGTAGCCCAAATGTTTTTATCCAGTACCTCGAAGGGGTCATTTTCACCCCGTTCAAACTCATTCCGTACTACCGTCATCTCCGGCTGACGATCTTTATCCCGCAAAAAGGCGTTGCGCATTCGATCTGCTTCGATACTGACCGCTCGTCTCAAATGTTCTTTGGGCAACAATTCATAATAATTGGTGCGATCAAACCAGGTAGTGGCATTAATTTGTGCCCCTACATCCTGAAGTTCCTTCCAGATGGTATTACCTTTTTCTTTATTGTAATTCTGGGAACCCTTAAACATCAGGTGCTCCAACAGGTGGGTGGCACCAGTATGCCCCACCGCTTCGTTGCGGGACCCAACGTGATAGGTAACCATAAAGGTTACTACAGGAGCGGTATGGTCTTCCATCAGAAGAACCGTTAGATCATTGGAAGAGAGTTTATACTCTCTTATCCCCCCAGATTCACGAATAAAATCAAAATTATTAGTCAACAACTTTGTCATCTCCTATCCTTTTTTCAGAGCATCATCAATAAGATATGCCAGATATTCGCGGTGAGCCGTAGTGGCTGTATCGCCACTTTTACGTGCAGCTATCTTTCTGATAACCAAAAGGTTTTTGTAGGCAGTTGCCTTGGTCAGGTAATCATACGAAGATCCACTTTCATCATCAATAATTGTTATCAAGCGGGTCACATACTCCACCTGAAGGTTGCGTCTGAAAGAGTTTACATTACCCCTGGCATCTGCCGCAAAGATAGCATCCGTCAGGTCGCCAACACACTCTGTTATTGAATAGCCATTTCCATAAAGTTCCGTATCATTTATTCGGGTAAGTACTGTTGGATGTAAGAGGTGGTCAAGAGCCACTTTGTGAATCGTAAGTACCTGCTCATGAAGTTTGGGGTCTTCTGTCGAATTCCAATGTTCCCAACCTCGCCGTTGAACCTTAAGATGATCGTAGACTCCATCAGGAACAGAAAAAACATCAGGGGCAAAAACACGATCTCTAAGAACCGCTAAAGCTCTCTTCTGTTCTGAATAACTTACCGGTTTCAAGGGTATGTCTGCTCCCTGCTGTCCCACAAATGACCTATCAATGTAAACACCCCCAATGTACCTCGATACAATTTTAGCCGCATTCCTATACTCCCGAACCAAAATGTTAAAAGCATCCCTGAAAGCATGATAAGAACTCCCTTGCTGTCCATATTTTTCGCGTAAATCATCCAGCAATTCAATAATGAGCCCCATGCGTTCCTCAGAGTAGCCTATGGCATCATTGGTTAAATCGCCGACCATGATCCGAGGATCAATTCCCTTTCCGGGGCTACGCATATCGTCCGCATCGTTGCCAAATCTCAGGGCAGGTTCTGTGGAACGGGATAAAATCTCCCGCAGCCGGGCATCCTCCGCTTCAGGATCCTCCAGAGCTGGTGAGTACCCATATTCAATCGCCCACAAGTCATAAGGTCCTGGCTTAGTTGAGTAATATTGACCCTGTTTCTCGCGGTCCGGGTTCAAGTTTACCGGATCATAATCCATGATCGAGGAGATTACTCCTGTTTTTTCAGTTATAGATCTGTCATGTATGGTTTCCAGCGAATGAAGCTGACTGGACTGGAAATTGTGAGCCAATCCTAAGGTATGACCTACTTCATGCAGCACTAAACTAATTAACGCTTCTTCCACCAGTTTTCCCTGTGCTTCTACCGCATTATCCAAATTTTGCAGCGCAGTCAAACCAAAGAGGTTTTCCTGATGAAGGAAATCACCATAGGAGCATGTTTTAGGATTCAGGAATATCTCTGCAGAGGAGGCATCATATAGCTTCTGATATTTTACTCGCCATGTAAAATAGATCCACTCCAGCATGATATCCGCCCCCAGTATTTGCCCTGTGCGTGGATTCACAAAGCTGGGGCCCAATCCCCCAAAGACTGGATCAGGTGAAGACGTCCAGCGTATGACATTATAGCGTACGTCACCTGCATCCCACTCAGCATTATCTGGTTGCACTTTCACCTGAATGGCGTCTCTGAATCCAGCTTTTTCAAAAGCCTCATTCCAGCGGAGAACACCCTCTTGCACAGCACCACGGAACTCTAGTGGTGTTGTATTTTCGATCCAGAAAGTTATAGGTTCTTTAGGTTCACTGATTTCTGCCTCAGGATTCTTTTTCTCCAAATGCCAGCGATGAATAAGATCTCGGTAGGGCGTATTGCTGGGAGAGGTCATATCCGTCACCTCTGTCAAAAAGTATCCCACTCTGGGGTCGTCTCTCCTGGGCTTATAATTATTTTCTGGCATCTCTATAAAACTGTGTTGTATCCTAATACGAACAGATCTGGCATCAGTAATGCCACCTCCTCCTTCATTAACGGGGGCAGGATTGTCATAGACGTACTCCACTACCACATCTGTATTCAATGGATAATTACGAATTCCCACATATTTAGTCTTCTCTTTATTCAAATTGCCCAGGCTAAAGCGACTACCTGGCTTGGCATTAGGGTTGGGTGTGGGTTTTACCTGGTGCAGCGCCTCCGTCAGAAAAACATCGTCTACCTCAATAAGCAGCTCCATAGTAATTGTGTCGTCAACAACTATTTCTTGAGAGGCTAGTATGGAAGGACTTATATTCGCTTCCGCAGCTCGGCTCAGGGGGTTGTTTGGATCAAAATAGTAGCCTGTATTTTGTGAAACTATCTCCACACGGTTGAAATATCTTTCCACGGTGACGACCCTGCTTCCTTCATATCCACCACGCACATGACCGGCGTCAATCACTCCTTCAACTGTATGAGTAAAGTATATGAATTCCTTGCCTAGTTGATCGTATTGAAGCGTCATGTAGGCCTTACCGTTTGTGGTATCTTGATAGATCGTAAACAGTCCTTCATACTTTCTACAGGCTTCTGTTTTACCTTCAATAGTAACAACTTCCGTAGTATCGTCTGCTGAATCTGATTCCTGCTCTTCGTCTTGTGCTTCATGCTGTGCAAGAACAATCATTGGTGGCAGACCCATTGCTAATACTATAAAAAACAGCCTGGTCGTTATTATGCTTTTCATCTTCTACCCCTTTTTCTTTTAATACACGGTCGATCCCAAAGGAAAAGTTACACATAGCGACCCGTTCTATAAGGGCCTTTTGGTTTAAGTTGAATTACTTAATAAGGGCGGCAATGGGCTTAAATGTTTCACCTTCTGCCACTCTTTGCCACTCAAATAGAGCCATCTCCACAGAGGTCATTTCTACCCCTATTTTCTCCATCTTACGGAGAGCCAATTCGTAGTTCGATTTATGACGTGACATCACAGCATCTGTAACCACATGTACACCATATCCCCGATTGATAAGATCTCTGGCTGTCTGATAAACACAAACATGGGCTTCTATGCCACACAATAGAACATCCATCGGGCTTTTTGATTCAACGGCACTCAATACATCCTTATTCTCCACACAGCTGAAAGTAATTTTTTCTAAACAGTTACAGCCCTTCAGCTCCTGCTTTATGCTTGAGATTGTTGGTCCAAGACCTTTAGGATATTGTTCTGTCCATATAATTGGTACTCCTAATATCTTGGCCCCCTTTATCATCCTAACCAGATTCCTTTCCACCCTTTCCTGTTCACACATTGTAGCAAATATTTTCTCCTGTACATCAATTACCATCAGGAGCGATCCTTGAGGCTTAAGTCGCATATTCTCTATAATTCTAATACGGAGAAAAGTTCTTCTTGATGTTTTTTAGGAGAGACCTTAGGAAAAACATGTTCGATTCGGTTATCCTCATTTAGAACAAATGTACTTCGGATAATTCCTTCTATCTCTCTACCATAGAGTTTCTTTTTTCCCAAGACTCCAAAAGTCATAATAATCTCTTTTTCAGGGTCACATAACAATGAATAGGTTATCCCCAATTTTTCAGCAAAGGCTCGTTGCTTCTTAACACTGTCGGCAGAAATACCGTACACCGTAAGACCTGCTCTTTTATACGCATCAAGATTTGACTGGAACCCAGCCGCTTCTATTTTTCAACCCGGTGTGTTCGCCTTTGGAAAAAAGAACACGATCTTGCGTCCGCCACTTCCTACCCTGCATTCAATACCCATGTGATCAACAAGAACAAACGGTTCAATTACATCTCCCCTCTCTAACATTATTCCCCCTCTTTAGTATTTTCTCATCACCCCCACAACTACCCCTCGAATCTGAACACGATCAGGATCAAGGACAAGAGCTTCCATTAATTCATTTGCCGGTCGAAGCTCCACTTCACTCCCTCGATGGTAGTACCTCTTAATAGTAACTTCATTATTATCAACCAGAGCGATTACAGTCTCCCCGTTTTCAGCGCTTCCACGTTTTTTCACAATAATATAATCTCCATCTGCTATGTGTTCATCTATCATGGAATCACCACTTACCTTCAGCACGTAATGTTCTCCCCTACGAAGGAAAGAACTTGGAACATCAAGAGACTCAGGGTTTTCTATAGCTTCAATTGGAATACCTGCTGCCACAGTACCCAATACAGGAAGGTTAGACAGACTTCCACTATCTTTCGGTATCTCTATGGCACGGGTTTTATTCCATTCGTGGTGTATCAGACCCTTTTCCCGTAGAGCTTTAATATGCTTGTACACTGTACCTTTAGAGCTAAAACCAAACTCAACTGCTATTTCATTAAATGTTGGAGCATAGCCATTTTGGGAAACATATCCCTTGAGATAATCAAGAACTTCCTTTTGTCTCTTGGTTAAAAACATGGTGTACAGGTTGTGTATATAATCTACTTAGACCTTAACACTAATACTAATGGTATCTGTGATAATCTTCAGGCGCCTATTCTGGCGCGGACGCCCTGCACTTTGAGATTAAAAGTGTTGTCTTCTACCATTCTTTTTTCTACGGTTCGGCAGGCATGGATCACCGTAGAGTGGTCGCGTCCCCCAAAATGAAGCCCGATGTTTTCCAGGGAGGCACCCACAAATTCCCGACAAAGAAACATGGCAATTTGCCTCGCTTGAGCCACCTCCATCGTTCTGCCCCTACCAATTAACTTATTCTCAGGAATGTTTGTTGCTCCGCTCACACCACGGATAACATCTTCTATATTCAAGCTTGAAATTTCATCTCTTCCCAGTGTTTCCTTCAATGCTTTCCTGGCCAGTTCCATCGTAACATCAGTATTGAAAAGCGATGAATAGGCAAGCAACTTGATAAGAGCTCCTTCCATTACTCTTATATTGTCTTTAATATTGGTTGCGATGAATTCTGTAATCTCATCGGGTATCTTCAGATTGTCTTGTTCAGCCTTACTTTGTAGTATTGCAATTCTAGTCTCCAAGGATGGTTTTTGAATATCCACTATCAGTCCCGACTGGAAACGTGAGACTAAACGGTCCTTCAAACCATACAGCTCACTCGGGTGACGGTCTGTCGTAAGGACTATCTGCTTTCCTCGCTGATAAAGTTCATTAAAGGTGTGAAAAAACTGCTCTTGAGTTTGCTCCTTTTTTTGCAGAAACTGTGCGTCATCTACAAGGAGAACATCGCTCTGACGATACCGGGCCGAAAATTCGGATGTCCTATTATTCTTTATGGCAGAAACAAAATCAATCGTGAACTTTTCACTCGTGGTATATTGAACCCTCCTGTTACCAAAGCCAGATATCACTTCATTGCCGATAGCCTGCATAAGGTGTGTTTTACCAAGTCCTACACCCCCATAGATCAGTAATGGATTGAAAGAAGATTGGCCAGGAGATTTCGCTACTGACAATGCTGCGGCCCTGGCAAATTGATTATTTGGTCCTTCAACAAACGAATCGAAATTGTATCTCCTGTTTAACTTACTGCCCTGGTCATAATCCCTAACATAACCATTATATTTTATGTTGTTAACGATCTCCTTACTTTGTGATAGAACCTGGCTGCTTTTGCCAGCGATTCTATAATTTAAATCTATATTACTGCCCGTCTCTGCTTTGAGGGCATCTAAAATTATACTTTTATAGTGGCTATCTATCCATTCGTAATAGAACTTACTAGGAACTTCTATGGTAAGTTCAAAATCTGTAATAGCAACCGGATGCAGTGGCTCAAACCAAGTAGCATATGTCTGTTCGGTGACTGAAGCACGTACAGCGCCTGAAATATTTTTCCAAACTAAATCTAGCCTATCCATCAAAAGTTGTTCACAAGTTGTCCACAGTGGGGTTGTGTCTTAATTTATTGTCGTGAAACTACTTATTCCTAACCCTATTTTGCCAAAAGATCAACAATTTTTCCTCGTTTACTATTTCATTGGTTGCGTTCTAAACATTTCCTAACTTCGCCGCAGTAACGGAGTAAAATAATGAAACGTACATATCAACCAAGCAACCGAAAGAGAAAAAACAAACATGGTTTTCGGGCTAGAATGTCGACGCCAAGTGGACGTAACATCATAAAAAGACGGCGACAAAAGGGGCGAAAACGCCTTTCTTCTTAATTTTTCCTTGTACATATCTTCACCAACTCAAAAGCCAAAAAGTGGTGTCCTCTCTTCAAGCTTAAACGAAGGACATTGTCGTACTCTATTGAGAAAAATTATTGCTACTTTACTCATCACAACAATCAAAGTCTATCAAACCTTACTTTCACCACTCTTTCCCCCTTCTTGCAGATATGAACCCACTTGTTCCCAGTATGCAATCGACTCCCTAACAAAATACCGTCCTTTCAAAGCTATTATACTCTCCATAAGACGCTTATTAAGCTGCCACCCTTGGTCAAAAGGCGGTTACGATCCAGCTTAAATAGTGCCATGAATAAAAATACTGTTTTAGCTTTTCTCCTGATCGCCCTCATCTTAATCTTAATGCCCGAATACTATAGAATGATTGGGCTTGTTAAGGATAGACCCCTTGAGGAGACCACAGGAGAACCTTCTCAAAATGATATCATCAACCATAGGAATAGCACAACCAAAATTCAGGAGACGACCACCCCGAAAAGCTTCGTTGCTCACACTCCGCTTGGTACCCAGACTTTTCCTGCTAAACCCGATTCCATACCTGAAGCCATTATCACCATTGAAACAGATCTCTATACAGCAACGGTCTCGTCTCGAGGAGGTGGTACCCTACAGTCATTTCTACTAAATAATTATGACTTTTGGAACGGTGGTAAAGTTGATCTTGTTGATACAAACCAAAATGGAGGCAACCCATTGTTGGCTATCAGGCTTGGGGCTTCAGTTGATACTCTTACCTCAGTTTTTTCACTTGAGGATTATAGGGGAGGTGAAGTACTCCAAGTTAAAAGAGAACCCCTCACACTTACTTACTACTTTAATGATCTTCCAAGCGGTATACGTGCGATAAAGAAATTAACTTTCCTTCCAAACTCATATCTTATTTCTGTAGATGCTGAGGTTGTTTCGGGCTCTGTTACACCTGAAATACATCTACTGTGGTCAGGTGGACTCCCTTTCACCGAAAAAAACGTAAAAGACGACATTACCTATTTAGGAGCTATACTTTATCAAGGCGGGGAAATATTCAAATTAAGCAACAGTGAAGATAAATCAATCGGTAGTAAAGCACAAACGGCTTGGGCTGCTGTTAGAACCAAATATTTTATCTCGGCTCTAATTCCTGAAGGTGGAGCCCCTCTAGGTGAAATCTCTACAACCAAGACAGGAGAAACTTCACAGTTCAATGCTCAACTTGGGTTTTACGGTAGCCAAGCCGAGACAAATATCTTCCTTGGCCCACTGAGATATGACTTGCTTACTGATTTGGGGGTTGGTTTGGAACAAACCATGAGTCTAGGTTGGTCCCCAATACGTCCCATAGGTAAGAGCATTCTCTGGATACTTACAAACTTATATTCAATAATCCCAAATTATGGGGTCTTATTAATTGT
The DNA here is from genome assembly GCA_046861645.1 of Fidelibacterota bacterium. Taxonomy (GTDB): domain Bacteria; phylum Fidelibacterota; class Marinisomatia; order Marinisomatales; family UBA2128; genus UBA2128. The sequence continues at coordinate 16,016 of JBHHUM010000022.1, read as the reverse complement.
TTTTTCAATACTTGTGAAAGTTTTGTTACACCCCTTAACTAGAAAAAGCTACAAATCCACTAAAGAAATGCAAGCCATCCAGCCACTTATTACAGAACTTAGACAAAAATATAAAGGAGACCCCCAGCGCTTAAACCAAGAAACGATGAAACTTTACAAAGAGCATGGCGTCAACCCCCTTGGAGGGTGCCTACCAATGTTGTTACAGATGCCAATACTTATTGCTCTCTTTACTGTTTTTCGTTCAACAATTGAGTTTAGAGGTGCTCCTTTCATTCTCTGGATTTCTGACCTTTCACAACCCGATCAACTCTTCAACCTTCCATTTACAATACCGTTTTTAGGATGGAATACTTTTAATGTTCTTCCGATTCTAATGGGCGCCACCATGATATATCAGCAAAAGACCATGTCAGTACAATCCCCCTCTCAACAGAAATCCTTTATGTATATAATGAACGGGTTCTTTCTCATTATTTTTTATAGCTTCCCCTCTGGATTAAACCTCTACTATACTTGCTTTAATCTCTTAACAATTTTTCAACAGAAATATATGATAAAATCGCCCCCCCCTGCCACTCTAACAAAAGGAAAATGACAACCTCCCTGTCCCCACTGGGGGTTATTCCGACTATCGTTGCACAAGCAACACCACCTGGAATCAGTGCTTTAGCAATTATTAGGTTAACAGGACCGAAGACTCTTCCTATTCTCTCTTCAATTACACACAAACCCTCCTCTTTCTTCCATCATGGTAAGGCTGCACTTACGAGTATTTATAATTCATCAGGGAATCTCCTCGATGAAACCGTTATCACTTTCTATAAAAGCCCCCTCTCATATACTGGTGAAGATGTAGCTGACATTTCTTGTCACGGTGGTTTATCTACTCCAAAGAGTATCCTGTCTTCCTGTCTACACCAAGGAGCTGTGCCTGCACCTCCAGGAGAATTTACAAAAAGAGCTTTTTTAAATGGTAAAATTGATCTTACTCAGGCAGAAGCAATTGCTGATCTAATTAGAGCAAAAACTGAAAAATCCCAGCGCTTTAGTGCTGCTGCGCTTAAGGGAATACTTTCCAACGAAATTACTGACATACGCGAAAACCTGATTTTGACTATTTCACACATGGAGGCAGAACTAGATTTTCTTGAGGATGAAATAAATTTTACTACGCACGAGGTTTGGACAACAAAAATTTCTACTTTAAAAAACAGGTTATCCTCACTTCTTAGCACTTTTGACTCAGGACACATCTATCAGTTGGGTGCAACAGTTGTAATCAGTGGTAATCCTAATGTCGGTAAATCTTCCCTTTTAAATGCTCTCCTACAGAAAAACAGAGTTATTGTGTCTCATGAAGCAGGTACCACTAGAGATGCTATTGATGCTTTCTACGAGACAGATGGTGTACCCATCAAGTTTGTGGATACTGCTGGTATTCGGTTTTCAGGGTCTCCTGTTGAAGCTCGTGGCGTTGAGATTGCCCAAGACTATATCAACACTGCTGACCTTGTTCTTTGGGTTTGGGAGGCACTTACACCTACAGACATTCTTACAAAATGTATTCACAACCCTCCATTTAAATCTCCTTTCATCCTTGTATTAAACAAGATCGATCTGGTTGATTCTTCCCATAGACCATTAATACCTAACAACGTTGATCATGTTTTCGTTTCAGCTAAAACCGGCTTTAACCTTTCTATTCTTTTATCAGCTATAAAAAATTTATTAGTCTCCGATATTTCAACAGACCAGCCACTATTAACTAATAAAAGACACGAAACTGAAATCAAAAACACAATCGTCTCACTTAACAATGCCCTCACTTCTCTTTCTACAGGAACTACTATAGATACTATACTCACTGATTTAAGAATTTCACTTTCACATCTTGATACTATTCTTGGTAAAACAACAACCGATGAAATTTTAGACAAAATTTTTGGTGAATTTTGTATAGGTAAATAGTGTTTCACGTGAAACAAAGATGAGTAACAGTTACGAATTTGATGTTATTGTTGTGGGTGGTGGACATGCCGGCGTAGAATCTGCCCTGGCCCCGGCAACATTAGGGTGTAGTGTAGCTCTCGTTACACTAGATGCTCGGTCCATTGCTAGAATGTCTTGTAATCCAGCGGTTGGTGGAATTGCAAAGGGTCATTTAGTTTGTGAAATTGATGCTTTAGGTGGCCTTATGGCTACAGCTACAGATCGTTCTGGAGTTCAATTTAAAATCCTGAACAAATCAAAGGGTTTAGCCGTAAGGGCACCACGGGTTCAGGTCGACAAAAGAAAATATGAAAGTATTGTTGCTAAAAAAATATTCAGCTCAAAAAACATTACTGTTATTGAAGACGAGGCATCACAAATACTTTGCCGGGGTGGTAAATGTACTGGTATTAAGCTGTTTTCTGGGGAGGTATTGTATTCATCTGCCGTCATCGTTACCTGTGGCACTTTTCTACGTGGTGTAATACACATTGGTCCTGTACGTTCACCGGCTGGGAGGATGGGAGAAGAATCATCTACTGGTATTACTGCTTCACTAAAGCAGTTGGGCTTTCGTGTTGGTAGATTAAAAACGGGGACCCCACCGCGACTTAAAAAGTCAACCATTAATTTATCAATACTTAAAAAGGTGTGGGGAGACGAACCACCGCAACAGTTATCATTACACACAAAACAATTTTCTCCCCCCAATCGACCCTCCTGGATTGCTCTTACTAATAAAATCACACATTCATTCATAGAGGATAACATACTCTCTTCTCCTATGTACTCAGGTCAAATATCTGCTGTTGGTCCCAGGTACTGCCCCTCTATCGAAGATAAAATAGTGCGGTTTTCCGATCGACCCTCCCACAGAATTATCCTTGAGGAGGAGTGGTGTAATTCTAAACAAATTTATGCTGGTGGCTTTTCTACAAGTCTTCCTGCAAATGTGCAACTTAAAGCACTAAGAACTATTAGGGGGCTTGAAAACGTAGCGTTTTTTCGCCCTGGTTATGCCATAGAATATGACTTTGTTCCTCCATCACAACTAAAATCTACACTTGAAACAAAGAACATTAGTGGTCTTTACTTGGCCGGTCAAATCAATGGAACGTCCGGTTACGAAGAGGCTGCTGCTCAAGGTATTTTAGCTGGTATCAACGCGGCACATCAATCGTTGGGGCGTTCTCCAGTTATATTACGCCGAGACCAAGCCTATATTGGGGTCTTAGTTGACGACCTTATTACAAAAGATGTAGATGAGCCCTATCGCATGTTTACTTCTCGTGCTGAACATCGCCTTTCCTTACGTATCACAAACTCCGACAGAAGATTGTCCTCCTTAGGAAGGGCAATTGGTTTATTGCCCGACAATATTTATTCACTGGTTCGTAAAAGACAAAAATTCTTAGACAACTTGTTTTCCTCCAATCATACAAATTTTAACTCTGTCAAGACTTCTGGTCCTGATAAAAAACTGAAAAACCCCCGTCATCTTAAAAATCTATCACCATCTCTTTTTGAAAATAGTGCCTTAACTATACCTGCCGAACTTACTCTTACTCATCCTCATCTTCTCTTTGATGAGATAGATGCAACTATTATATATGCTCCTTATGTGCGCCGCCAAGAAAAACTTCTCTCCCGCATTCTTCAGAGTGATTACATGTTAATACCCAAGGGTTTTCATTACCAATCTTGTAACGCATTATCTATTGAGGCCCGGGAAAAGCTTAGCATGGTGAAGCCAGAAACTCTGGGCCAAGCCTCTCGTATTTCTGGTGTTACTCCTTCTGATATTGCCGCATTATCTATCATTTTATTTGCTAATCAAGGTGCTGCCCGGGCAATTCCGTAGTTGTAATAATCATAATCACTCCTTGCTTATTTTATACTAGACTAAGTAATTTGCTACGTTATGAATAATAATACAACAACCAAAGTAATAGTTTTGATTTTTTTATTTGTATTTTGCTCAACAGGTTGTCAAAAAAGGGATATTAATACAGAAAAAAATCGGGTTTTAGCCCGAGTGGGAAATAAAACAATAAAAATAAATAAATTCCAAAAAAGTTTTGTGGACAATGCAAACTGGAAAAAGATGATAAAAATATGGGTTGAAAATCAACTCCTAAATCAATATAGAAAAAAAACAGGGTTAAACATCAAAAAAAGGTTGGGTATCCTGTCTGTAAAGGATGTTGTTGGGGCACAACAACTCGTTGAAAAGGCAGTAGATGAAAAAATTAGTGTCACACCAAGTGAGGTTAGAGATTACTATCAAAATAACTTATCAACCTTTAAGAGAAAAAAGCCATGCGCACGGATATTTTCCGTTGTTGCTGGAACAAATAAGGAAGCCAGTCAATTAATACAAAGGCTGAAAAAAGATGGTGTTTCTGCTCATGGTGATATCCTTAACAACTATCATTCGCAGGTAGCCGTTGTGTGTGATGGCGAATTAATTGCAGGACTTAATGATGCCATATTCAAGGGAAATAGTATTGTTGTGGGACCTATTAAAACAGAGTTCGGTTTTCACGTTTGCCACATAATTGATCGTTATAAAACAGGAACTTTTATCAGCCTGGACGAGGTATACGATGACATTTCAACAATGATCTATTTATCCAAACGTAAAGAAATATATATATCATTAATAGACAGTTTAGCAGCAACGTCCGAAATTTATATAAACGACACTCTTCTCGAAGGAAGCATTCAATGAAAAAGTTCGTGTTTTTTATCTTAACCTGTTTGTTAAACTTTAACATGTACTTCGGGCAACAAGCCCTTGACGGTATTGCTGCTATTGTAGGAGAAAAAATAATACTAAAAAGTGAAGTGGCTCAAATAGTTCAGATGTCGGCCCTTAACAATGGCCTTGATCCTCAGGGTGACAGCCCACAGTTAGTGGAGCTCACACAAAATGTTCTGCAATCTCTCATCGATCAAAAAATAGTTCTCAGCATTGCCGAAGCAGAGAGTGTTGTCGTAAGTAAACAAGAAGTTGATGCTGCCCTTGATCTTCATGTGGCTTCCGTAGTATCACGTGTCGGCTCCGAGGAAAAAATCGAGGATATATTTGGTAAATCTCTACGTGAACTAAAAAGACAACTCTGGCCTGAAATTCGCGATCAATTAATTGTTGAGCGCTTTCAATCCCAGATGCTCTCTGACATTGTGATATCAAGAAAGGAGGTTGAAAAGTTTTTTTCTGAGTATAAAGATAGCCTTGGTGTTCTTCCTGAGCTTTACGATTTGCAATGGCTTCATTTGACGATTACACCAGGGTGGACAACAAAACAAAAGACTATAGAAAAACTTAAAAATCTGCGTAGTCGAATACTAGGAGGGGAAGATTTTGCCTCTCTTGCTAAACAGTTCAGTCAAGATCCGGGTTCGGCAAAAAATGGTGGAGAGCTTGGTTTTACAGCAAGAGGAACCCTTGTTCCTGAATATGAGGAAATTGCCATCAATTTGTCAGATGGAGAAATTAGCGATGTCGTCGAAACCCCCTTTGGCTATCATATTATTCAAACGATTGGTCGCATGGGTGAAAAAATTAACACCAGACATATCCTGTTAATTCCGCAACCCAGCGAAGCCGATGAAGATAGCGTATACACTTTAGCTAAATCTCTTGCTGATAGTATTCACAATACCAAGGATTTAGCTGTTTATGCAACTCAATATTCAGACGATAAATCTTCAAAGAAGCTAGGGGGGCGTTTGGGTTATCGAGATATCTCTAGCCTTCCTTATCCGGGGTTGGAACACCTATTGCCTTCCTTACCGTTGAAAGAGGTTTCTGATCCTGTCTGGGTGGAAACTGCATATGTAATCTTAGCTGTTATTGATGTTCGACCAGGTGGCGTTCCAACTTTAGAAGATCACTGGACTCAAATTGAATCCTATGCCTTAGAAAAGAAAAAATCAGATATTTTTGTAAACTGGTTAAGTAAAGCGTCATCAACTGTTTTTACTAAAACCTTTGAATGATATCATATACTAGTTTAAACAAAATGTTGGTCATGCTTTCCACAAGATGCCCACATAGATTTTAGTATTATTATAAAACTTTTTCATCCATAGTTAGAATGAATAACGTGTTTTTACACTTATTAACACCTCTAATTAACAATAGTTTTTTCATTTAGGTAAATCTTCTTAATTAAACTTCTTTAAAAACTTGTTGGTAGAAACCATGATTGTAACTAACATTATTTACTGTGATTTTAACCCAAAAACCTTCGATAAACCATAAGTGAGGTAAACTCAAATAAGTGAAATTAACCGTAAAGCAAAACGAACTTCAAAAAGCACTTCAACATCTTTCTAAAGCCACTCCTACAAGATCCACAATCCCTATTCTAAACAGTGTGTTAATGAATGCTGGCAACGGTACTCTCACTCTACGTACCACAGATCTAGAGATAACTCTTGTAACTAATATAACAGCCAAGGTTGAAAAGGATGGTACCGTAGCATTGCCTCACAGGACACTTATGGAGATTACAGGCGCACTGGCAGATGAAGACCTGAAAATTAAGGTGGACGAAAGCAATCGTGTTCAGATTGAAGCAGGACAGGGTAACTATGATATACCGGGAGTGGGAGCGAATGAGTTTCCGCAACTACCGGAGGTAGACAACAAAAAGGAGGTTGTCCTTAAATCACAGACTCTGGAGAATCTCATTAGAAGGACCAGTTTTGCCCTCAGCACTGATGAGTTGAAACCGGCTCTTATGGGAGCGTTATTTGAATTTGGTGAGGATAATATTACTGTAGTAGCAACTGATGGCCACAGGCTTTCTGTTTGTAGTAGATTTGACTATGAGCCGAGAGGATACACCGGCGATATAATTGTACCAAGAAAATTCCTGCAACTTCTGAATCAATATTTAGGAGGGGACACTGAAGATGAGGTTGTACTTTGGGTGGGCGACAACCATCTAACGATATCACTGGCGGGAGTAACAATTTTTTCTCGAATAATAGATGAGAGATATCCTGATTACCGAAGTGTACTACCACAGGATAATGATAAAATAGCTATCTTCAGCAGAGAGGAATTTTTAAATGCTGTAAGAAGGGTTGCCATTTTCTCAAACAGGGCCACAAAACAAATTACCTTGCACCTTTCAAGTAAGGGTAGTTCTATTACAACCGAAGACCCAGAAAGCTCTTCTAGCGCTCGTGAAGAGATAGAAGCAAAGTATGAAGGAGAAAACATGGTGCTGGGCTACAATGCTGCTTATCTTGGGAATATGTTAGCACATTTGGAGACGGAGAGAATTGTTATGAAACTGAAGACCCCTATAAGCGCTGGGCTTATATTACCAGTAAAGCAGTCCGAGAATGAAGAAGTTACTATGCTCCTCATGCCCATGAGGACCAGCTCTTGACAGGTGTATCAAAACCCTCGTTGGGGTAGTTTGTTTTTTAAATTCCCAAACAAAAGCCAGAAAAACTTAACGGGACATCAACGGTGAATGATCATGTTGGGATCGGTGGAATAGGAACGGTAAAATTTAAAGATGCAAAGCTTGAGAAGGGCACTATATTCACTTTTAAAGAGTACAGGGATAGAGCGTTCAGTTGAACAAAGTAAAGCACTATTGGTTTGGGAAGAAGTTGTGGGAAAATCGATTGCCAAGAACACGGAAGCGCAGGAGGTAAAGCACGGCACGCTTATGGTGAAAGTATCTACACCGGTTTGGCGCAATGAAATTGCTATGCAAAAAAAGGAAATAATAGGGAAACTAAACGAGCGAATCGGTAGCCCTGTTATTAAAAATATACGATTAACCTAACATGACAGAAATGACTAAAACATCCAAGAACTACGGGGCTGAAAAAATAACTGTCCTCAAGGGGCTTGAGGCGGTGCGTAAGCGACCCGCCATGTACATTGGCGATACAGGTAAACGTGGTCTACACCACCTTATCAATGAAGTAGTAGACAACAGTGTTGATGAGGCGCTGGCAGGATATTGTTCCTCGATCGTGGTAATAATTAATTCAGATAATTCCATAACGGTTACCGATGATGGTCGTGGTATCCCGGTGGAGAAACACAAGGAAGAAAAGATACCAGCACTAGAAGTGGTAATGACGGTACTACACGCTGGGGGAAAATTTGATAAAGGTACCTATAAGGTATCTGGAGGATTACATGGTGTAGGAGTCTCAGTTGTGAATGCACTTTCTGAGTGGTTAGTAGCTGAGATTTTCAGAGATGGTAGATGTCATCGTCAGCGTTACGAGCTGGGTAAAACCGCCTCAATACTTGAAGTAGTTGGAAAAGCAAAAACTACCGGTACGAAAATAACATTTATGCCGGATCGTGACATTTTTAACAATATTGAGTGGGACCGGGAAATGATTACAGAGAGGCTTAGAGAGCTAGCCTATCTAAACAGCAATTTAAGCATTACATTCATAGATAAGAGGGAAGAGGACGACTTTCAGCAAGAAACCTTTCATTATGAAGGAGGGTTGAAAGATTTCGTGGCTCTTTTGGGTGGTGCCTCACAACCACTTCATCGGGAGATAGTGACAGTTTCAACGAGTAATGGGGAAACCCCTGTGGATGTAGCGCTTAGGTATAACGAAGGGTATAGTGAAAATATCCTAACGTTTGTAAATAACATTAATACGATAGAAGGTGGCACCCACCTTTCTGGTTTCCGGTCAGCCCTGACAAGAGCTCTTAATACGTATGCTCAAAAAAACAACCTGCTCAAGGGATCAAGGAGTCAGAAAATAGCGTTAAGTGGTGCCGATTTCAGAGAAGGTTTGACAGCAATTGTTTCCATAAAAGTACCAGAGCCACAGTTTGAAGGACAGACAAAAACCAAACTGGGAAATAGTGAAGTAAAGGGAATTGTCGATTCAATAGTTTTCGAGGGTTTGCAGGAATATCTAGAGCAGAACCCAAGCGTAGCAAGAAAGATTATAGGAAAAGCAGTTATGGCGGCAACAAGTCGACTGGCGGCTAAAAAGGCTCGAGATTTGATCAGGAGAAAGAGTGCCCTAGAAGGAGGGTCCCTTCCTGGAAAGCTGGCTGACTGCTCTAGTAAGGATGCTAACCGGTGCGAACTTTTTCTGGTTGAAGGTGATTCGGCAGGAGGTTCTGCAAAGCAAGCAAGGGACCGCCGCTTCCAAGCAATATTACCCTTACGTGGTAAAGTGATTAATGCTGAAAAAGCAAGGATAGACAGGCTGCTCTCTAATAACGAAATACAGTCAATAATTACTGCGTTGGGTGCAGGTTTTGGGGATGAATCGGAAGCCGTGGATGATTCTGCCAGTACTGATTTTAATTTGGAAAAACTAAGGTATCATAAGATTATTCTAATGACAGATGCTGACGTAGATGGCAGTCATATTCGCACCTTGTTGCTCACGTTTTTATACAGAAAAATGCAACCGCTTATTACAGGTGGCCACATCTATATTGCTCAACCACCCTTATACAAAATCACTCAGAGTAAAAAAGAGCAATATGCTTACGATGATAATGAGCGCGATATTATTGTGGAGCGTTTCAAAAGGGAAAATAAAACACAAAAGGTACATATTCAGCGCTACAAAGGTCTTGGTGAAATGAACCCAGAACAACTTTGGTCTACTACGATGGATCCCGATCGCAGGTCACTGCTTCAGATTACGATAGAGGAGGGGTTTAGAGCAAGTGAAACCTTCTCGGAACTCATGGGGAGTGACGTGGAAGCCAGAAGACAGTTCATAGAAAAGAACGCACAATTTGTTACCAACCTTGATGTATAGGCCGAGATAATGGAATTGACCACACGAGACCATATTTTACCACGTAACATAGTTAGCGAGATGGAGGAAAGTTATCTTAATTACTCCATGTCGGTTATTGTCTCTCGGGCTCTACCTGATGTGCGCGACGGCTTAAAACCAGTACATCGGCGCATACTTTTTGGGTTGAACGATTTGGGGGTTCATTGGAACAGAGGTTATAAAAAATCTGCCCGTATCGTAGGCGACGTCTTGGGTAAGTATCACCCTCATGGGGACAGCTCGGTTTATGATGCGCTGGTACGCATGGCTCAGGAATTCGCGATGCGGTATCCCCTTGTAGATGGCCAAGGGAACTTCGGATCAGTAGATGGTGATAGCGCCGCTGCTATGCGCTATACCGAAGCAAGGATGACCCGATTTTGTAGTGAAAGCCTTCGCGATCTAGAGAAAGACACGGTAGAGTGGATACCCAATTTTGATGAAACTTTAGAGGAACCATCTGTCTTGCCTGCTGTCGCTCCAAACCTGCTGGTTAATGGTGCAGAAGGTATTGCTGTAGGTATGGCCACAAAAATACCGCCACATAACCTGGTTGAAGTGATAGACGCTATGGTCGCCCTGATAGATAATCCGGATATGACCACAGATGATTTGATGGAGTATGTCAAGGGCCCTGATTTTCCTACTGGTGCTTTTATTGAAGGGTTGGATGGAATTAGAAGTGCCTATAGAACCGGACGAGGAATAATTACTATACGTGCCCGGGCATTTATAGAGACGGCTAAAAAAGGAAAAGCGAATATCGTTATTAATGAGATACCATATCAAGTTAACAAAGCACGTCTCCTGGAAAAAATTGCTGATTTGGTGAGAAACAAGAAGATATCAGGTATTGCTGATGTACGTGATGAATCTGATAAAGAAGGAATTAGAGTCGTAATAGAAACAAAGAGAGACACCGTACCAGAGGTAATATTAAACCAGCTCTACGTAAACACACAACTCAAAGACTCATATGGTATAATACTACTTGCCCTTGTTAATGGTGTTCCCAGGGTGCTTACTCTGAAGGGGATGATGCAGCATTTTATTGATCATCGGCATGATGTGGTAGTAAAGAGAACTCAATTCGATCTAAGAAAAGCTGAAGAGAAAGCTCACATTCTTGAGGGGTTGAAAATAGCTCTCGACAACATTGATGCTGTAATTAAGCTTATACGAGCAAGCAAGGATCCTGTACACGCTAAGGAAGGATTGATGAACTCTTTTGATCTTTCTGAGCGCCAATCACAAGCTATTTTAGACATGCGCCTTCAGAGACTTACAAACTTGGAGGTGAGTAAAGTCGTAGCTGAGTATAAGGAAACGATTAAGTTTATTGCTGAGTTGAAAAATATCCTTGATAGCCGACCTCAGAGAATGGCGATAATTAAAAAGGAGTTCGAAGAAATACGTGAAATGTACGGAGATCCGCGACGAACAGAAATTATCCCCATAGGTAAAACATTTTCGGTAGAAGATATGATTGCCGAAGAGAACATGGTTATAACAATAACACATAGTGGCTATATCAAAAGGACTGCGGAAGCTACATATCGCAGCCAGCGCCGCGGTGGCCGTGGACTTCAGGGTGCTGGAACTAAAGAGGAAGATTTCGTAGAGGATCTTTTTATTGCCAGTACACATGACTATCTTCTCTTTTTCACCGACAGAGGAAAGTGTTACTGGCTGAAAGTACACGAAATCCCACCAGGAGGGAGGGCTGCTCGGGGTCGGGCCGTGGTGAACCTCATTGGGTGTGAACCGGGAGAAAAGGTTGAAGCATTTGTGAGTGTCAGTGAATTTGATGAACACCGGTTTATAGTTATGGCAACGGAAAAAGGTATTGTGAAAAAGACAAAACTAGTCGCCTATGGTAAACCGCGAAAAAGGGGAATTTATGCTATAGAAATTCGCGAGGATGACCGTTTAATTGAGGCCATGATTACTAGTGGTGAAGATGATATTGTCTTGGGTACCCGTGAAGGTAAATCTATACGGTTTTCAGAAGGGGATATACGGGCCAGTGGCCGGAAAACCATGGGGGTCAGAGGTATTAGACTAAGCTCTAAAGCAGATCGAGTTGTGGGTATGGTGGTTGTACGCCGAGAAGGCACAGTACTCGTTGCGACAGAGAACGGCTTGGGAAAACGTACTGATATTATTCAATATAGAGTACAGAAACGAGGCGGAAAGGGTATTATGACGATGCGTATAACCGAAAAGACAGGAAAAATGGTTGCCATCATGGAAGTTGTTGATACTGATGATCTTATTGTCATTACTGACCGTGGTGTACTAATTCGTCAGCATGTTGCGCCAATACGTGCCATAGGAAGAGTGACACAGGGAGTCAAACTTATACAGCTGGATAGTGATGACAAGATTGCTTCCATTACCAGAGTGCTCCACGAGGAGAGTATTAATCCCTTGAAGTCAGAGGGGATCACAAGTGATGTCGATAAGGATGTAAGTGCTGACGAAAACGTTGAAGAAGCAACCTCTGGAAAGTGATAGATGAAGCCAGCCTCTCCAACGTTCGAGAGCGGATAGAGAAGGCCCTCCTCCGCACCTATCAGCAAAGCAAACATCAACAAGTAGAAGTTGTTGCCGTTACAAAAGGCTTTCCCCATGAAGCCATCATAAATGCTGCAAAATTTGGATTAACCAGTATTGGAGAAAACCGGGTTCAGGAAGCCGAGAGTAAATTTGCGAAACTTCCTAATGACATAATGATTAATCGTCGTCTGGTGGGTCATTTGCAGTCTAATAAGGCCCATCGTGCAGTAGATTTATTTGATACAATAGACTCTGTGGACAGCCTTAAACTGGCAAAGAAGTTGTCTTCCCTTGGAAAAGCAAGATCTTCCCCCCTTAATATTTTATTACAGGTTAATGTGGATCGCGATCCAGCTAAGAAAGGATTTAATCCTATTGCTACAGAAGACCTTCTGGAGGTGATAGATATGGAAGGATTGAATGTTTCCGGGTTGATGACAATAGGTACCCTGACAACCGACCAGTTTATAAAACGAGAAACATTTCAAAAGTTGCGCCGGCTTCGTACTTCTCTTAATAATCAATTGAGTCCAAAAAGAAGGCTAGAACATCTTTCCATGGGCATGAGTGGTGACTTTGAAATCGCAATAGAGGAAGGGGCTACCATGGTTAGAATAGGTACGGCCCTTTTTGGAGCGAGGCCGAGCACTTGAGGCGGATATATTTAATTCATTCCCTGGATCATTATGGCCTTCTTTTTAAGGATGGTTACGAATTCAAGACAAAAGTAGCTTGTCATAAGATATACCAAACCACCTTGAGGACGGCGATTATACCTGAGAAACCTTTTGATAAGAGTGTCGACCCCAAAAACTTTTTTGTGCTTAAAAATCAGTGGATGATCGAAAAGCTTTTAATCATAGATCGAATAAAAGGAGAAGAAGAAAAGGAGGTGATAGAGGTATCTGACCATAAAAATCTATCGGGCTGGAATCCACTTGTAGGCAAAACACCTCTGTTTAAGCTTCCCCGATTTCCAGATATGAGCAATATTTACAACTGTGGCTCTCTGGAAATTCCCCAAAGTGCAGTAAACACGGTAGGGATGAGAAGGTTCTCCCAAGAGAATTCCTTGACGATCTCAGAATTTGTTGCCGCTATTGCTCTATGTGCTGCTTATGTAGGAATGGAAGTGAAAGCCCTAGGATGGAATAAACTCAAAGATCCTACAGGGACAGCTTTGAAGGAAGTCGTGAGACAGGTAATTTAATGAAAGCAAAACAGGCTATGTTGGTGAAAATAAATTTCAGGTCTTATATTTAGTGACTAAGTGCTCACCAAAGAATATAATAGAGAGTAAGCGGAGGTTAATATGGAGCTGAAGACAGTACCAGTTTATCTTCTCCACCAGGCAGAAATTCAAGGCAGTTCTAGAGCCCTCAGTTATTGGGAGGAGGATGAGTGGAAAAGCTATACTTGGGGTGAATATGCAGCGGAAGTAAAGCAGGCCGGACGAGCTCTGATGGTCCTTGGTCTTCAGCTGGGCGGCAAAGTTTGTATTCTGGGGTTTAATCGGCCTGAGTGGGTAATTATGGACTTAGCCACCATGTTGGCTGGAGGGGTTCCGGCGGGCATATATGAAACCTGTTCATCAGAATCAGTAGCATATATTATTGAACACTCCGAAGCTTCCATGATTCTTGTGGAAAATTCAACCCAACTGGATAAGGTTCTCAATAGGATAGAATCGCTACCTCACCTCAAGTATATAGTAATGATGAAAGGAATGGTTGACCAACATCCCATGACGATGACATGGGAGGAGTTTCTACAGAAGGGAGATGAGCTGGAAGAAAAGAAACTGATGGAACGTCAAGAAAGTTTAGATGAAGATGCCGTGGCGACCCTCATCTATACCTCTGGCACAACTGGACCACCCAAAGCAGTCATGTTGTCCCATAAAAACCTTGTTTGGACAGCAAGCCAAGCCATTGATATGTTAGGTATTAATGATGGTGATACAGGTTTTTCATATCTCCCTTTATCACATATTGCTGAACAAATGTTCACAATACACGCTCCGAATATAGGTGGTTGGCCTGTCACTTTTGCTAAGAGCCGGGAGTCTGTTCTGGAGAACCTCAAGGAGTGGCAACCGACAATTATTTTTGGTGTTCCAAGGGTGTGGGAGAAGTTTCAGGCTGGGGTTGCTGCCAAGCTTCACCAGGCAACTGGGGTCAAAAAGTTTCTGGTGAATTTTGCGCGACGGACGGCTTCGGCTGTCCACACCATACAAAACGCGGGAGGAAAATCGAGAGGGTGGCTAGCGATTAAATACAAGCTTGCTAAAAAGTTGGTGTTGGATAAAGTCAAGACGGCTTTAGGTATGGGTAATGCCCGCATTTGTGTTAGCGGTGCAGCGCCGATTACGCCAGAGATATTAGAATTTTTTGCCAGCTTGGATATCCTTATTTTGGAGGTTTATGGCCAGTCTGAAGACAGTGGGCCAACCAGTTTTAATCGTCCTGGACAAGTTAAGTTTGGCTCCGTGGGACCACCTTATCCGGGGGATGATGTGAAGATAGCAGATGATGGCGAAATCTTGGTCAGGGGTGATAATGTCTTCAAGGGTTATTATAAAGATCCTGATGCTACCGCCGAAACCCTCAAGGATGGTTGGCTTTATTCAGGGGATTTAGGAGAAATTGATGAAGATGGATTCCTCTGGATTACCGGAAGGAAGAAGGAAATTATTGTTACCTCAGGTGGGAAAAACATCGCTCCGGCAAACATCGAGGGGATGTTGAAAAATATCCCCCTTGTTTCTCAAGCGATAGTCATCGGTGACAAGAGAAAGTTTCTATCAGCGCTGATTACACTCGATGTTGAAGCTTCAACGGTTTTTGCACAGGAAAAAAGCCTGCCGGAGGAAAATCTTTATAAGGACGAAGTCGTAAGGATGGAGATCCAATTGGCTATTGAAGAAGTGAATAGCCATCTTGCCCGGGTTGAAAACATCCGAAAATTTGAGATACTCCCCAGGGATCTAACGGTAGATGATGGTGAGCTGACACCGACACTGAAATTGGTTCGCCACATAATTGCGAAAAACTGGTCCACAACCATAGAAGAAATTTACGCAGAGTAGAGAGACTTCGAATAGTTCAAGTGAAAAGCCCTAACTCAAGAAATGAGTAGGGCTTTTGCTGGTTTGGCTGTAGCAAAGGTGTTTACTTTATTTCTACTTCAACTCCTTCAACTTCCACAGGTTTTGTTCGTGGTAAGGAGATGGTCAACACACCATCTTGATAGTTGGCGGATATCTTCTTTTCCTTTACATCATCAGGTAAGCGAAAAGAGCGAGAGAAGCGACCATAGCGGGACTCCCTGTGAGTGTAATTATCGCCATCCTTGGTTTCTTCCATTTTTTTCTCACCGGTAATAGTTAGCACACCGTCTTTAACGTTTACGTTAAAGTCGGACTTTTTCATACCAGGAGCTTCAACAAGTAATCGGTATTCTTTTTTCTTCTCGATAACGTCGAAAGCCGGAAGCCAATCCGCTTCGCTGAAGATTGAAGAGAAACTGAATGGATCTCTGAGGAGCGAACCAAACAATTGATCAACATCACTCAGCCATCGAGAAGTGGAAAAAGGTGATAACCAACTATTTCCCCGAAGGGACCTGTGAGCAGGTGTCCATTTTAC
>JBHHUM010000080.1:0-9586 GCA_046861645.1 Fidelibacterota bacterium | reverse complement strand
ACCAAAGAAATTCGTCTCCATCTGTTCCCGGATCTCCCCCTCGGTTAAATCCTCAAAAAAACCACCTATCCCATAACCCGCATTATTAATAAGAATGTCCAATCGTCCTTGCTCTGCCTCAACTTGCCTGATAGCGGTTACTATCGAAACGTTATCTGTCACATCAAGACGGAGCAGATGAATCTTAGCGCTGCGGCGATTCACTTCATTAAGGAGCTCATTTTTCTTGTCCAGATTGCGCATCGTTGCATAAACAGTATGTCCTGCTGCTGCCAGTCGAGCAGCAGATAACATTCCAAAACCACTGGAACAGCCGGTGATGAGTATAACTTTCATGAGCACTTGACTCCTCTAAAGTGATCTACAATTTAGGAAATTCCTCCTAATTGGTCTCCAGAGTTTCGTGAAGCCTAAATGGGTTGAATACTAATTGACAGGAGGTTATCTTCCTTAAGTACCTGTTCCTCAGGTTAAAGGAGGGAGAAGGATCAAGTTAAGCAATATAATATGAGGGTTCTCGTCACAGGGGGAACCGGATTCGTCGGTGGTTTCTTAGTTGAAGAATTGTTACACCGTCACTACCAGGTCCGGTGTCTGGTATTAGAAGGAGAACCTCTTAACTCACTCCAGAACCTTCCTGTGGAAATTATCTACGGGAATATCTGTCAAATCGATACTCTGTACCAGTCAGTTCAGGATGTAGACTATATTTATCACTTGGCGGCCATTAAACAGTCGTGGGATGAAACTGATTTTTATCGGGTCAATGTAGAAGGGACGGAAAACCTGATCCGTGCTACGTTACGGAGTAACAACAACCTGAAAAAATTCTTGTATGTTAGTACTCAGGCCGCTGTTGGACCCAGTCAAAATGGTCAGATCTTGACGGAAGATGCTCCCTGCCATCCAGTGGACCACTATGGTAAAAGTAAGCGGGCCACGGAAGAGTTGCTTCTGAATCAATATACTCAGCTCCCGACCACTATTGTCCGTCCTGCCTCTATTTATGGACCCCGGAATTTGGGACCTTCCATGACCGCACTGGTAATTTCCTTGACCAGATGGGGTATCATGCCTAAGATAAAACCTTATGGCCGTTCCTTGCACCCCATCCACGTCCGTGATGTGGTGCGGGGATTCATCCTGGCTGCTGAAAAAGAACAGGCCACAGGACAAAAATATTTTCTCACCAATGAAGAACCCTGTACCTGGCTTGACTTTGCACGGCTTTGCTTTCGTATACGGGAGCAAAAGGGAGTATTGCTCCCCGTACCGGCAAGGGTGATAAAATGGTGGGTAGGTACAGTCATATATTACCGAAAAATAACCGGGCGGCCTTACCGTGGTATCACTGACCAGCTCCAGTACCTATCTTTTGAACATTGGTTATGTAGTGGTGAAAAAGCTAAACAGGAGCTGGGATTCGAGATCAGAATTCCATTAGTAGAAGGACTAAAAGAGACTATTGACTGGTTTGATACCCGGAACGGTCGGAGTTAAGTGGTCGAATGATTACTGGTTCAATAGAAATTAAAGGATCTTATTAATGGGGGCCAATGGCAACATTCTCCATCCCGGCCGCCATGACAATATGCAACCAGGAGAATTAGAAAATGCGTAACCTACGGGATAAAGTAGCTGTCGTTACCGGGGCGGGATCAGGCATCGGTCGTTCCCTCGCTCTCCGTCTGGCGCAGGAAGGGTGTGCACTGGCCCTGTGTGATTTAGATAGCGAAGCATTATACGAGACCAGGGAGCTTTTAAAAGAAGCTGGTTTAAATGTCTTTACCAGCCGAATCGATGTATCCGACCGGGTTATGATGGAGCAGTTCACAGAGCAAACAATTAGCCATTTTGGTAAGATTCATCTCCTGATCAACAATGTCGGGGTGGCCCTCTCGGCCTCTGTCGAAGAGACCAGTATAGAAAATTTCGAGTGGATTATGAATATCAATTTTTGGGGGGTCGTCTATGGAACCAAGTTTTTTCTCCCTTTTCTGAAACAACAAGAGGAAGCACACATTGTGAATATGTCCAGTATGTTCGGTTTGCTGGCGCCTCCCTTTCAATCCGCCTACAGCGCCACGAAATTTGCTGTGCGTGCTTTCTCTGAATCCTTGCGCAATGAACTTATAGGAACTTCTGTCCACATCTCCTGTGTTCACCCTGGATTCGTAAAAACTAGTATTGCCGAGAGCGGAAAATTCATTTCTGGACTCGGGGTACAATCCAGAAATGAATTCCTAAATCAGTTCGATAAATTGACCAGTGTAACTCCTTCCAAAGCGGCCGATGTTATTGTAGCCGGTATTAAGAAAAACAAGGATCGTATCCTGATAGGATGGGAACCCAAGGTCTATGATCTTCTACAGAGAATCTTTCCAGTGAAACATAAGTTTGTTTACAAGCTCTATTCCTGAACTTTCAAGTAGGTACCGCTCCGTACAGAAAACACTTTATTATCCTTATAAATCTCCTTTAATAAATCAGGAAAGGAGTATTCTATCTGATTCAACTCCCACGTCTAATCCAAGGAAAAGCTGTAACAGGAACCAAAAGTAAAGCCAGTAGAGAAACCTGAATCCAAACTTTCCAAAAACTGATTCTGGCCAATGTCTTGGTAGGAGGTATGAATTAGAGGATTATTGTAGTTATTAAAGATAATTATTTGTTAGCGGGGTAACATCTGTGGTGGGGTACTCACTGGCGCTTCCTCCCGAACCTCATTTAAAATGATATCTACAAGAAGTACAATGTCAAACACGTCAATCATGGAATCGCTGTTCAAATCTGCTGCCCACGCTTCCTCCTCTGTGGGATCAGTAATCCCCAACATGAAATTGACAATTTTGATCACATCATAGATATCGAGAGTGCCATCACTATTCACATCTCCTTTAATACCCCCGGGAGTAGCATCGATTCCGAAGAAATTCAGCATCGCTGCCATTAATTCATCTCTGGAACCTCCTCCACTCTCAGCAAGGCCACCAAATTCAAAGCTGGAACCGATAGTTCGGTAGTTCTCTCCCTGATAAGCTACCGCCACGTTATAAACTGGATTACTGTTACTAAAGATTACTACCGCACCGCTACCCGGCGCCAGATGATCAATCCAACTGTTTTCGCCCTGATAACTGAAAAAGAAGTTTTCAGTGAACGTACCTTCCAGCCCCACAACTGTTTCCAGGTCACCACTACCATCATCAATACCATCAATTTGAAACATGCCATGCAGAGCGGTTTGATTATCATAAGCCCACGTATCTCCTCCTTCCATATAGAGATTACCGCCAGCATTAAGATAGGCCACCAATAGTTCCGCCTCACCTTCAGTAAGAACATGGTTGGATGAGTAAATACCGAGGAGAACAAAAACAGCTTCATAATCAGCAGCCACGGGGTCACCGAACTGCTGCAGATCACTACTCAGGAAGGCTGACTGGCTAAGATGTTGAGCTGATTCCAGTAGAGCTGTACCACTTCCCGGGGAATTGTCTGACGGCTCCCAGATGAAGATAGCAGGTGACTCTCCCACCCAGATATCTATGACAGGCGTGGGTGAACTTTCATTAGGCGGCGTCTCATTGTCCACTGCCGTGATGTAGTAGCTGTAGGTATAGTCCAATGGAGGAGAATCATTGTACCACCCCTCTTCGCCTGCTGAAGCATTAATTGTGACAACCTGCTCTTCATTGCGATAGATGTTGATGCCAGCCAAGTCATCCAGAGGCGTACCATCATCCTGCGTAATCGGCGCAACCCATGTAAGGGTAACTGAACTCCCATCGTTGTTCACCTCAAATCCGGAGGGCGGTGACGGCGTGGGTGATCCACCACAAAAGGCGCCATCATCTACAAAGACACTGAGGCTATCGTTATTCAAGAGACGAGCCTGAGCCTCATACTCGTAAAACTGACCATCAATCAGGCCGTTATCAGCATAGTACTCCACACCTTCGTTTACACTGGCCGCAAACGTGCCGTCCCGGTAAATGTCAATGGCGAAGCTGCCGATGGAACCGCCGCCATGGAGTTCCGTAGGATCATCCCAAGTGAGGATAACACTCTCCGTGAATGTGTAATCACTGTAAGCGGTAAAGTTGTCCGGCGGGCGCGGATCGTCGTCATCAGCTCCTGCACAACCAGAAAAGTGAACCACAAACAGTCCACCACTCATATCCGATACATAAGTGTAACAACTCTCCGTAAAGGGATAGGCACCCCAGGCTCCCTCATAGAGTCCAGCACTACCAGGATAGGTGTCATAGTAACCAGCGGACACAGGATTATAGGGGTCAGAAATATCTACAATCTGCAACCCAAAGACATAGTGACTGGCATAGATGTAGTTGTCCCTCACGAAAACATTATGCACCGATTCGATCTGACCACCTTCAGCCATCCATTCAGAGATCATGTTAATATTATCAAAATTGCTCACGTCCCAGATTTTGATGTGTCCACCGGAAGTTTCATCTGCCGTAATCAGAAAGTTACCGTCCTCAGTCAGCCAGCAGGAATGAGCTGCTCCCGGGTAACTCCAGCTTGTTACAGTGGTAGGATTCGACTTATCAGATACATCAATGATATACATGGTACTGGAATAAATACCACAACCGTAAGCATAATTTCCTCGAACGTACACATCATGAATATACTCGCCACTCCAGCTTCCTACCTCCACAGGTTGTTCAGGATTGCTCAGGTCGAGAATATGTATATCAGCTCCTGAAGCTCCCACCACATAAAGGTAACCATCCGCCTGGAAGATATTATGGGAGTTGGTTACACCGGTCCAGGTGTAGACCAGTTCAGCATTCACCGGATCTTGAATGTCCACTACCTGAATCCCCTGGGAGGCTTCCGTTCCCACATACATATAATGACTATAGGTCTTCACATCCCGCCAAGTGGAGTTCTCCCCAGGGATGAAAGCTACTTCAGTGGGGTTAGCGTCATCGGTACTGACATCCACGATTGAGGTACCCGTACTGGTCCCCACCAGGGCATATTCGGTACCGTCACTGGCAACGTAGCCCCAAATATCGTTAGCCAGTTGTGTATAGTCAAGCTGACCAACCAGCTCACAGTTCCAACTCTGGGCAGAGATGAGAACTGGCAGAAGTAGTACCGCAAGGATGGTAGTTTTTTGATGCATGATTGGCTGTTGAAGTGGGGAAAGTTACACTTCAAGCCGGTGAATAAAGATGATTTTTATCACATGGCAATAGCTTTATTTGAGCACTACCAGCTTCCGCGTCCGGGTCCCCTGTTCAGACGTCAGCCGGTAGAAGTAGATGCCGCTGGAGACGTTGGGGGCATCCCAGACAACCCGGTAATAACCAGCCATTAGTTCTTTATCAATGAGTGTAGCTATCTCTCTGCCGAGAATGTCGTACACAATCAGCTCCACCTTTCCAGCGTTGGGAAGATCGAAGTGGATGGTCGTAGCCGGGTTGAATGGGTTGGGGAAGTTCTGGTGCAGATAGAAATCGGTAGGGATAATAACCAACTCTTCATCGATCCCCAGGGCAAACTCCTCCTCCAACAGATATCGAATGAACTTAGATGCAGAACCGTTACCCTCTATCAATGGTTGATAGCCGTTGTGAAGGGGTAGTGACATCAACACAACCTTACCTGAACATTCACCGGGAAGCACTTCAAACCTGTAAACGCTGCAGACATTGGGAGTTCCTGACCATTCGTCGCCCTCATCAGGTTCTTGCATTCGGTACAAGCTTCGGAACTGAGGACAGTCAAGGCTGTCTCCGAGAAAGGTTTCAAAACCCTTGACCCTTACTGCGATCAGGCTGGAAGTCTGAAGGTCTAAGTCAGGGTCTACTTGAGAAACTAAAGTTTTACCTACTAATATTCTGCCGGAAGGGTTCAGAGTAAATAGTGAATCAATTGGAAACCACTCAAAGGTTGTGTCAACAAAATCTACCACATTCATGAATATATTGCCGCCATTTAAGGTATAGTTTGAGATGCTGGACGCAGCACCACCATAAGTCTCCGTTCCTGAATAGGCAGTATACCAGATTACGTGATCAAAGTAATTCAGGCTGGCCGTGATGTCGGTGGTGGAATATGGCAAAGAGTTTCCTATCTCCCATACAGAGTAATTACCTCCTACTACCGACAGTGTATCCAGAATACTCCTGTACCAGCTTTGAGCGTTGTTCTGACTGTCGAAAGCAAAATCATCCACCAGCAGAACATTTCCTACAACTGGTAAAACCTTCCAATAGCTGACAATCCAGGGATCATCAGGATCAGGAAACTGGATTGTGGAACTGCTTAGCCCGTGGTCATCCATCGCCTTCAAATAGAATGTATGAAATCCTGGTAGGAGACCTTCAAGGGTGATAGAACTTATATAACCCGGCAACTCAATCCAAGAGGAGGTGTCGTCAAGTGCATAGAAGATGTTCTCCACCGTCTCGATTCCATCAGGATCTTGAACATCCCAGAGAAAGGTTCGAGTAGGAAACGTGAAACTCGTATCCGTAGGCAGGTCATAAGCTATGGGATTACTGCCATAAACAAAATCAATAGAAGGTGGAATGGAAAAGTCTCTGACACTGTTTGATGGAGTACTTTCCAGATCCCAGTCATTCACACTTGTGATGTAATAAGACGTTACTCCAGAGTCTGAAACCGTATTATCCACGAATACAGTTTCTGATATGGGAGATGGTGTAAACAGGCTATCGTTCTTGTAAACGTTATAGCCGGCAACTGACTGTGGTGGTGGTTCCCAGGAGAGTGACACCATCGGGTAGTCCCACTCCGCTGACAGATTCTGGGGTGGATCAGCGGGCAGGATATACCGGTCAAGTTCACCGTCACCGTTCAGGTCTTCTCCTGCATCAAGGATGTTGTTCCTATTCATGTCCTCACCATGGTACACAATCTGTGCTCTGTCAGCAAATGTATGGAGATTAGCCCGTCGTGCCGGAGAATCCTCATAGCCACCATACCACCTTGCTGTTAATAAGGCGAATTGAACATTCAAAGATTCACCCGGAGGAAGTGCCCAGCTTGTAGAGTCATCAGGCATCGGTTGATTCCCGAGAGGTCCTGCAGAGACCATGAAGAGCCAGCTGTTAGGCTGGTTTGGATACCCTTCCTCAGTATAATTCTCCCCCATTCCAAGTGGAACACTCGTATGCAGTTGCTCATATCTCTCATAGTCACTCAGAGCCATTACATATTCCGGATAGTCATCGTTATTACTGCTGGTCCATACCCACTGATTGTAATTGGTAGTTAGAAAGGGTTGTGGAACTGTTCCTCCCAAGGCAGCAAAACCGATGTAGGATTCGGCCCAGCCGTCATCTCCGTCTACATCGTACTGATACCCAATGTTTCTATCAAATCCGGCTTCATCAATACTTTGATCAAAGCCATCCAGGTTATCATACCAGGTGAAGCCTCCACCAAGCTCATAGACGCTTGTATAGTTCATATTGGCCACTGAAGGGTCAACCCAGATACCAGCATAGATGTCATTAAGTGTATCGGAGGAGGCATTGGTGATCGTATAACTCAGAATAACGAATCCTTCGGCGTAAGTGAGATTCCAAGTGTAGGTCTCGAGATGCACATCAATCCCCAAGGGATTGTGGTTGGAGATACCGAAGTTGTCACCCGTATTATCACCATAGTCTTTAAAATCCATGAGAAAGTCCTGATGAGATACGGCATCGGGATGGAAATATGGTGAATCTGAAAGTGAGGAGCGTATCTCTATGCTGGAAGTCTCCATATATTCAAATCCTTCCTGTCCAGCCTCAAACACACCATCTATTATGGCTGTCGAAACACGTCGCTCACCATTAACCATTCCTCCTATCCAGATCCCGGCGAATGAGAAATGCTCCACCTGTTCCTGAAGATAGTCAGGATACTGACGGTACTGGCAGGAAGGCAGAATCTCACCATCAATCATATTAAAGCCGTTACCCAAAATCCCCTGGTTCCAGACCATGAGGCCAAGTTGGTTCTCATCCGTTACCTCAAAGTCAATTCCAGCTGGTTGGGCAGATAATGACATGGTGATTGTAATAGACAATATGACATGGAATGTATGGAAGCGAATCTTCATGAGATACCTTTAGACGACTGACGGTAAATTACTGGATTATATGACCTGTTTTGAAAACAACACTCAATGTTATTAGGAGTCATTTCAGCAACACCATCTTTCTGACCTTGGTATAATTACCCGCTTTCCCGTCGACTGCTTGGCGGGCCTGAACACGATACAGGTACACTCCCGCTCCCACTTGCTTGCCATGATAATTGGTGCCATCCCATGTAACAGAATAGTACCCTGCTTCCTGCTTTTGCCACTGCCACTTACGAACCTCTCTACCCAGGATATCGTAGATCGTGAGTACTACATCTACCTGCTCCGGTAGATCGTATTCTATTGTTGTCGTGGGATTGAAGGGATTTGGATAGTTCTGATGGAGGGTAAGTTTATCAGGAATAGCCGCATGAGGTCTTTCTACTCCTAACACTGTTCCAAGACTGTCCAAAGCCAATATCAGTGAATCCGCATTCTGACGCAGACCTCTGATACCAGTTCCCAACACAGCCCCTACTATAGTACGGATAGTGTCACCCGACGCGAAGCCAAAAAAAGGCCCAGTTGTAAGCATGAACCGGTAGTCAAAAGTGGGGGAACCGAGGGTAAATGGGTGCGGAATGAAACGGTATCCCATACTTGACTCATGGTCAGCAGCCATGTAATCGTACTTTTCCTGATCGCTACCAGGATCATCTTCCCAGTTCCACCATTGGTGACTGAATACATTTCCTGTAGGAGAAGATATTAACCGCAGACCGATAAACCCCGGGACTCCACCTCCCTCACGAGTGTCGTCTCCAGGGGTCATGGGATCATCGCCATCGTACATATACGACATCATCCTGCTTACCACAACCGTATCACTGTCCGTAACGACAACTTGGAATTCATCAGGAAATCCGTCAGGTACAATCAGAGTTAGGTCATAATTAGGATTCGGGAATTCCTGGCTCCCCAGATACTGCCATCCATAGGGAATACCGTACTCATCATAACCATCCAGTTCATCGTTACCGTTCCAGTCAAGATTCTCCACAATATCCTCAAGATCACTATCAGAGTCGGGACCATCCCAACCATCATAATCGACAAGATCATCCATGTGAGGATTCGTCTGATCAAATCCAGTACCCACGTCACAGTCGAACACCCAAGAGATTAACAGGTCATTCAAGGGCTGTTCCCCAATATTTACAATGCGCTGTTCAATAAGCAGGCTGTTGGTAAGAACTTCATCTTCCCCATAGGGCAAAACCTTAGCCGCTTGAAAGACCTGCACGTTGAGTGGTTCGGTTGTGTGGGGACCAAGCAGGTCATCATAGACCATTTCAGCTTCCAAAAGATCCATCCCCAGGGGGAAGTAAACGTCATCAGGTCTTGTTTCTCCCGGGTTAGGCGGCGTGGGGTGCCACTCGTAATTACCAAAGTCGGCATGGCTCACCCTTTTCTCGCCATCAACAATGGCACCTACCCAGAAACGTC
>JBHHUM010000164.1:0-2382 GCA_046861645.1 Fidelibacterota bacterium | reverse complement strand
CACTGTCTTAAATACTTCCTCCTCTCCCGGACGAGAAAGAGTATAAGACACCGCCAGAATCTCATTAGACTGGACGGGAACTTTTAGTCTCATATAACCCAGATCATAACTTATATCATAATCTGTGCCCTTGATGAGTCGCTCAAAGTAAGCCTGTTCCATTTCATCGGCATTAAACTCAGGATCATTGGGATCAGCATGAGCCCGTCCGTTAAAAGTACCTGCCCCGGGGTTCCAGCCCACAGATTTGAAAACATCAATCTCATTAATTACCACTCTTTCTGGACTGATAATATGGGCACCATCTGTATTCAGAGGATAAAAGCTTTGTATTATGGCAACATCAGTTTCATTATCGCTGAAGATAGCACCCCCATCCCGAAATACTCTATCGAGGAAAAAGTATTGATTTTCTCGATACTGATAATCAGATATAGTAGTCCCTTGTGTCTCCGTACCTCCCTTGAACTTTTTCTTCTCTTTCTTAGTCTGTGTAATGGATGCGATGGTTGTAACATCCACAGGACCAAATTTCATAATCGACTTAAGTCCAAAGAGTCCAGCGTTCTTACCTGAGAAGCTGACGTAGTTCGTTGAAGGTAGTGAAAGAGAGATATTCCCCGCTTCAATCTTTTGCACAATCTCATTCTCACTACCGGTATAATTGACTCTGATATTATTTTCCCAGTCAAACTCCCGTTCACTGTCCTGATCCATGAGGATACTTACCCGATCACCAATCTTCCCTTCAATATTCAAATGTTCCTGCTGATCAAACTCCAGATGTGTCGTTTGTGATTCCTGGAGATTACTGCGTGCCAGGGTCTGGTCTTGAAATACCATTTTACCCATGACCCGAATGTTGCCTTTAAGATTAAGAGAGACACGACCAGCTGCTGTTTCAACACCTACTACCTCCCAGGATCTGCCTCCTCCCCGTTTATCTTTATTCTTTCTGTTTGTTGCCAGGGAGCTGTAGAGATTTGACAGCCTGTCCCGGTAGATTCTCTCCTGCAAATAGTCATTAACCTTTATGGATAACGGCATCTTTAAAAAATAGCCCCCGACGGTCTCATAAAAAGAGATAATTTCCCAGTTACCGGAAATTTCCGCCCAGGCCTCAAAATCTTCCAGCTCAGAAGTAAACAAACCACGTACTTTTCGTGAAGAATCCATAGTAAACAGTGAAGGCAAGGGTAGCTTCTCAAAGGGATCTACTATTCGGGAAGATTCAAAGCCATGAATGAGTATAAAGATACCAAGGGAACTAATTCTTTCTTCAGGATGGACGGATAGCGTCCGTTCTACAGTCTGACCGCTCAAGCAGACCGAAAGAAACAACAAAATCGTACTTATGGCTCGCCCTCGCTGCACAGGAACTGCAAAGAAGCGTGGCTTCTGCTTCATTAACCTCTTAAAGCTTCTACTCTAGAGAAACCCGGTTACGCGTCCGGGAACTAACGCAGGTAACGATCTTGCTATATTAACTGGCTCCTCTATTTTTTCCCTGTATGGAGGATGAATCCCCTGGGGATGGGGACTTAAGAATCTGCCTCTTCCGTAGAAGAGAGATAAGTGACTTTATGGCTCGACTTCTATGACTCAAGCTGTTTTTCTCCTCTTTGGTCAGTTGAGCGTATGTTTTTCCGAGGTGGAATATCAAAAATACAGGATCATATCCAAATCCATCCTCCCCGCGAGGGGTCTCCGTTATTATTCCTTCTACGACCCCTTCAGAAGTGAGTTCCTTTTCTCCATCAGCAAAACAGGCAATGGTTCGAAACCGGGCGGTCCTGTCAGAAAATGGTACATTGACTAACTCAGCAAGTAATTTATTAACATTATCCTCGTAACTGCAACCTTCACCGGCATAGCGAGCAGCATATACTCCTGGAGCACTGTCAAGTGCATCAACCTCCAATCCCGTATCATCAGCAATTGCAGGTCTACCCAGAAGGGCTGCAACAGTGCGAGCTTTGAGTAAAGCGTTTTCCTCCAAAGTTGTTCCTGTTTCCTTTATTTCCGGAATCTTATGCTCCGGATCAACGTCGTCTAATGTCTGTACGCTAATACCTTCGTTCAATAGGAGTGTTTGCAATTCCCTAGCCTTATCTTTATTCCTTGTGGCTATGATAACTTGTCTGCTCATGTGTACAATATGCTTTTATTAACGGCGAGAAACATAGTAATTCCCCTTTTGCCTGACAAGTAAAATCCGACGATTAAAACACCATTTAGCGGTTGCTTTTCGAGGGGGGTAAAAGTAACTTCGATGCGCTTTCTGAGGCTCGGTAGCTTCCCGACCTTGACTCCGTCATCGGTACGGGACAGGCAACTTCGCTACCGAGTTATGGTGATTATTGAAGTTACGGCTCGGTAGCT
>JBHHUM010000079.1:0-9714 GCA_046861645.1 Fidelibacterota bacterium | reverse complement strand
TTATGTCTAATTCAGTAAGTTTATGGAACATAGCCATTGAAATTGGTATGATAGATCAAGGTGTTTTACTAACATTATATAATCTCCTGTTCGAATATTGAGAATTATTTTAGCACATAAGGAAAATATCAGAGTATTAGACTAAACCACGATTTTATTTTTACTCCTCATTTACAGTTGGAAAGTTAACTTTAGTGAAAAGTTCACTTACGGGGTTCCCAGCAGAGCGGGCACCATGTTTCTGATAAATCCCATACCCCTCTTATCAAGTACAAGCAGGATAATAGTGATTAACTGTAAAAGAGTAGTCAACAAAGAGGAAAGCTTTAATTGAATGGCTTCTGAACCATGATCGAAATGGAATCCTCATAGATAGCACCAAAAATTCCTAGACCACCATCAATGTACATTGAGACTGGCTCAGGATCAAATGATGATTCCGTTAGTGTACTATAGAAATCATAGAGATTATCATCCAAGGCATATATCCAAATTCTGGTCTCAACATTATAATAGTAAAAGTAATCAAAAGGGATTTCAATTTCACTGTTGGATGTTAAGAAATGCCTTTTCTCCGGCCTGTGGTTGTAAGTTATGATTTCCCAATTTTGTTCGTACTCAGTAGCTTCGCCAACAACTATTAAGTAACCGGGGATATTTCCCATTGGTCGTATATAAAAGAGGGTAAAGTCCCAAAACAGCCACTAAATGCGTAGCTCTTCTAATTGTTTCATAATGAGTTTTTTCTGGGTTTCAATAGCATCATTCCTATGATTATAACGCCAGACATATTCTGCCAGGTAAAGGGGCAATCTCTCCTGCATTATTGTCATCTTCTATTGGAAGAATCTTAGCAGGAGTATCATCATCATTTAGCCTTGCTATAGCAATAGGCTCGTCCATATTATAGGTATAGTTTATTGAATTAACATCCTTGTAATGGCGGTAATTTCCGGCCTCATCATTTCTCCATGCTCCATTAAATCTATGAATGGTTGTTGAAGGAAAGTTACCTGTTCCAATTCTCCGAAACAATTCAAACTCTTCTGAAGAAGCATCCTTTCCGCTAGATAAACGAACTCCAACTACACACAAATATGACTTGGGAATAGGTCCGTGGCAATCATCACATGATGATTGTGATAACATCTTTGCAGAAAGTATTACTCCACCCAATTCGATGTCTCTTTCCGATTCCATTTGTTCTGCAGTGACAAATATTAGAAGAAAAGGCACTAAACTTGCCGTATTTTCTAATTGAACCGGTGTTGATTGTAGTACGTATATGTCTTCATTATTCTTATGATTGGTTAAATATGTTTGGAATGCAACTATGTCATCATCCTTCTCTTCTTTTTACAGGGGGGACACTGGTACTTAATTTCGTTTTACGATATCCCACCTGTCCAGTTGCGAATATCGTAGGTAATCCCACTGATGGCCAGTTGTCCATCAGCGGTGTTTTTACCATGAATTATCAGAATGTAATATTTCTATAAATTCAAGTGTTATTTATAAATCCTACTGAAAATTAATAATAATTTACTTGACATACCTCAATTTTTTCTGTAAGCTTGATCAGAAGGAGGAGATGAACATGAAACAGAAAGTACTTTTCTCGATTTCGTTTATATTGGTGTTTTTAGGGCTTATGGGGTGCTCAGATAACGGTATCACGAATCCCATGGTGAGCCCGGATCAGGAACAGGTTCTGCAAACTGTGGCAAAGGATCAATGTGACCACAACCGGATCCTGTTCAGAGGCGATCCAGCTGCGGAAATAACCTCGGCCTCGAGCGGAACCTATTACCAGTGCATGGTCGGAGAAGTCCACACCGCTGCAGGCGGAGACAATGTCTATTCCGATCACTGGGTCCAGAATGTGGATGGGAATGAATATACCCTGGAACTGTTTGCCGGGAACCTTTATGTCTTCGCAGCGCCCACCACGGTCTTTATCGCTAATCCTGTTAACGTGGAATACCTGAACAGCGCCGGTGAGTGGGTTGCTGTTACCGGTGATACTTACGTTACCACCACACAGATCAAAGTGAATGACGGCGGTTCAGCCCTGCTGACCACCACGGAAAGGGTAGAATTGAGGTCCGGACACAATGATAACTAAAATGTTACAACTCCACAGTGTCGATCTTCTCAGTTATTACAAAGAGAAGAAAGAATATCAAATACCTATACAAGCTATTACCAGTAATGTACACATCAGTTTCTTTGCAAAAATATTTGCTGAAATTAACGACTTGAATATCAAGTCTACTAAAATAACGTTAAAGGAATTCCATACCTTGGAAGACATTGATGATCTTGATTTAAGAGGGATGGTAATGGCTGGAATTGGTGGTACTCAAACTTTCATCGGGAATTACAAAAAGGCGTTAGCGGCATTTTGTCGCGCTGAGGAGTTAATTAGAAAACCTGAAGCTGCTGCCTATTTGCAATTAGAATTGTCAAATCTGTATAGAAAGCTTGGGTATAAAAAAGAAGCTATTCAGATGATAGATAAAGCAATAAAAGTAATAAATATTGAAAGTCTGCAATGGAAATTAAAATGGCAGAAAGCCTTTTCGTACAAGTTCATCGATGAGGAGCTGTCGCTGCGATTATTTGCGGAAGTACTACAGCATTACCGTCGGGAGAACAACCGGTTGGAAGCTGCCAGGGCCCAGCGACGAATGGGGCAGGTGTACGACAATAGACGTGAATATGACAAAGCCCTCTCCATGTACAATAAAGCCATGGAGGTAGCCGTGGAACTGGAGTTGCAGCACTTCCAATACGAGATCCTGAATGATAAAGGGTGGAATTTTGTCCTCCAGAAAAAGTACGATCAGGCTCAATCACTTTTTTTGGACCTCATACGGTTAGATGATTTGTCACCCTACGAGAAAAGTCTCGCTCTGCAGAACCTTGGAGTGATTTCTTTCAAGCGAAACAACTATCGCGAGGCCATTCAATACCACAGTCAATCCATGCATCTGACTACCCAGTACGAGATGAGAAATATGCTTTACGAAGATTATTACAAGCTGGGGTTATGTCACGAGCGATTGGGTGAGATCAGTATGGCGGATTTCTTTTACTATTCTGGTTACAGGGAATTTCAGGTGGAATATGAACTATATCTGGCGTTGAGCAAAGACCAAAAAACCCTGTTGGATTCGTATATCAAATTCCTGCGGCAGAACCTGAAGGTGACCAATATCAACATTAAAGATGAGATTTTCGGATTCGCTCTGGATAAGCCTTTAGGAGAGATCAGGGCTATTTTTCATAAGCATCTATTGACCCTGCACCTGGGCAGGACGAAAACAGCCCCCGAACTTTGTCAGAAATTGGGGATTTACACCCGAACCTATTTCCTGTACCAGAAGAAATTGGGACTCAAACGGGGTGAAATGCCGAAGCTTCCCTTAGCGGATAACACCCACTTTGCACAATACCTGGAGACACTTACCCCCCTCACGTGGAAAGAAGCTAACCGGCGTTTTGAGCGAGACCTCTACTCCTTCCTTTTGGAAAAATACCAGTACAACAGGAAAAAGTTGGCGGAAGTATTGCAAGTTTCCTACCAACAAGTGGTTATGAAAGCAAAGCAGACTCTTTAGAAAAGTTTTATCCCAGACCCAGGGATAACGCATCGTAAGCTGACTCAGTGGGAGAGTCAGCAGCAGTAAGCCCACCTCGGAAAATAGATTGAATCACAGTCATGAAATACGGAGAAAAAGAAGATATGATACTCATAGCTGAAGATGATATTCCTACGAATGCGCTCTTTCAAGCTTTCCTAAGGTCTGGCTTTAGAGGAAAGATTATTTCTACTTACAACGGTCTGGAAGCCGTTGAAAAATGCCTGAAATATCACCCCAATCTGGTTTTCATGGATATTAATATGCCAGTGAAAGATGGCATAACAGCTATCCGGGACCTCAGATCACAGGGCTTTAACAATCCCATTGTAGTTGTCAGCGCTTACGGCGACCAGGAACGGATGAAAGCGTATGCTGTAGGTGCCAACAGTGTCACTACCAAACCCATTGACCGGGTCAGGTTTTTAGGGAAAATCGAGGAATTTCTCGGACCGGCTAAGATATCGGTGTAAAGACCTTTCACCATTGGGGATATTTCCCGATACTATTATGGTTACAGATTTAAGTGGCAGTTATAAAGTAGAAATGAGTGCATCGATCATCAATAATGGTAACGGATATCCTTCTGCATTCATTGGAGTGGTGAGAGATGTGACGGAGCGTGATAAGCACCTGCGCGAATTGGAGAAGTGGCATAGAGTCACAGTAGACCGGGAAATGAAAATGGTGGAGATGAAAAAGCAGATACAAGAGCTTGAACAGAATATGTAAGTTATAACAGGAGAGACTGGAATTAGTATGGCGTGCTTACATAACATGAAGAGAGTATCATCAAGTTCATATGTACTTCCTTTTTCGTTATTTACTATTTTTCTTATGTGTTTACCAATTACAGCCCAGTGGTCTCAGGATTCTACTCAGAACTTGCGTATCTCTACTATGAGAGGTGGAGTGCGTGCCATGTCAGATGGTTTTGGTGGTGCAATGTTATTTATTAATCCTTTGTCTTCAGATGCAGGAAGGAATATTTATGCCAAAAAGATTGATCACTATGGAAATTTGCAGTGGAGTGGTGAGGAAGTAGAAATATGTAGAGTACCTTTGGATCAAGTGCTAAATGCCTGTATATCAGATAGCTCCGGAGGAGCTATTGTTGGGTGGCGTGACTTTCGAAGGAGCATCGTACCTCATTGGATATTTGATAGTGTTGATGTATATGTACAACGTGTTGATTTTGAGGGAAATGTTTTGTGGGGAGAAAATGGTATGGATTTACGTACCCCAAAGTTTGGCCGCAGAAATATGTGGATTGGGGAGATGGTCGAGGATGGGCAAGGAGGTGCTATCGTTCAATTTTCACTTGAGGAAGGGTTTTATGGAGAATGGGAAAATTATGTGCAGCGGATTGATAGAGACGGAAATCTATTGTGGGGGGAAGATGCAGTTGCTGTAGATACGACTAATACATTTCATCACCGCTACTTTGCAGGCATGGTTACTGACGGTGAGGGAGGTGTCATTGTTGGGCAGATTGGGGGGTACACCAGCTCGGAAAACTTTTACTATTTCATTAGAATTAATAGCGCTGGTGAGAAGATCTGGCACTCGGATACACTATGGTTTAATGGATATACTTTTATTAACAATATTGTTAATGACGGGTATGGTGGTGCATATTTCTTTTACCAGACTAATCCTGATACTAGTGAGGATATAATTGATTTTTACATCAACCAGATAGGCCAAGATGGGAATTTGATGTGGGCAGGTCTTGGTACTAAAGTATCTAACCGGAGCCATGGGGAACTTGGCTTTCCTTTCATATCGATTACTCCCACCAGTGATGTTATTTTTATATATGAGGCACAATTGGGGGAATACCCAGTTTGGGATAGTAATATCTTTGGACAAAAGTTAAATACTATTGGGGAAGTATTATGGGATTCTGGAGGTGTGGTAATTAACGAAGCTGTTGGTAACCAAGTTCCCAAATCAATTGTTGCCGCACTTGATGGGGGTATCTTTGTTGTCTGGACAG
The DNA here is from genome assembly GCA_046861645.1 of Fidelibacterota bacterium. Taxonomy (GTDB): domain Bacteria; phylum Fidelibacterota; class Marinisomatia; order Marinisomatales; family UBA2128; genus UBA2128. Next base: position 4,071 of record JBHHUM010000079.1, on the reverse strand, counting down.
ATACGAGAAACTATGATTCTAATGGTATTGATATTTATGCACAGAGACTGGATGCAAGTGGCGAATCCGTATGGACATATAACGGAAAAGGTATAAGTGTAAAACCAGGATACCAGGATTTCCCGGATATTACCTCAGATGGTTCTGACGGCGTGATTATAGCTTGGGACGAATTTAACACACCTACCGGTTTTGGTACGTATGCACAACAGGTGAATGGGGCAGGTCAATTGGGTGTTCCCGGACCCTTATCGGTTGAAGATAATGTTCTTATACCAGTTGAATTTTATGTTTCAAGCTTTCCCAATCCTTTTAATACAAGTGCAACAATATTGTATGACTTGCCTCATCCCGATAAAGTGTCTAGTACTATTTACAACATTGAGGGAAAAGAAGTGATAAAGCTCTTTGAAGGGAAGAAAGAAAAGGGAAAGTACAAACTGTTATGGAATGGTACTGATGAAAAAGGAATACCCGTTGCAAGCGGACTGTATCTTTTCAGAATCAATGGAGAAAATCTTACAGAAACACATAAAATGTTACTACTAAGGTGAGTAGATAATGAAACGAAGAACAAAATAGAAAGGAGAAAAAAGAAGATTGCAAATATAAAATATATCCCTCTTATTGTGGTGTTGGTAGCAATACATAGTTTGGTTTTGGCATCCGGACCTGCCATTTCCACACCCCGTCAATTCCAGCAGCCTGATGGAACGGCATTCGTAGGCTCCCGGTATGGTGATAATTACTACTGGTATATGGAGACAGAAGATGGATATACGTTTGTGAAGGAATACTCAGACGGATACTACTACTACGCCGAATTGGGAGTTGACGGAGATTACATCCCGTCGAGATATAGAGTTGGGATTGACGATCCAGAAAGGTCGGGTATACAACTCCATCTCAGAAGGTCACCAGAAAAAATTGAGGAGATGCAGCAAAGGGGGTGGGATTATAATGCAAGTCTAAATCCTCAACCAGTTCTAGGACCGGCAAATTTGGGCGTAATACTCATTGAATTTCCAGACCAAGCTGGCTTTGAAGGACATGCTACGGATAACCAAGAGGCAATTTCTAACGCCATATTTTCTATTGGCACTTATAACTCTGAGACAGATCCTCACGCTCATCCTGATTGGGACGAAGTCTTCGGTAGCATGAATGACTATTGGCTAGAGGTGTCCTATGGTCAGTTCTGGTTGGAAGGGCGGGTTCTAAATGTTCTAGATATGAATGATGACTACGGATGGCTAATGGCGGATTATGATAGGGAGGATTATGAGCAACTCCCCCAACACGACGAGACTTTGATGAATGAAGCTATTGATAAGGCCCGTGCAGAAGCTCAAACCAATCCTGATTTTGGCAATCCTGATGATTATGAATATATCTGCGTTTTATTTGCAGGAGAGATGGAATCGACAGGTCTTCTCCCATTCGCAACAGCAGGAACCAAACGCTACCAAATGTCAGAAAATCATACATGGGGTACAGTACCATATCATTTTGCTCATATTGGTTGGCATTGTCACGAATTTGCTCATACTTTGGGACTGTCTGAAAAATATAATCCCTATGGTGACGCAGGAAGATGGGGTTTGATGGGAGATGGCTTATATAATGGACCAGATGAACCAGGTGGTTGGGGTCATGCGGCTTCACCGGCACATCCAAATGCTGTAAGTAAAATTCAACTTGGTTGGATTCCTGATCATGTGGTAACCAGCAATATGTCTGTGGATATGCAGCCAATAGAATGGACGCCTCAGGCTTATCTTTTTCCGATTACTGAAGGGGAGTATTTTGTTATTGAAAACAGACAAATGGAAGGTTTCGATGATTTTCTTCTAGGCGATGTTGAAATGGATCTTGGTCTATTAATTTGGCATCATAAGGATACGGGTTACAATGATGATCTGGAAGAAGCTGATAATATAGATGTAGACGGTCTTGGAAATGTATTCCCTGGAACTACCAACAATACGGGATTTACAGCTTTGACAGTTCCGAATAGTGTTGGATATAACAACAATGCCTCAGGTGTTGCCATTAAGAACATTGAACTACAACCCTCCCCAACTGAGCCCATTCGTGTTCTTGCAGATTTGATAATAAACGAATGGGTTGGAGAAATAAGGAAACCGAGAGAATGGTCAGGTGAAATAAATGTTATTGGAGATGTCACTGTCATAGTCAAGGAGGTCCCTGATGATGAACGTACGGGAAGATCGCTGAAAATTACTCCTGGTACTACTGTACGCTTTTCTGCTGGTACTGATGCAGTAAATGTAGGGACTTACCCCGGACTTTGTGAGTTCATAGTGGAAGGTCAGTTGGAAGCAGATGGTGGAACAGAAGGAATCACCTTTATGTCTAATTCAGGATCTCCAACACCGGGTGACTGGGCTGGACTGTTCTTCAGTCAAGACGCCCAACATAATCCCTTCTCAAACTGCGTCATTAGAGATAGTGATATTGGAGTATCAATAGACGGACCTACTGTCCCACCCCAAGGTTGGATTCCACCGAGAATCATTAATAATACAATAGTTGACATACAAACCAGTGGTATTAATGCAACTAACCTATCGAGCGGAGATGTAATCAATAACTCCTTTGTGGGTTGTGGTACAGCTATTACATGGTCTACTGGTAATCCAATAATCCAATACAACAATTTCCATAACAACACGAATAATGGTAATGTTGGTGATGATGCTACAAACGTTCATGCTGATCCTCTCTTTGTAGCGAGTGGTGATTACCATCTATCTTCAAATTCACCCCTTATAGATGCAGGAGATATAGATCTGGATGGTGATGGCATCACTTGGCAGACAGATGAGGATGATCAAGACCCTGATATAACTCGTATGGATATAGGTGCCTACTATTATGATGCAGTACCTGCAACACCATCTGGTTTCACAATCACAGGTTCTTTAGGAGAAAGTCCTACTCTCCATTGGGGGCTAAACACAGAACCGGACATTGGTGGGTACAAGATCTATAGAAGAGGTGATTGGGAACCACAGTTTTATGTAATCTATACTGCAACACCTACTGAATCCCAATATACTGATACAAATGTATCAATAGGGAAACCCCTATTAGGTGATAAAATATTCTACTATATAACCTCTGAAGATTTTATTGGACAGGAATCGAGTCCTACCATAACTAAATCGGTATGGCATGACGGTGATATGTGGAAGACCTTATCCAATTCAGAACCAATACCAGATCGCTTCCACCTTAGAGGAAATTACCCCAACCCCTTTAATCCCACCACCACCATCCGCTACGATCTGCCTGAAGCGTCCTATGTCTCTCTAATGATTTATGATATTCTGGGAAGAGAAGTTAGGACTCTTCTTGACAGCAGAGTAGTCGCTGGTTTCAAGAGTGTGGTTTGGAACGGCAGGGATGACACCGGTAACAGCGTTTCTACTGGAATCTATATCTATGCGCTGAAAGCGTGGTCGCTGGAGAGTGAGCAGACGTATCAAAAGACAGAGAAAATGGTGCTTTTGAGGTAAGTGCCAATATATGCTACATTTCCTCTATTAATAATACTAGTCGGACTTCTTTCTGCCTTCATTGAAGTGGTGAGAGATGTGACGGAGCGTGATAAGCACCTGCGCGAATTGGAGAAGTGGCATAGAGTCACAGTAGACCGGGAAATGAAAATGGTGGAGATGAAAAAGCAGATACAAGAGCTTGAACAGAATATGTAAGTTATAACAGGAGAGACTGGAATTAGTATGACCTTCTTATATACTGAGAAATATTATCCACAAAATAGAAGTAGGTCAGTGAGAGATAAGTGGACATTAACTGGAACCCCCCTTTTCTTGGTTTTGAGTATCCTATTCCTAGTAGGATGTCCTGATGAAGATGGAGATAGTATCACAGAATGTCCTGAAGGGTACCACCTGTGCGGTGAAGATTCCACTGACTGCTGTCTTGACACTACCAGCCATGACTTTGTGTGGGACGTGGATACTCTCGGGGAATCAGGCGTACTATGGGATGTGTGGGCATTTGATGAGAATAACGTGTGGGTGG
>JBHHUM010000021.1:0-33385 GCA_046861645.1 Fidelibacterota bacterium | reverse complement strand
AAATGCAGTCAACATAGTTCTCCTGTGCAACTTCACCTTTTTCTGTCTGATGAACAGGAAAGCAGTGATCAAAAGAAGAGTGGTAATTCCGTTTATAATGGCATTAAATAAAGGAAGATTAGAAACATCAAGACTACTCGTCAATCCATCAGGTCGAGGCCCAAAAATCAAAAACGTCACAGCAAGTACAACCACGAGAGAAAAGATAACTACTATCCGCCACCAAAGTGATTCACCACCTCTCATATAAATACTATCAGCACTCTATCCACATGGAAATAATGTGTTATCTTGGGAGTGTGTCTTAAACATTTCATTTTCTTCCTAAGAGGATAGCAGTATACCTTTGATCCTTTGGCTCACTCCAAATGTCTAATTATTCTCATTCGCTATGGTTATTTTATCTTTGATAAATGTTCCCTACACAATGCAAAATGTAATCTTTACAGTAATAAAAAACCGCAGTATACTTCAGAAATAGTAAGAAACTGAAAATATTATAGTGACTCCGACAGGAGCATCTTCACATCATTTCTTAATCTTTCCAATTCTTCAGGTTCTGTACTAATGTAATAACCATGGATTTTACCCGTCCGATTAATGAGGATAAAACGTAAACTGTGAAATATGGGATCGTCCTCCGTGCCCACATGAAATCCTTCCCAGGCCAGCTTATGTATCTCCTCACGATCCCCAGTTAAAAATGCCCAGCGAGAGTGATCAGCACCATATTGATCTCCATAAACCTTTAGTACTTCTGGAGTATCAAACTCAGGATTAACTGATATCGATACCAGACGGAAGTCCTTACTTTGGGAGTAACGATCCTGTAGATCAGCAAATTGAGCCGTCATAAGGGGACACGGGCCAGCACAAGTAGTGAAAACAAAATCAACAACCCAAACCGTGCCCAATAACTCTTCTTGAGTGAAGGTTTCACCATGTTGGTCAATTAATTGGAAGAAAGGTACTGAACCATAATTTGAGGTGGGCTCATAAGCAGTTAAGCTGGTACTTCCATCCTCAGATGCATGTATAATTGTAGGGGACATCTTTTCTGTCAGCCTATATCCGATAAATCCTAATGCCATAATCCACGCAACCCAGAGCCAGCCATTCATTTTAGGATTGGATTTCCTCTTGATTGTGACTTTCTCAGGAGTCATGACTATTTCTCCATACTGTTATGCTTAATCACCATGAGGGTTATCACTCCAAAGATAATAAAAGGAGCTCCCAATAACGTAGCTATGGGCAGAATAATATCATTAAATGTGGAGTCCCGTCCTGCACAATATGGGCACGCGCTCAATAGCCCTGGAAAAAACGTCAGGATTGAATAGAATAGACTTATTATTAATTTCCTGTTCATGAATATGTCAAATTACTATTCATATTTCGCAATGGCAAAGTTCTGATAAACAAAAGAATTATTTTTCGTCATAAGCAGAGAAGTTAATAACCTATTGAACTACCCACCTGAAAGGCAAATCATAAATAACCCCCCAAGCTAGGAAAATAGCTAACGGTATCGGGACCAGTAAAAGTCGCCTTAAGAACTTAGTTTCATAGCGCAAATGCATATAAACAAGAGCAACGAGCATGATCTTAGTAACAGCAAAAGCAAAAAGTATAATGACCTGGCTGAATTTCGGGATGGTAAGATTAATAACCCCCAATTCAGCTACTGTCAACCCTGCTAACCAAAGAGCATTTTTAATGTAAACCTTTTTATGATCTCCTTCCATTCCTCATCTCCTCCTATATCAGATAAATGACGGTGAAAACAAATATCCAAATCAGATCCACAAAATGCCAAAACAACCCTAATATTTCCACTCGATCATAATTCTCAGCACTGTACTTACCCTTACGCGCCTGAAAAAGTATTGTGGTTATATAGATGACCCCTGAGAGTACATGCAACCCATGAAAACAGGTCGTAGCATAAAAGACAGCTCCGTAGATACTGGTACTGGGAAGAAAATTATCCGTACCCACAAAACCTGCTTTTTCCAAATTCGCTGCCAATTCAGGACTTCCCGCTATAAAATGTCCATACTCCCAGATTTGAATTCCCAGAAAAATCGACCCCCCTATCATCGTCGCAGTTAAAAACTTAACCAAACCCTGCTGATCACCCTTTTGAATAGAGTTCAGAGCCATTACCATTGTAAAACTGGTGCAAATTAGTAGAAATGTATTAAAAGCTGTCAACGGGACATTAAGTATCTCGCCAGGTGCTGGCCAGGTAGGAGCTGAAGCACGTAATGCAGCTCCACCAATTAACAAGCCTCCAAATGACAATCCATCCATAACAATAAACAGCCACATGCCTAACTTACCGGTAGTAGCACTCCCAAACGGATCTTGACGTACGGCAATTGCTTCAGCAGTTTGAGTCATCATTTATACTCCTTTTATCTTCACTATTCAAATTATGAAAATAGCGGTAAATAGACATATCCAGAGAATATCAAGATAGTGCCAGAATACTCCCACCATTTTCACCCTGTGATAGTTAATGAAACTATCTGGTTTCTCTATCTTAAATACCCAGACTAAAGCAGCTAAGCCACCAAGAATATGGAGACCATGCATACCAGTCAAAACGTAAAAGACTGACCCCACTATACTCGACTGTGCCGTAAAACCCTTCGTAGTAAGTAATTGCCAGAGAGTAACCTGTGAAACTAAAAAAATAATACCTAAGATCAGTGTGATTAACGTCCACTTCCGAAAGGTTTCCGTCTTACCACTTTTAGCTTTCCGGGATGCCACCATCCAAGTTACACTGCTTATTAAGAGTATGAACGTATTCATAATAGCAAGAATCATGGAAACGGATCCTTTTCCAGGTACAAACCAATAATCGGCTTGGATGCGGAGGATGGAGTAACTGATCAACAGTGTCACAAAAAGCATGGTGATGGAAGCCAATCCGATTAAAAGACCCAAATAGGAAGTGAATGCAACGTTTCCTGATAAGGGCTCCATAGTACGCCGTACAGTTACCGTTCCAGCTTTCATCAAATTATCTTCCTTCAGCAGGTAGCGGTTCTGATTGAGCAATCCAATCCCTATCTTTGATTTGAGGATGGCTATACTCATGAGGACCGTTGTAAACCGTAGGAACAGTCGCATAATTGCCGTGAGGTATCGGTGCATCAATCGTCCATTCCAGAGTTGCTGCCCTCCAGGGATTTTGTGCAGCGACTTTCCCCTTGATAAGAGAATAGATCAGGTTAAAAATAAAAATTATTTGCACTGCTCCAAGCACCAATGCCATAATTGTTACAAATTCATTCATTCCTGATAAAGGTTTGAGGAAATCGTACTGTGAGGGATCATATATTCTTCTATGATGCCCAGCATAACCCATCACCATCATGTTGTAAAATACCAGGTTCAAAGGAATGAAGGATCCCCAAAAGTGTAATTTTCCTAATAAAGGGCTCATAGTTTTACCAAACATTTTGGGAAACCAAAAATAGATGGCAGCAAAGCCCCCAAACATGACTGAGGCTGCCATAGTATAGTGAAAATGTCCGACTACAAACATGGTATCATGAAAATAGATATCCGATGTTACGGTAGCGTTATAGAGTCCTGTAAGACCCCCTAATCCAAATACCCATAACACAGCCATGGTAAAAAGCATTGGTGGAGTAAATTTCAAATTTCCTCGCCAAAGCGTACCCAACCAATTCAGGAAGAAAATCGATGAGGGAATGCTGATTAAAAGTGTTAAAAACATGAATGTCTTCCCTAACAAGGGACTCATCCCGGTAGTGTACATATGATGTCCCCAGACGATGGAACTGAGAGCAACGATCGTGCACATACAAATGGCGGTCACTTTGTAACCAAAGGCAGGTTTCCTCGAAAACACAGACAATAAATCAGAAACGATACCCCAAGCTGGAAGGATAAGAATATAGACTTCGGGATGACCAAAGATCCAGAAAACGTGTTGATAGAGGAGTGGATCTCCTTCCTTTACACCAGTTGAAATACTGCTGGTAATAAAGAACTGAGTCCCCAAAACTCGATCAAGTAAGAGGAGAATTAAACCAGCAGCTATGACAGGCACAAATATCGCGTTGAGAATAGAAGTCAACCATAATCCCCAGACAGAGAGAGGCATTTTAAAGTAACCCATACCTGGAGCACGTAAACGTACAACAGTAGTAATATAGTTGATGGCACCCATGAGTGTTGCCGTACCCGCCAGGGTCAATGCCAGTGTCCAGAAGGTTTGTCCCTCACCTGCAATTCCTCCTACTGGTGTACTAAGTGGAGGATAGGACGTCCATCCAGCGGCAGCAGTTCCATGAGGTAATAAATAGGATGCCAGTAAAACAATACTGGCCAGAAACATAGTCCAGAAAGAGATCATGTTTAACCTGGGAAAAGCCATATCTGGAGCCCCAATCTGTAGAGGGATAAGGAAATTTCCAAACGCACCAATCAAGAGGGGAGTGATCGCCCAAAAAATCATTATTGTTCCATGCATAGTAATTAATTGATTATAGTGATCTGGTGTAATCTTACCCCCCTCGAATAAGAAACTGCCTAATAACCAGGCTGGAACTAATTTGTCTGGATAGGCAAGTTGCCAACGTATCAACACTGCCTGGAAACCACCAAAGAGAAGGAAAAAAAGCCCTAACCATAAGAACTGCTTCCCGATTACCTTGTGGTCAGTAGAGAAAATATACTTTTGGATAAACGATTGTTCTTTTGTTGACATCTTATAAGACCTCCTTCCATTCCCAACCCCAGTATAACAGCCCATAATCCGGATCGTACCAGTCATCACGGGGACCTTCACTTTCCAATCCCAAAAGCCACTTTATATAATCATCTTCCGATTCTACGACCAACTTTCCTTTCATCTTGTAATGAGAATTTCCACACAGTTCTGAGCAAGCTATTTCATACTCACCTGTTTCTTTGGCTTGAAACCACATGGTATTTACCATTCCGGGAGTGGCATCGATCTTAATACGGAAATTGGGGAGAAAGAATGAATGGATAACATCGTAAGGAGCTACTTGTATTATGACGGGCCTATCCACCGGGATGTGCATCTCATTCATAAGTACTTTATCATCGCTGGCATCCCATACACCACTCTCATTCAGATCTGTAAAGGGCTCTTCCTCATCCCAAATTTCGTTTCCGTTTAAATCCGTGAACGGTTCTGGACCAAAGCGGTCATCTACTCCTGGATACCGAAAATTCCACTCAAACTGTTGGGGCATGATTTCCACTCGCACCACATCATCCCCTTGGGGAAAATTCCAAAATGCTTCTTTCAGATCCCGAAATGACATCGTTTCAATAACCACATCTATGGAAAAGAAAACCAGCAAGCCCATAGCTACAGTCATGGCGACGTGTTTCTTTGTATCGCCTCTATCGTACACTGCTTTGTGTCCAGGACGAGAGCGATATCTGAATATGAAATAGATAAGAGCTAGAATCACTATCCCAAAGTAAATAGTTATTACGGTATCGGTGTATTTGATTACCCCTTCAATCCGATGACCATCCAGAGAAATATTTTTAGGTGGATCAATGAACCATATCCCCCAAATAATACGATTCCACCACGGAAGTTTCTCTTCCAACCTGGATACACAGCCATCTGTAATGATCTTCCTCATACCTTCCTCCATATTAATAGAGAATATTGTCTAACAACACTAATCCCAACATTGCTGGAAGATAAACTATCGAAACCAGTAATAATTTTCGGGCTTGAAGATTTGTTTTCTCCCAAGCAGCCATTACTGAGAACCAAATAAGCGTAGTCCCCATTGTTACCATCCCGAATAAATATATTTCCCCTGTGATACTTATGAATACTGGCACCAGGCTTAATAACAATAAAGCCATACTGCTCACCATCAAATGCCTGGCTGATCTTTTACCCGTTGGATCTACTACAGGAAGCATTCTAAATCCACCTCTTTGATAATCATTGCGATAGATCCAGGCGATGGCTAGAAAATGAGGTAATTGCCATAAGTAGAGAATTCCTGCTACAATCCAAGCTCCCCAATCAAGGTGTCCAGTAGCAGCTAACCACCCTCCTAAAGGAGGTAAAGCACCTGGAACTGCACCAATCATAGTGTTCCATTCGGTTCGCTTTTTCAATGGAGTATAAATTAGAATATAGGACGTGATGGTCAACAGTGTCAGCAAACTGACCCCGATTTCAACCATAAAAGCCTGGTATAGAATTCCAAAAATTGAAACCGTTAATCCTAAATATAGAACTGACACTGGAGTAAGTTTTCCTGAAGGGATTGGACGGGCCTTGGTACGCTTCATCTTGGCATCTACTTCGTGTTCAACAAATTCATTTAGTGCACCTACACCTGCAGCCGCAAAGGTCGAACCTATCAGTAGATGGAGAAGCAGAAGAATGTTAACAGGTTGATTGGTACTGAAACTTCCCAGAAGAAATCCCATAATGACTGAAACGAATACCATTAAGGATATACCTGGTTTTGTAACCTCAAGATATGCCCTGAATTTTTCCCAAAAGGTTGGGATATTACTCTCGATGTGACCTAAAGTGGTAATCATCTTTCTATTTCCCTGCCCCTCCCAAATATGCATAGAACCGCTCCTGATGCTCCTGGACTAAAGCTGCCATATTACGGTTACCAAGAATGTCTACCATTTTCTCCTGTACCTCACGCCAGACAAGATGGACTGCACAATACCCGGTCCTTTCACAGAAGTCAGGTCCAATCAGGCACTGGTTTAAGAAAATCTTACCTTCAATGGCTTCAACAATTTCCAGCAGGGAGATTGTCTCTGGTTGTCTGGCTAGAGAAACTCCCCCCCCTTTTCCCCTAAGTGAATAAAGTACTCCGGCTTTTACTAACTGCCCAATGATCTTGCGTAGAATACTCTCCGGGATTTTCTGTTCTCTGGATACCTCTGAGATCTGCACCATATTACCATAACCCTTACTGGAAAGATGTAACATTGCACGCACAGCATACTCACCTGTCATTGATAGACGCATTCACCTTCTCCTTTGCTGACAAGAATGGAAATATTCTTAACATGATTAATGAGAGTAATTATGTCATGTTTAATGGTATAGTTTCTTCTGAATGGAAAATATTTCAAACGATATAAGTCAATTTGATAATTGATATTTGTCAACTATTTTGTATTTTAGTATCTAATAAACAACAGATGAATCATTCTGAAAAAATTAGTTGCACCGTTTGTCCTTCTCGGCATTTAGGGGTGTTTAAAGCATGCGAACCCGAGCTTACCTTACGTCTCAGCTCAACTAAGCGGGTTTTTAACTTCAACAAAGGACAGGTGATTTTTTACGAAGGTCATCCTGTCTTCGGACTTTACTGCGTTAATGCTGGAAAGATTAAAATTTATAGAACTACAGCCGACGGAAAGCGAAAGATTATGCGTATTGCAGGACCGGGGGAATTAATTGGACATTGGTCTTTGTTCGCAGACGAATCCTATTCCTGTACTGCAGAAGCTCTCGAGGAAGTAATGGTCTGCTTCATCGATCGGAGGGGTTTTTACCCTCTCATTTCTGACAGTAAAGAGGTCACTTGGCAGATCATCCGAAACCTGGCCCAGGAGCTTGTGCATGCAGATAAGCATACCACAGAAATCGCTCATCTCTCTGTCAGGGAAAGATTGGCAGGAATGTTACTGCTTCTAAAAGAGCGTTATAGCGAGAACTTTGGAGCTGCAATCAAAATAAATCTACCCCTTACCCGAGAAGACTTGGCAGATCTCATCGGATCCAGCACAGAAACTACAGTCAGAATCTTAAGTGAGTTTCGAGAAGAGGAAATCATCCGTACCGAACAGAGGTATATCGTAATTCTCTCTTCTGAGCGTCTAAGTAAAATTGCAGGATTCAGAGACTAATAGCTTTGCTCGACAGTATATTTTAGCTTTTAGAAAAATAATCCTCTATCTATAATAAGTAAAGTCGTAAGCGCTGGAAGATAGAACACTGAAGTAAGCAATAGTCTTTTTGCCGATTGATTTGTGAGATGCCAGGCTGCCCAGACACTGACCAACAAAAAAAACAATCCAAGAAACAGTGCACCCACGAAATAAATTTGGCTTGTTAATCCAATTAACGTCAAGCTAAGACTACAAACCAGGAGAGCTGAACTAAAGATAACCATATAACGGGCAGTTATTTCTCCAGTACTATCGGTAACGGTTAACATTTTAAACCCAACCTTGGCATAGTCTTTACGATAAATCCAAGCTAAGGAAAGAAAATGTGGGATCTGCCAAAGAAACATAATACCGAAGACTAACCAGGCTGCCAGAGAAATTTCTCCAGTAGCTGCCAGCCAGCCACCTATGGGTGGCAAAGCTCCCGGAACAGCACCCACGATTGTATTTAGGACCGTCTTCCGTTTCATTGGAGTATAAATAAACAGATATATAAGCAACGTTGTTGCCGCCAGCAGACTGGTAAAGATATTAGTAGTAGCCATCAGATAAAATACTCCAATTGCAGCTATGCTCACTCCAAAAACCAATGCAGACTGAGGAGTTAGTCGTCGGGATGGTAAGGGACGACCGTTCGTACGCTTCATACGAGCATCCAGATCTCTTTCCATATACTCGTTCAAAGTTCCTACTCCACCAGCAACCAGGGCTGTTCCAATTAACAGATGAATAAGGAGCCATAATTTGCTTGTTATAGAAGCACCATCACTTTGTAAGCCGAGATAAAAACCAATAAAGGTAGACACCATGACCATTAGAGTAATAGTTGGTTTAGTCAGTTCTAAAAGAGCACCTACTTTCCCGCTAAATGACAGGGTTTGAGTTTCTGGAGGAATTGATTGAATCTTTTTCTCATCAAGTTTATCATAATGTGCTGGTATTCGAAATAGGCTGTAACAACGGAGAGATAGAAAAGTAGCAATACCCAGCATGAGCGCCCCCACCCAGACATGAAATGTAGTAATGATGGGATTCCTTAGGGACCATATTACGTAGGCGGCAAGGGTAATTTGAGCAACCAACAATAACATGAGAACTGTGGCTGGAAATAACAATTTTCTGCTTTTACTGAAATATTTTACCACCTTAATAAACATTCCAACTATTCCTACACTTACTGCAATAGCACCTAATCGGTGGAGAAAATGAATACCAACCTGCCAGATGGTTATTTCTTCCCACCCTAACTCAAATCGTTTATCATTAACATTTATCATCAATGCCATAAAATCTGGAATAATTCTTCCTCCCGTTAAAGGAAAATCTAGAATAGCCAACCCAGATTCAGAATGCCTCATAAGAGCACCTAAAATCAGTTGCAAGTAGATAAGTCCAGCAGTGATTTTACTCCATTTTAAAAGTGATCTGTTCTGGTTATGCCTAATTAGTCTTTGTCTCTCCTTCCATTCCCGAGAAAGGAAGTAGGCAATTGCAATAGTGATACAAAAAAATGTCTGCGCCAGAATACCATGAGCCATGGACACACCCAAGGGAAGATAGGTCAATACTGTGATCCCACCCAAAACGCCCTGGGCAATTACAGCTGCCAGGGCAATCCATCCTAACCGTTTAAGCCAACGACGGGGTTCAACTTTCCACAACCAAATAGCAAGAATCAGCATAAAAAGTCCAACTACCGTGGCAATTATTCGGTGAGAATGTTCATAAAGAATACCTCCCACCATATCCGAAAGGGGAAAAGCAAACATAAATTGGCCATAGGTATTGGGCCAGTCAGGAACGGAAAGGCCTGATCCCGTGCTGGTGACAAGTCCCCCGGCAAAAATGAGAAGTAGTGTGGCAATAGCAGTAATCTTCGCAAATCGTCTTAACCACACTGACGTACGATATTTCAGATCAGGATGGAGAGTATTCAAGGATAGATTTCTAGCCATTATTAATAGTTACTCAAACCAATCAGCTATCCCACTCTTCTTCCCCCCACTCATCCCAATCTTCCCCTCCACCTTCTGCCTTATCCTCCAAGGCCTTGGTAGCTAATTGCTGAGCTTCAGCAGCAAGTCTTTCAGCTGTAGCTGAATCTCCTAAACGGAGGGCACTCATAACCGCTTTAAGTTTTTTCTCAGCCTCAAAACCAAGATCATAATCATTTACTTTTGCCAGCGTTGAGCGTGCGTTAATAAATGATTGATAACCTTTTAGGGTATGAATGTAGAGATATCCTTTCATGCGATAGTGACTGTTACCACAAAGTTGAGCACAGGCAATCTCTGAATAACCGGTTTGAGTAGGTTGGAATGAGATAGGTATCCTCATCCCAGGAATAGCATCCTGTTTTACACGAAAGGTTGGTAAAAAGAAACTATGGATTACATCCTTCGATGAAAGGTAAATAACTGCTGGGCGATTCACAGGGAGGTGAAGTTCATTGGAAAGGAGAACATCATCTAGGGCGGACGAATCAGAACGATCTAATCCAATAAAATTTTGGGCTTCATCATCAATAAGATCAATTCTATTGATACCGAAAACATCATCTTCACCGGCATATTGTACATTCCATTGAAACTGTTGAGCCAATACTCTAACATGAATAGCATCTTTGTCATTCGGAGGAGGAACATTATTTACTCTTTCCTCCCAAACTGGAAAAGCAAAACCGATGAGTAGGGCTGCTTCAAAAAGTGCTACCCCTCCTTCTAAATAACTTGAAACGTGACTCCTCACACCTACATAATCAGCCTGGGGATTTCGCGATCTACGAAAGCGAACTAAGGTGTAGATGAAAAAGGGTGCCCAGATAAAGAATAGGACAAACATCAAGATATGAATCCATTCAATAGTGGCATCTATTCCCACTCCCTGAACCGAAAAGTTCTCAGGTAAACCCAGTTTATGTAACAGCTCCAACATGAAACTTATTCCTTGTTTTCCTCATAAAGACTTTTACTCAATTTCTCCCTGATTACTCGGGCACGTTTCCGCAATAAGACAATCATTACCCCGACCATACTCATTACACTGCCAGTGATACCTAATAACGTAATAATCGCCATATTCATACCCTTTGTCATTGGATCATCTGGGGCTCCAAAACAAGTAGCACATGCTGATAAATTATCAATCGACAATATAACAACACTCCATACCAGAAAAGCAATTTTCTTCATAAATATCCCAGTCCCTTATACTTCTTCAAGAATCTGTATAGATAGTACATCAAACCAAAACCTACCAGGGAAGCGATGATCCCGAAAAGAGTATAGCTCTCAGCAGCATGTAAGAAACTCCAGATGGCTAAACCCATACACATGAGTATGGATAGAATAATAAAGAAGATATGAAACGCTTTAAGAGACATGAATTCCTACCTGGTTTCCAAAAGTGAAAAGGGTAATAAACATCAGTACCAAGAACAAGAACAGCGTCAGGCTCAAAACGATGAAAACTAATTTCTTTTCTGTAATAAGATGCATAAAAACCCCTACAACAAGTGATCCTTTTGTCGCTGCGATAATCATGGCAATAGTGATAGCTGTTATTATTCCAACCTGTAGAAACGAAGCCCCCACTGTTATCACCGTCAGAACTGCCAAGGCACCAAATACGGTTAGATACCTTCTTACGTATTTCTGAACATTCTCAATATTATCCATAATTCCTTCTCACAACAGGTAAAGTACGGGAAAAAGGAAAATCCAGATCAGGTCAACAAAATGCCAGTAAAGACCAGCTACCTCGACCCGGTTAGTAAACCGCTCTGGATTGATCTCCCACAATTTTCTACCCGGGCCCCAAAAATAGATATTCACAATCACTCCTCCCAGTACGTGCAGAGCATGCAAGCCAGTCATAGTGAAATAAATAGCCAGGAAAGTACTTTTACTTGGATATAGATGATGCTCAAATTTGGGAGTATATTCAAAAACCAATTTCACTACCAGAAACAACAATCCCAGAAAAAAGGTCAGGAACATATACATTCTGAATTTACTGAGATCGTTCATTTTAAGCGCTGCCCAGGATAGAACCATAGTAACACTGGAGGTAATCAGTATCAAAGTATTTAATGTACCTATGGGAACGTTAAGTATGGATGATCCTTCAGGCCATACTACTGCTCCGGTTCTCAAAAGAACATAGGCAGAAAAGAACCCACCAAAGAGCATCACTTCCGATGCTAAAAACAGCCAGATACCAATCTTGGCATTATGTAGACCAGTATCCGGGCGGGCTTCAACTGTGTAAGGGATCTGCATCATCACTCAGCCTTTTTCAGATCCTGGGGAATATAATCACGAGGTTCACCCGGAACACTGTATTCATAAGCTGTACGGAAAACGGTCGGTATTTCTTCAAAATTCCCGTGAGATAGGGGGGGAGATGAAGCTGCAGACCATTCCAAGGTCGTAGCCTCCCATAAATTTTTATCTGCTGACCGACCGTGACGAAAACTCAGTGCTAGATTAATGATAAACACAATTTGAACCAGAGCTAATCCCCAGGCCGAGTAAGAAATCACCTCGTTCCAAACGAGTACATCTTGAGCGTGCAGATAAGAAGCCCCTCCATCATAAAGACGGCGTGATACTCCGGCCAGTCCCTGAATAAACATGGGTAGGAAAACACCATTAATGAAAACCATCGAACCCCAGAAATGAATTTTCCCTAACATTTCATCCATCTTTCTTCCGGTTACCTTTGGGAACCAGTAATAGATACCGGCAAAGAGGGCAAAAATCGTTCCCGGTGCTACGACATAATGAAAGTGACCGATTACATAATAGGTATCATGCAAATGAACATCTGAAGAAGCCAATCCCAGAGGTAACCCAGTCAAACCACCAATACCAAACATAGGCAAGAATCCCAGGGCAAATAACATGGGAGTATTAAATCTGATGGATCCACCCCACAAAGAGATGAAAAGGGCTGAGAGAATTATTATTGAAGGTATAGAAATAATCATTGTAGTAGTTTGGAAAAAGGCGGTAATAGTAGTTCCCATCCCCGTCAAATACATGTGGTGAGCCCAGACTACAAATGACATCAATCCAAGGAAGATGGCAGCAAAAACCATGGAGCGATAACCCCAGAGGGGCTTGCGAGTATTATTAGCAATAATCTCAGCAACAATACCCATGGCCGGGAGTATCAAAACGTACACTTCTGGATGAGCCAGAAACCAGAAAAGGTGTTGCCATAGGAGCGGACTGCCACCTCCGCTAACCGGCAGGGGTCCTGTCCCCACATAAAGCCCACTTGGTAAAAAGAAACTTGTTCCAGCTATACGGTCCATGAGCTGCAAAATACCTGCCGCTTCCAATGGAGGAAAGGCAAGTAGTAAAAGAAAAGCCGTTACAAACTGAGACCACACAAAAAAGGGGAGTCTCATCCAAGTTAACCCTTTAGTACGAAGCTGGATTACCGTTGTAATAAAATTAATCGATCCTAAAAGGGAGGAGGTTATTAATAATACCATACCGAGAATCCAAACAGTTTGACCTAAAGTAGCAATATCCGCCAGTGGTGGATAAGAGGTCCATCCCGAATTAGCTGCACCTCCAGGTACAAAGAAACTCACCAACATGACAACTCCCCCTAAAAAATAAGACCAATAACTTGCCATATTGATTTTGGGAAACGCCATATCAGGAGCGCCGATCTGCAGGGGTAACACATAATTCCCAAAACCTCCCACGAGAAGAGGAACTACTCCAAGAAAAATCATAATGGTGCCATGCATTGCCCCCAACGAATTGTAGAAATCTGGAGTCATTACTCCTTCTGGCATTCGCCCTTCCCCTGAGGTAAGATATACAATCATACCTGCCAATGAGAGAAAGAGAACTCCTGCTAATGAAATTATCCTATTCTTTGCACCAAATATCAAAAAACTGCTCATTATCAAAATAAAGATTATTATGAGAGACCCATCTACATCAGGTAATTGAATGATGTAATAAAGCAGTACACCTGACCCCAAACCCGCTACAGAAATCCACGGAGAGCGACTCCCGCCAATCAATATAACCACAACTCCAATCAGGACAACAATCCACACAAACCCTCCGGCCGGTATTGCCTCACCCGGATAAGAGAGCTGCCACCGCATTAACATCATCAAAGTGAAACCAAAAAGAAGAAAAAAGAGCGCTGTAAAAGCATATTGAATACCGATAACCTTATGGTCTTGAGAAAAAATATATTTCCTCCAGATGGATTCTCTATTCGTCTTGTTCATATTGAATTCTTTAAGGCTCCGTTCAACTAAGTGTATATAGTGGACTAAATTTATCTATATTTAATCTTTGAATATAGATGTCACTAACAGATAATACCAATAATAAACTGTAAACTTTTCTCATCAATTCGCTTATTGATTAGTTAAGAATTGCCATATCGGCAAAATTAACACTATTTAGAACATCATCAATCTTGTTTTGAACTATTGTCATTTTCTCCATGACTGACTGACAAATAGACAACCGCTCACATCCTTTAAAATCTACCGATAGACATTCCACAAGATTCCGTTTACCATCGATGGCTTCAATTACGTCTAATAAAGTAACATTTCCTGGGGAAACTTGCAGATGATAGCCTCCCTGTACACCTCGCTTGGAAGCTAGTATACCGGCTCTAGCTAATTTTTGTAAAATCTGGGAGAGGAATTCGACTGGAAGTTTAAGCTGTTGAGAAATATCAGTTTTACTCCTTAATCCACTCTCTCCTTCTTTACCGGTTGAGGAAAGATATGCCACAGTAAGAATGGCATAATCGGCCGCTTTACTTATACCCATATTATTCCCCTGATGATTTTGGACGAGAAATATAACAATTTTCTAGACTTAAGCAGCTTTTCATCATGATAATAAATTAATCTAAAGCAATCAGGAAACCAAGATTAAAGTGGACAATTCTACTCCACTATTAAATTGAACCTTAATAATAGTTCTCCCAAATAATAATTAAGAACTAACCTTTGTTTTAATCGTTACTTCTTTTTCGGTTTGGTAAGGGTAAAATCTACAGTAGCTGTTTTATCTTCACTGACAGTTACAGTTGTTATTTTCGTCCCCAATTTTTCATGCCACACTTCCAGGGTATAACTACCCGCTGGTAGACCTTTAATCTCGAAGACGCCATCATCATCAGTTACATCAAAGAAGGGATGAGGAACAACTCCAATATAACATTTCATCCAGGGATGTACATCACACTTAATGGGAAACATAACCTCTTCTTCAGTGAATGTTACCTCTTTCTTTTTCTTAAACTTCGGCATGGCAACATTGAATTCCGAATTCTGTTTAGGCATGGCATGTACATTATGAAGTGTCCCATCCGTGTTCAGAATGTCCACTACTTGACCTACCTGGACACCTAAAACATGAGGCATATATACACAGCCGTTCTGATCAAGTACAGCGTGTTCTTCAGGAGCTGGATAATTCTCTACCCCTTCCTTGATCCAGACAAAGGCATTTTTCAGTTCACCACTATCACCGACGATCAGCCATTCTGCCCTGGCGGGAGAATCGGCATGTTTTCCATCACAAATAGGATCAGAAGACATTCTCAGGGCTTTCATTCGCGGAACAGGACCCTCATACTTGATAGTACCAGTAATCGATCCTTCAGCAAAAAGGAAACTCGTAAAAATAATTACCAAAGATAAAATGGTAATTGGTGTTTTTCTTGAAAGATTCATTTAATCCTCTCCTTTAATTATCCATCAAATCTAACCACCAAAAGTTATCAAACAAGTAAGACAATTCACATCACCAGTTTTCATCACCCCACTCATCCCCTGTTCCTTCAACCTCTTCAACTTTCAAAAAGTCATAACCGTTTTCATTAAAGTAGTTTCGAACAGAGTTAGAGATGTCAATCTTGCCGGGTATTGTGAAAATATAATCTGTCAAGGCCTGGATCAAGGTTATTTTATCTCCCGCCAAGGCAGCTACATCCTCACCCACAAACTCCAGTACATCTGGATCCTGCACCTCTTCTATTGTAGGAATAGACGGAGCGGGCATCTTAGTACCCTTCATGATACTTTGGGGATCATTTAGCCAAGTAGAAACCCATTGTGGACGGAGCCGCTCCTTAACCATGGCTAAATTGGGTGCCCAAGTTTCTGGTGTTTGTGTTGGAAAGGTAGACCCATAAAAGTGGCATTTATTACACTCTCCTAATTCTTGCAACTTTTCACCTGCTCTATAAGTTGAAGAACTTCGATCTATTTTATGCGGAGACTCATAGGCCAATACCTGTTTATCCAAAAATTGAAAATACTTAATTATAGAATTCCATTCGGTATCAGTGAAATTGAAAGTAGGCATTCTTACCCTAAGACTCGGTCGTATGGTATAAGGTTTCTTAAAAAATTCAAATAACCATTCTGGTCGAGTTTTCGAACCTTGAGTATGAAGATCTGGTGGACTAAAATCAGGAGTTACTTCTTGTGCGGCCTCACGATCTATGTCATTCTTCCTCTCCAACCAATCCGTTACTGAAGGTCTAATTGCTCCACCATCATCTTCAATAATATGACATCCCTGGCAATTATATTCTCTAACCAACCACTGTCCATCATGAACATCAGGATTCTCAGTTCTCACTGGAATTACTCCGTAAGTAGCCTTTACAAAACCAAGTAGTGCTGTAGTTAGTGCTTCTGCTTCAGTATTATTGAACTCGAAATTCGGCATGCGAAGTTTTTCATATGCCGTCTTCACCTTATTCTGATCAAAGCTTCGCGGATGTAACAGCTTTTGAGTAAACCATGCTTGTTTAGTATGATCCAGATTTAATAGCCCAAAATCAAATTTTTCTATCTGCTTACTTCCCTCTTCTGTCAACTCAGTTCCAATTGGTTTCTCATCTTGAAAACCAGAGATATTGTGACAACCGAAACATCCATAAAACCGAATGAGCTTCTCCCCGGCAAAGTCCAGTTTTTCCTCTCTATTCATGGAAACTAACATTCGTCTGGAGTCAAAATCAGAATTCATCTGTAACAGGAAGTTGAGGACTATTTTATCTAGTTCCCGATCATCCTGGAGAGGCAATTCCTGCTCAGCAAATCCATTACCATCCAAGGTCATCAGGTAGGAAGCAATATCAGCAGCTTCCTGGTCTGTCAACCGCAGGTTAGGCATCTTGGTTTCAGGAAAATACCGTTCGGGTTGCTTTAACCAATTGAATATCCATTCTCGAGTGGTTTTGGCTCCAATCCCCACCAAATTTGGACCGTGATCACGACGTAGAGTCTGTAAAGAGGTAGCTTTAACAGATAGTTCTCTCTCAATCCGATGGCAACCAAGACATCCAAGCGAATTGACCAGGTCTTCCCCACGCTTTACATCACCCCAACGGGGTACATTCGCTAAAGGAAATAATTCACTGTTTTTGAATAGATATTGAACAATAGCGTGGATTTCCTGATTGGTTCTGGAGATGTCTTCTTCGCTGCTATTATTTTCCTGCCCGAAAAACTTCGGCATCCAAGTATTATGTCGGAAAGCTTTCGGATTGCGTATCCAAAGAAAAGCCCAATCTTTGTTTATTTTGGAAGCTATCTTGTTCAGATCCGGACCTATACGCCGCTTATCTTTGTATCTCTCGATAATATGACAGCCATAGCAACCAGCCCTTTCAATAAGGTTAGTACCTAAATTTAACTGATCTGCACCTTTCAGGTATATTTCCTGATTATGGCATTTGAAACAACCTGCCTCTATATATGGCAAAGATAACATAGGGGTATCCCAGTAATGGAGTTCATGCCAATCATATTTCTCCTCCCATTCCTTGGCTTGTTCCTTGTTACTTGGGGTATGTGCGGCATTGGTGAAATCTGTCCCTCTACCTCGCCCAGAATGGCAACTGGTACAACCAAAAGCTTCCTTGGGATGCGGAGAACCACTGCTTAGATAAAGTTCTAAATCGGGATGAGTCGTATAAGGCTGAGGGGCGTTCTCATAACCCGGGGTTGATATCCCCAAGTGACAAGTCGTACAGCGATCGACTCTGGGTACTTTGGCAAAATTAAGATCTTCCGTAATATCCTTGAGGACAATCTGATCCACTTTATAATAGGGTGCTAAAAAATCAAGAATAGGTAAATCCCGGACTTTATCCCCCAGTCGATTGGCAAAAGTCATTTTATCAGGATCAACTTTTTGGAGTTTACGGTTAAGAATATCGACTCTATGACTAAGTCTGGATAACTCTTCCTCAGCTTTTTTCTTCTTCGACTCGAGAGTTCTAATCTGTACTTCCACCTCTTTGTACAGTTGCTCTGCTTCCTCTAACTGTAAACGATGCTGAACTAAAAGAACTTCCAGTCTCGATAGTTCTTCAGCTGTTTCCAGAGGATTACCCCGACCTCGTCCCACAGCCTCTTCGTGTAAGTACTTTGCAACGTCATACTCCCCTTTGACTGCTTCGTATTCCTGAGAAGCTGAATACTTATCTGTTCCCAAGGAACCAAGTCTTTCCTTCAAGCGATTAAGCTCTTCATTTTCCTGCAATAAACGATCTGAAGTAGAATTAAGTACCTTTACGGCAGCTTTATAATCCTCCTGGTTTTGTAATTTATTCCTTTCTATTTCCAGGAGACTATCCGTGCGGGCGATTTCCATCTGCCGAAACTCTTGCTGATAAAATTTCCAACTTCGGTTATAATCATCTGCGAAAGTCCAGATAAGAAGTAAAAGGAAAAGGATACTAGTGACAGCAAAAACTCTGTTCAACTTGAAAATGTTATAGTATCGTTCTTGCATTGGTAGAAATATTATATGTTGAAGAAAAATTCTGGTATCGCAATAATATATTTAAGGTTGAAAATCCAGCGAAGATACATCTTTAGGGGTAAGGAGATCATGCCCAGCATTAAGAAGATGAAAACGGCATATTTGAAATTTCCCATCGATTGCTGTAGCTTTTTGAAGATGGTTTTTGCTAGCAAGGGAGGTAAAATAAGGAAGTAACCAAGAATTAGAATAAATCCAAATATTTCCCTGAGCAGTATATTTTCAGGAAGTCCTATCCCCAACAACTTGATATAAATAAGGTCTGAGAGATTAATATTGGTAAGAACTTCCAGTTTATGTGGGTCCCAATATTCAAAAGGGCCAAAAAAGTTCCAGTTAGGTCCTCTGAGGAATGTTCCCACCAAGATAAGATTAATCCATAGCCAGAGCCAACCAAAAACAAAGATCGATACGGCCAGACGTCTTTGTTTGAAGCTGTAATAGCCACTCCCTTCCCGATTAAAATCAATGTAAGGAATGGCCATAAGTCCGATGATCATGAAGGTTGGGAAAACTACACCAGCCAGCCAGGGATCAAAATAGACGAGCATTTCTTGAAGCCCCAGAAAATACCAGGGTGCTTTAGCAGGATTGGGAGAATTGGTTGGATTAGCAGGTTGTTCTAATGGTGCTTTTAAGCCAATAGACCACACCAGCAAGAAAGCCATGAATAACACTAATGCTATCAATTCAATGTAAACCAGATCCGGCCAGACCAGTACCTTATCTTTAGGATCATGATATTCAAGGGGACTTTCACCGGCATCTATCAATCTGTCATTTCTCTTGGCCTGGTTCATACTAATCCATAGAAAGATGTGAACCAGCATCAACAGACCGACAATAGGTACATTGTCTGGTTTTAGAAAGATGTGTTTTGCATTCTCATCCAGGACACCAATCACGAAGAAAAGGAGAAAAAACAGAATTACCGCTATCAATCCCTTCTTTGTCCAGAAAAAGTCAAACTTCAATCGCTTGTTCCACTTCTCAAACCAATTCGAAGGTGGAAAGATGAAAGGAAAAACTAGGAGAATAGCGGTTAAGATCACCGTAGGATGTGAAATTTCGTTGATGAAATGTTTCAGTTCTTCCATAACATTTTTCCGTTAAGTCGGACCAGAAATTCCACCATCTTTCCGTATTCGCCAGAAGTGTACGGCCATGAAAATCATAATTATGAACGGTAATCCTATGCAATGCAGTACATAAAATCTCAAAAGTGCGGATTCACCTACAAACCGTCCCCCTAAAAGAGCAAAACGAACGTCACTGGCAGAGTGCACAAAGTTAATATCTCCTAAACTCAAAAGAGCCGCACCTGGACCTTCATGCCCCACAAAAGGTGCCGCCCGTGCCATATTTGTACCAACAGTAACCGCCCAAATAGCCAGCTGATCCCAGGGAAGAAGATATCCCGTAAAACTCAACAATAAGGTTAAGGTCAAGAGTAATACACCTACTACCCAATTAAATTCACGTGGGGGTTTGTAAGAACCTGTCATAAATACCCTGAACATGTGCAGCCAAACGGTAATTACCATGGCATGTGCCCCCCAGCGGTGAATCTCGCGCATAATCCCTAAGGGTACCTGTTCCCTCAGATCCATGATATCCGTATAAGCGTATTCTACAGTTGGTCGATAATAAAACATTAAGAGTATGCCAGAAATAGTAAGCACCAGAAAGAGGAAAAAGGATAAGCCTCCCATGCACCAGGTAAATTTCAACTTTACTGCGTGACGAGGGAGACGCACGGGATGTAGATGGAGGAACACACTATTCAGAACAGACATCATCCTCTGCCGGCGAGTACGAGGAATACCTGTGCGGAAAATCGATTTCCACACTGGAGATTCAGCCAGCCTTAGAAATATGTTCTTCTTCTTACTCATTGGTTATACTTTCAAAAACGATTCTGGATCGTTCCATTGACCCTTTTCATATTGGTACTTTCTCGATTTATCCACTAATATCTGTCCATCATCCGCCATACTAATCCTGAAACGCTCCAAAGGTCTTGGCGCTGGTCCTTCAAAATTTATACCCGACTTTCTGAAGCCACTGCCGTGACAGGGACATTTGAATTTCTTCTCATTCTCCAACCAGTTAGGGGTACATCCCAGATGAGTACAAACAGTGGATAGAGCATAAATATATTCCAGCGTTCTCACTACCCAAATTCCATGCTTCTTTTTCCAGGTAATATTGACCTCACCCACCTTGTAATCGTCAGGATACCCAATCTTAAAAGATTGAGGAGGTTCAAACAAAACATTGGGAAACATGAATCTAACAATCATTGATAAAAACCCCACTGTAGCTGCAGCAAAAGCTATCCAGGCGATCGTCAGCCAGGAAAAGAAAGAACGGCGGGGCATATCATCAGTGATAGATCCCATACCTACAGAAGCGGGTGGATGTTTTTTCCCCACCTTAGTCTCCAGAATATCAGGTTTATCTTCTGAACCTTCGGATATATTATCTACTGGTTCTCCCATATTATCCTGTTCTTTTCTTTCTTCAGACATTACAGTTATAAACGCAGTGCTTTTTGAGCTTCGTCCCTTATTCTCAGGTCTGGATCATTATTACTTAAATGTTTCAATATGTCATTCAGCTCATCATCATCAAGATAAGCTGCCACCTGAATAGCAATCAGTATCGCTTCAGTTCTCTCCTTAGCGTCAACTTCTTTGTATTTCAGTAGATATTCTCTATCGAGTAAATTAATCAAGATTTGACGTCCTGAATTGTTTCCCATTTTTGCTAGAGCTATGGCCGCATCCCAACGTACATTGGGTTCGCTATCATAAAGTGCTTTTTCTAAAATTGGTGTAGCTTGCTCGTTTCCTATGTTCCCCAGTGAGATAATGGCTTCCAGTCGAATGCGAGCATTGGGATCCTCAGCCAATTCCATGAGTGGTAGAAGGGCACGCTCATCACCCAGGAGTCCCAAAGCATGAATCAAAGTAATCTGGTTATCTCCGCGAGCCAAAGATAAATCCGATATGAGAAGCGGTACAAATTCTGATCTACCTGCTCTACCCATGGAAAGGGTTAAATATTGTTGAACACGAGGATCATCATGCTTTGCCTCTTGATAAGCAAGAATTATCTCCCTGACGAATTTATCACCAGTTGGGACGAGATTTGGATTCTGGATAAGTTTAGAGAGATCAACTGCTGCCTGCCACCTTTGGGAGTGACTTCCCGTTCTGATTTGTGTAAGCAAATCAAAGGCATCTCGTCCATCATAAGTTATTAGTCTGAACAGTCCGAACACAAGTACTGCAAAAGCAGCAATTAAAAAGGGCACCACGAAAAATGAGTGCACAATGACCCGCAAAGAGCTTCTTTTCTCTTCAGTTTCAGTCAATTTGGTAATCCACGGTTTGCAAGCAGAATCGAGTCGGCAAATATACAATGGCAGTAATCTTATCGGCAAAGATAAATCTGTCAATCAACTTTAATAGTGTAATCATATAATCAAAATTTCATCAAATGGGTACATTTATCAAGCAGGTAATTAAGTTATTATACCTCATTATATCCATTTGTAAAGTACCAGATAGGTAGATTTCTTCCAGTACTTTAACTGAACAGGTGGATCGAGGAAGACTTCTTTGATGTTTCTTATTATTCTGTAGAGTAATGTGCCGTGGGCGAGACTCGAACTCGCACAGCCAGATAGCTACCAGCTCCTAAGGCTAGCGTGTCTACCAATTCCACCACCACGGCAAATGAAGGCTTTAATTTAGTCAAAAGAACCTATCCTTAAAACACAAAGAGGGCAGTCGAAACTGTCCTCTTTCACAAAAAATTAATGAATAATTACTCTTACTTCAATAAGATCATCTTCTTTGTTGCGGAAAAATTACCGCTCTCCACATGATAAAAATAGACACCGCTGTTAACTGGTAAACCAGCTTTATCTCTACCATTCCAGTGGATTTGGTACTGACCTGCCTCCTGAAAACCATCCGCTAAAAGAGTGACTTCCTGTCCCAGGAGATTCAACACTATTACTTTGGTATAACCTGATTGTGGTAAATCATACACTATCATAGTTATCGGGTTGAAAGGATTGGGGTAATTCTGATAAAGGGAGTATCTATCCGGAATAACTCCGAGTGTATTAGTTACAATACTAGCCTCACCGATACCAAACCAGTTGCCTAATCCGAAAGTAAATATAGTAGGTTCACCCTCAGCATCAGATGCAGCAGTTTCAGTGAAACTAAGAGCAACAGCTCCCTCTTCTGCTCCCGAAGAGACATTTACGGAAACAGTTAGTATCGGTCCTTCCCCGGGAAGTATCGCTTCCACGGGTGGCGTCATATCAAATTCCAGGATACGGAGACTACCATCAGTAAATTCATTCCATGACATACTGGCATCTGCAGGGATTCGATCAGTAGGTGTTACCTCTGTTACTGTTAACCAGTTGGGGAAATCCTCAATAAACACCTGAAATCCAAAAACATCTACACTATTGGCTAAGTCTACTGTATAAGTTCCATCACCACCAATTTCAGCACTTCCTCCGCCAATAGAGAAAAGGGCCTCAGGAGTACCAATAGCAAAATCACCGGTGGATATCAGGGTATAGATTTCACTCTGGCCAGGACCCCAGAATTGATATGAACCAAAGCTCATGTCAACAACTGTTTCCAACTCAGCAGTTGGATCCACAGAGAAAGTGATCTCAGCGATAGGTCCAACACCCGGTTCAATAGCCTCTTCCGAAAAACCAACCGCTGTTATCCAGTAGACCCCATCAGTTTCAGATCCTGAAATAACGATACTACTTGGTACACGTTCGGAGGCACTTACAGAAACCCCTTCCAAAACTTCGGGATTGTCGATAATAAAAATCTCAAAACCATAGATTGGCTGCGTATTGGAAAGACTCAATACCACAGTTCCATCACCACCAGGATCAGCAAATCCACCACTCATCATGGCATATTGGGTCTCAATAAAGACCTCAAAAGTCCCATCCTGGGTCCCAACAATAAAGATATTTCCATCAGGTCCAGAAGCATCTGCCTGAGTAATTAAAAGATCCGCTACCACTTCAGATGTTGAAGATGCCAGATAGGCAATGGCGGCTACTGGCCCCTCCCCTGGGCTTACTTCCCCACCAGTAAAACTAGCGGTCATACTGCCACCCGCTAGTTCAGAAAATTCGACAGTAAATCCGCTTGTCCGGTCAGTTGTAACCACCGCTTCAGCAACCACAGCATTGGGAACATCGGAAATTGTAAATGAGAATTCACTGACTGAAGATGCGTTTTCCAAACTTACAAATATTGTGTCAACATAGCCCGAAAGAGCAGCTCCATTACTGAGGGACATGTTAATCCACTCAGCAGGGAGCGCTTCAGCTTCATTCGAAAAACCAGATTCACCCATTTCTCCGTAATCGGCACTGACTACATAGAAATACCAGGTACCATTAATTACAGAAGTATCATCATATTCCAATGTTCCCGGATCAACTATATCCAATAACTCATAACCTTCACCAGAAGTTGTTGAACGATAAATATTATAGGCTACCAATTCTCGAGCAACCTCTGGAGTGTCATACTCTCCACCAGCTACCCAGGCAGCTAAATTTAATCCATTCTTGACTTCGGGAGTATTGAGGGTGAGTCTCTGGGGTGATGAAATCATACCATCACCTATAATTTCGATATCATCAACGAACCATGCTTCACCAAAGCTATCATCAAGAAAACGAAAAGCTACCTGAATACTCTGACCAACATAACTACTTATATCTACTGACCGCTCGATCAGTACATCTCCTGTGGTAAAAGGATCATCCTCGTATACAGTTACCCAGGTACCGCCTCCATCAGTAGATACTTGAACCTCGTTCACCATAGTCGCATAGCTGGTATACGAATAGGCAGTCCACCAGTTCAAAACTACCGAACCGTAACCAGAAAGATCAACCAATGGTGTAATCATTCGGGAATCTACAGCAAACCCTGTTGCAGTCCAGACAGCTACCGCACAGGTACCATCCACATCTACACCACAGGTATTAAACCCCGTACCACAAGGAATATCAGAACCATCTTCACCACGAAACCAACCCCCTGTACCATTATCAACAGCATGTTCTATTTCCAGATCCCAAGGTGAATCATCACAAATTTCAAAACACTGGGTATAGGAGGATTCACCTCCTCCCCCTCCACCACCTCCGGAGGGTTCACTCCAGGTTAGCGGGACATGACCGTCAAGTCCAGATTCCGCAGTAAGATCAACTGGAGGTTCGAGGTACCCGGGGTAAACAGTAACTACTCCCGTTCCCAATTCAGCAATCCAGAGGGAACCACCAATATCGTCGGAAACTACTACATTTTCAAAAGCAAGGTTAATATCCCCCGCATGAACAAAAGAACCAACGGTAGCAGTAATGGAAACTATTTCACCTGCTCCAGTAACAATTGAACCGTTAGCGGGATCCCATACAATCACTCTTAGGGCTCCACTAATTTCCGTCCAATCCACTTGAAAACCTTCTGCTCTACCCGTCGTTATGACCGTGTCTATAATCAGATCATTGGGTGTGTCCACCAAATCGAACTGTAGGCCACCCACCCCAGAACCGTTAGTAAGACTCACAGAAATACCCACTTGTTCGCCAGCATCAGCTGTGTCTCCCTCAACAAAAAGGGAGGCGGTAGTACCAACGGTTACCGTAGTAGGGTCACCCACGCTGGCATCCAGTTCAATTCCATCCGGATCGGATACAATCAAACCGGAAAGGGAGAGAGTCACTACTGCAGAGGGTACTCCACTGCCATCAAAATGCAATTCAAGTATCGTACTATCACCAACCTCAATATTGGCTCCAGCAGTACTCACTAAAACAATACGACCAAATCCATCTCCAAAATCATTGAAAGAAACATCAAATCCTACTGCACGACCGACAGCATCTACACCTGTTAAGAGTAACATATTTGGTGACTGCAAAATATCAAACTGCAAACCACCAACAACATCAGAGGCATTTGCTAAATTAACCGGTACAATCACATCAGCCGTGTAGGCATCAACCTCGACATCTTCAAGTGAGAGGATGATATCTCCTTCACCTGTATTGGGGGTTTCCCAGGCTCCCTCATCTATCCAGGTTGATATAAGGTCTATGTGGTTCTGATCTATTTGGCCGCTGGGCGGCATGACACTACCATAAGTACCACTATTTGATATTTTATTCCATAACACAGAATTTTCAGCCGCATAAGGTTCAACCCTTAAAGCAGGAGCATAATTAGAAGATTCTACATTTACCAGATCCTGGTAGCTGGCAGACTGAGTAAGATCGAGGCCGCTGGAATGTCCGGATACGTGGCAACTGATACAATAAGAGTTAAAAATTGGTTGTATTTCGGTGTAATAATCAACCTGCCCAAGAAGTAGAACAGGAAGTAAAAGGTAAACCAACGAAGGGATATTTCTTGAATTCATTTCGACTCCATCTATTATTAAAAAATTCCTTGGTTACGAAGTAACACTAGCGCAAGCAAACTGAATTAATATAAGCTGCTTGACACCTTTACGGATTGATTTATCTCACACCAGCATTTAGGAAGACTCCTAACTTGATACATGAGGCGAAGTTACAATTAGCGTACAATTCGTCATATATGTTTTTTCCTAAAAATGAATTAGCTTGCCTTAGATCACATTCCCATGACATTTCTTATATTTTTTCCCACTTCCACATGGACAAGGATCATTCCGCCCAACCTTTTCACCGACCGTAATAGGCTTTGGCTTACCCGCCCGAGCTGCTTGCGGCTGGGTTTGTCCTCCATAAGA
The DNA here is from genome assembly GCA_046861645.1 of Fidelibacterota bacterium. Taxonomy (GTDB): domain Bacteria; phylum Fidelibacterota; class Marinisomatia; order Marinisomatales; family UBA2128; genus UBA2128. The sequence continues at coordinate 6,713 of JBHHUM010000021.1, read as the reverse complement.
ATTGGGAGATGAGCCCACAAATCCCATACCCGTAGAATCTGCATGTCGTACTTGTAATCCACTTGGTACCCGAGAACTTCTTAATGTAGGAGCTTCCTGCATTCCCTGTAGTTGTGTCCGGTACAACCGCTGGATCACTTCCCTGTTAATCTCTGCCAAGGCCTGAACAAACAATTCAAACCCTTCTGATTTGTATTCCAGTAAGGGATCCTTCTGTCCATAAGCTCGCAAATTTACACCTTCACGGAGCTGATCCATTGCATAGAGATGATCTTTCCATTTTTCGTCAATAGTCCTTAAAAGGATGTACCGTTCAAAGGCTCGCATAAGATCAGGATCGACCAATTTCTTCCGATCAGAGTAGATGGCTTCAGCTTTTTCAACTATCAAGTCATGCAGAATTTCTTCTGGTTTCTGATCGATAACACTTTCATCAATATTCACTGTCATGACTGAGGATAATTCCGTCAATAACATCTCCAGGTCCCACTCTCCATTGACACGATGTGCTTCCAGCATATCAGCAATGTAATCATCAGTGATAGTCTTGATTTCATCACTCACATCGCTACTCTGCAGAGCTTTATCCCTTAAACTATATATCACCTCCCTTTGTTGATTCATTACATCATCATATTCCAGGAGTCTTTTCCGAATAGAGAAGTTTCTGGCTTCTACCTTTTTCTGAGCCCGTTCTATGGATCTTGTAACCATTTTATGAGTGATAACCTCACCTTCTTCAACACCGAGACGATCCATGATATTTGCGATCCGTTCGCTACCAAACAGACGCATAAGGTCATCTTCCAGACTCAGATAGAAACGAGATGAACCGGGATCACCCTGTCGTCCTGAACGACCCCGAAGCTGCAAATCTATACGTCGTGATTCATGACGTTCTGTACCAATGATATGTAATCCACCTAATTCTACAACTCCTTCGCCCAATTTTATATCCGTTCCTCGTCCAGCCATATTGGTAGCAATCGTCACTGCTCCCCGTTGCCCAGCTCTTACCACAATCTCCGCTTCTCTCTGATGCTGTTTGGCATTCAGTACATTATGCGGAACACCACGTCGCTTTAACATTCGTGAAAGCGTTTCTGACACTTCCACACTAATAGTTCCAACCAGTACGGGTTGTCCCCTTTGATGACAATCTACTATCTCATCTAAAACTGCATTGTACTTCTCCCGTTTGGTTCTATACACAAGATCTTCGTGATCTACACGAATAACTGGCTCATGAGTAGGAATGACTGTGACATCCAACCCATAGATAGAATGGAGCTCTTCCGCTTCGGTTTCAGCTGTACCGGTCATACCTGCCAGTTTGTTATACATCCGGAAATAATTCTGAATAGTAATGGTCGCCAGTGTCTGGGTTTCACGCTCTATCTTGACATTTTCTCTTGCCTCCAGGGCCTGATGCAGTCCTTCACTATAACGTCGTCCAGGCAAAATGCGTCCAGTAAACTGATCCACAATAAGTACTTTACCGTCCTGCACCACATAATCAACATCCCTTTCATAGAGAGAATAAGCTCGGAGCAATTGACTGATATGATGAATAACTTCACTACGCTCGCTGTGGAGGAGTCTCGCTTTCTCCTCCTCCTGTCTCTTTTCCTGAGGAGTTAACACGTTATTATTCCCAATCTCGTGCAACATCTCACCCAAATCAGGTATGACGAACATTTCAGGATTATTGGGAGCCAAAGCCTGTCGACCTTTCTCAGTTAGATCGATGACATGACTTTTTTCATCAATACTGAAATAAAGATCCTCATCAACTTCATGTAGCCGCTTATCACGCATGTAAGCCGATTCCACACTAAGTGCCAGTTTCTTAGCCAAACCTTCCTGAAACAATTTCGACAACCGGCGGTTTTTAGGGGCTCCACGCATTGCTTGCAGAAACTTTAAACCTGCTTCGTCATTTCTGCCCTCTGCCATCAGCTTTTCTGCTTCCGAAACCAATTGATTCACCAGGCTAGTCTGTTGTCGTATGAGCCGTTCCACCATGGGCTTGTATTCTTTTACCTTCGACTCAGTTGGATGATCAACTGTACCAGAAATGATGAGAGGTGTACGAGCCTCATCTATGAGAATCGAATCTACTTCATCAATTATTGCGAATGCATGTCCACGCTGCACCTGCTCCAGTTGCGAAAGAGACATGTTGTCACGCAGATAATCAAAACCAAATTCATTGTTTGTTCCGTAAGTAATATCACATTTATAAACTGTTCGTCTTTCGTCCTTACTCATATGATTTAAAATAGAACTTACCGTAAGACCCAACCGCTCAAATATCTTTCCCATCCACTGGGAATCACGTAATGCCAGATAGTCGTTTACGGTGACAATATGAACACCTCGACCAGTCAGAGCATTCAGATAAATAGGCATAGTAGCAACAAGAGTTTTACCTTCACCAGTCTTCATTTCCGCTACTTTACCTTTATGAAGCACAATTGCCCCTACAAGCTGCACATCGTAAGGAATCATATTCCATGTTGTAGGTTGTCCGGCTACTTTCCATGTCTGGCCAACCAGACGACGACAGATCTCTTTCACCATGGCAAAGGCTTCGGGTAGAAATTCTTCCAGGACTTCCTGTTCCGCTGCAAATACATACTCCTGCAATTCCTTGTCAGTTAAACCCTCAGCTGTAGCTGCTTCTACTGCGGACTTCCTAACTTCCTGCAAACTTTCCTGGAACTCATGGGTCCGAGCGACCAAACCTTCATCACTTTTCTCAGCAAGAGTTGAATAAATACCGTTAATCTCTGCTACAATCGGTAGGTAATCCTTTATTTCCCGATCAGATTTAGTACCGAATAACTTCTGGAGTATGTTTGTCATCCTTTAAGTTATTTCCCTTAATATTTTAATTTACTTAATGTGTTGACAAAGTATCCAATGAATGATAGATAGAATCAAGAATGCCATTAACAAAACCGCCACTATCTGGAGTGCTATATTTTTTTGAGATTTCAACCCCCTCAGAGATAGAGACCTTAGGCGGAATATCTTCAAAAAAAACCATCTCAGTGATCATCATCTGTAAAACCAAACGATCAATAAGAGCTACCCTATCATACTCCCAGTTCTGAAGACGTCTCTTGATTTCAACACTGGTCCAATCCTGTTTAGCAAGGGTAGTACTGAACAATTTCCACATATATTCCTCGGTCTCCTCATCAACCTCTGTATCTTCATTCCTCTCTTTCAATCTGGCTATGATATCTTTTGGTTTATCGTGGGTAAATTCATAGGCATACAGGGCCTGTAGAACAAATTCTCGGGCTTGCCTTCTACTGTGGATCATGCTCAATAGTTACATCTCCACAGGCCAAAGCCAACCGAATGTATCTTCACGCTTCTCTTTCTGGATACCAGTGAGTGTATCATACAGCTCCCTGGTTATAGGACCAATCTTTTCTTCACAAAAAGTAACCGTTTTCCCACCATCGGTAATTTGTCCAATGGGCATGACAACTGCTGCAGTACCTGAACAGAAAACTTCATCAGCAGCTATCACTTCCTCCAGTGTCACATCTCGTTCTTCAGTCTCTAATCCCAAAAGTTCACGAGCAATCGTTAACACCGAATCACGGGTTACTCCTGGAAGTATAGATCCACCTAATCGGGGGGTAATGATCTTATTCCCATGTACAGCAAAAAGATTAGCAGCACCAACTTCTTCCACTAAATCTTCATTGGCAGCATTAAGATATATCACCTCATCATATCCTTCCTTTTTCGCTTGCATCAGGGGATAAAGGGAGGCGGCATAATTACCAATAGCCTTAACGCTTCCAGTACCATGTGGAGCAGCTCTGTGAAACTCATGCATCACCTTCAAATTAAGACAACGGAGCCCCCCTTTAAAATAGGGTCCTACGGGGGAAACATATATTAGGAAGGAAAACCATGGAGCAGGTTTTACGCCTAAAACAGGTCCAGAACCCCATAGAATAGGCCGGATGTAAAGACTTCCTTTTCCGCTGGGGGGTACAAAATCAGCATTATCCCGCACAACCGCTTCGACACCCTCAACGAATTTATCCCTGGGGATCGGTGGAATACACAACCGAGTAGCTGAAGTTTCAAATCTTTCCGCATTTCTTTCCGGACGAAACAGCACAATACGATCTCTGACCGTGCGATAAGCCTTCAAGCCCTCGAAAACCCCCTGCCCATAATTCAGTACCCCAGCAGCAGGAGATAACCTTAGTGTCCGGAAAGGTTCCAGATGTCCCTCATCCCAGATATGATCTCCTTCACACTCCATCAACCACATGGAGCGGGTTGGAGTGACTGTAAAAGAAAGATTATCCCAATCGATATCCTGTAGTGGATACTCTATATCCACTTCGTTAATTGTCATGATAATTCCCCCATAGTTGCTCTCGCAATGACGAGAAGTTGAACTTCAGATGTTCCTTCATAAATCTGAGTAATTTTGGCATCCCGCATAAGACGCTCTACGCCATACTCCTGCATGTATCCGTAGCCACCAAAAATCTGGACACATTCAGTAGTTGCTTCCATGGCTGTTTGAGATGCCATCCATTTGGCTTTGGCTGAAGCTGCTGAAAAAGGTTGCTTCTGATCCTTAAGAACGGCAGCTTTGTGAGTCAACAGGCGGGCAGCATCCAGATTGATACTCATCTTGGCTATCTTTTCTCGGATCGCACCAAAAGAAGTTAAAGGCTTCCCAAACTGTTTTCGCTCCTGAGCATAACGGACTGACTCTTCTAAAGCGGCACGGGCAATACCCAGGGCTTGCGAGGCGATCCCGATCCTGCCACCATCAAGTGTCTTCATGGCAATCTTGAAGCCATCACTTTCATTGGCAAGTCGATTTTGAACTGGTATCTGACAATGATCAAAATAAAGTTCACAAGTGTCCGAGGCACGTATTCCCAATTTGTTTTCCTTTTTACCTGTAGTGAAACCATCAGTTCCCTTTTCTACGATGAAAGCGGAAATTCCCTTGTGCCCTACTCCCTTCTCCGTTACTGCAAACACAATCACAACATTGGAATGAATGCCATTAGTAACCCAGTTCTTGGTACCATTCAGGATGTAATAATCACCATCCCGCTTGGCGGTGCAGAGTAGATTGGAGGCGTCTGAACCGGCTTGAGGTTCGCTAAGAGAAAAGGCGCCCAGCCACTCACCTGACGCCAGCTTTTTCAGATACTTTTCCTTCTGATCTTCATTTCCCCAATCCATCAAAAGCTGGCATACCAGAGAGTTATTCACTGAAAGTACCACTCCTACAGAAGCATCCTCACGGGAAATTTCCTCTTCAGCAAGACAGTAACTTAGTGTATCGAAACCAGCGCCGCCCCACTCCTCCGGGACCATCATTCCCATGAAGCCCATCTCACCAAGCATCTTGATCTGCTCCGCCGGATACTCCATCTTGTCATCCCGTTCCTTAACGCCAGGCGCTAACTGCTCCCGGGCAAATTCACGGGCAGTCTTCTGAACCAATATCTGTTCCTCTGTGTAATCGAAATCCATTTCTATAGTTTCTCCACGATCATCGCCGACGCCTCACCTCCCCCAATGCAGAGTGACGCTAGCCCAAGTTTCGCCTCACGGCTCTCTATAGCGTTTAGGAGTGTCACCAGAATGCGGGCTCCGCTGGCGCCGATGGGGTGCCCCAGCGCTACAGCTCCTCCGTGGATGTTCACTTTGTCGTGATCCAGTCCCAACTCTTTCTCTGCAGCCATTGTCACTGCTGCAAAGGCTTCGTTGATCTCGAACAGATCGATATCTCCCACCTCCAGACTCGACTTTTCTAACACTTTAAGAATAGCCCCCACCGGGGCGGTGGTGAACCATTCAGGATCCTGGGCAAAGCTCGCCTGAGCCACTATCCGAACCGCCGGCTTAATTCCCAGTTCCTCAGCTTTTTCCGCGCTCATCATCACTACTGCTGCCGCACCATCGTTGATCTTGGAAGCATTGGCTGCTGTCACTGTTCCGTCCTTCTCAAAGGCCGGGCGGAGATTCTTCATCTTCTCAAAGTTTGCCCGCTGTGGTTCATCATCATCTGCTACTACTGAGATTCTCCCTTTACGATCCTCGATTTTCACTGGCTCGATTTCTCTGGCAAATGTACCACTATTTTGAGCCTTTTGAGCGCGAACATAAGATTCCTGGGCAAATTCATCCTGCTCCTCGCGGGTGAACTTATATTTGCGAACGCAGGTTTCCGTACAACTGCCCATGTGCTTATCGTTATAGACATCCCACAAACCATCCATGATGATACTATCCACCAGTTCGGTATGACCCACCCGGAGACCGGTTCTGGCTCTTGGGATAAGGAATGGAGCAAAACTCATACTCTCCATCCCACCTGCAACAATAATCTCAGCGTCCCCACATTGGATCGCTTGAGCAGCCAGCATTACCGCCTTCAACCCTGAACCACACATTTTGTTAACTGTCAGGCATTCTACTGCTTCCGGAAGACCCGCGTAGAGAGCCGCCTGTCGAGCTGGAGCCTGTCCTTGTCCCGCACTAAGCACATTCCCCATGATGACCACATCCACCAACTCACGGGAAATTCCACTCTCTTTCCGGGCAGCCTCGATGGCAATCGCTCCCAAGCGGGCTGCTGGAACACTCGCTAACGATCCCTGGAAAGCACCAATTGGGGTACGTTTACTTCCGGCGATCATCAC
>JBHHUM010000078.1:0-9858 GCA_046861645.1 Fidelibacterota bacterium | reverse complement strand
GACTGACTTCATTCCTGTTGAGGATTCACGGGGTAGAAGTAGTCAGCGTTAAGGAGTTTAAAAACCGGTTTCGTTTCAGCCCCTGTCGTTACAGAAACATCTCGAACCCCCAGGGATGCAGACGAATCGATATTGATCCGTGCAGTAGCCTGTGTCGGACTGGTCACGGTAGTTGAAACGACCGTAATACCGGTCCCACTAAAGTTAGCCACGCTGGTACCATCCACGAAATTGGTATTAACTCCCGTAATAGCCACATCCAGGCTGGTAGCGCCTGGTGCTCCAATAGCGGGATTTACTGTAGTGATCCTGGGAATATCTAGAGGAGGAGTTGTGACCAAGAGTCCATTCGTCTTAGTAACAACTTCCGAACCAGTCGTTACCAGAACATCTCTAAAGCCGAGTTCAGCGCCACTTCCAATGGTGATATTTGCATGCAGAGAAGTAGGGCTGTCAACGCTACCAGAGTTCACAATGATAGTCGTATCATCAGCAAAATCTTTTCTGAAACTTAACATACTCGTAGCGTCGAAATTGGTGTCTATGCCTGAAATGGCCAGATCGACGGTTTTTCCCTGACCTCCGCTGGATGGTATAATAGAAGTTATGGTAGCAAAGCCAGTAGGTTCCGTGATCTGAAAGGCTCCAAGACCAGGGGCGGTTTCTGTGACCCCATCACCCAGTGCAAGACTCAGCGGGTCAGTCAAGGCAGTCGTAACGGTGACATCAAAGAACCCTGTTGGCGCTCCAGATGGAATCGTGATGTTGGCCGTGATTGAAGTTGGAGAATTAACCGTAGTAGAGTTTACGACGCTCGTAAATCCACCGATTGCAACAATACTGCTTGAGGTCCAACTGGTGTTTGATCCGGTTATCTCAACGCTAACGGTAGATCCTCTGGGAGCATCATCCGGATTAACAAGAGATACAGCAGGTACCACTGTGGAAACAGACACGTTGGTAGCAGTGTTTACGTAAGCTGTTTCGGCATCCCCGGAGAATGGCCTTGCCAGGGTTTTGAATATTCCTCCTGTCTCGCCAGCAACAGTTGAAAAGGTTACCTCAGCATCTTCAGCGCCAAGCGTATCATCCCCCTGATTTATTATGTCCATTATCATGCTTTCCGCTTCTGGTGGTAACTCACTCTCCTCCTGGAAAACGGGATCCCCCATAGAGTATCCTTTATCGCTGAACGAAACAAATTTACAGTTGCTGCTAAGCAGTACTGAAATTGTCGCACCCTTTGCTAAGAATGCCGAAACTACAGCTGCTGCGGATGGGCCATCAGGCCTGGAATTCGCATCGGTGGCCATGATAGCAACGGCATTTACAAATGGATCTAACACTCCTGCTGCAGCAATCAATGCCGCATTAGAAGCTTCAGGACAATCACCTCCACCTGAGGCAAAAAGACTATTTATTATAGCCCTAAGCTGATCAGGATCATTGCTGCAGATTCTCTGAGTCACATTATCTTTGAAAGTTATGATGGCGGTCTGAGGAAACGTTTTCCCAGAGGTTTCGATCAAACCAACGAAGGTAGTTAGCCAGGTCTTAACAGCACCGATTTCACTACCCATGCTCCCAGTATCATCTATAACGAAAGCAAGTTTTTTAACCAGTGGTTCTACATTTGGCTCGGGACCAGGGTCTTCGGGATTCTTTTTCGGTGCAATAATTCCTGCACCGAACTCTAGCCAAAATGTTGAAAAACAAGGACCAGGTACATTGTAGACAGAGTCAAAAAAGAATTCCTTGTTCTGACTAAAGCCTGTATTGCCATTAAAGACGGTACCAATCAATGGGGCACCCGTGTCTTTACGCGCGAGGTTTATTGTCCCAAATCCGTATGCATTACCCCCACTAGGAGTACCGATGAAGTTTCCATCACTGTCAGTTAACATCCAGTTTATCGAAAGAATTTCTCCATCATCGAAATCATCCACCGTAAACTTGAAACCATCGAGGACGTTAGGACCGTCGTCGATGGTCTCCGGATCGGTACGGTCTAGAAATGGTAAATGTGTTGCGTCATCAAGGCACAGGTTAACTAAATCGATAAATGGAATGCATGTCCCCGCATCATATTGAATAGCCGTAGATGATGAACTGGTAACAGTCCAGTTATTTGTCGGGTTTGCATTACCGGGCATTGGATCGTTATCGAGTCTCATATTCCCGTTTTTGTCCTCACCACCATCAAGCATACCGTCGTTATCTGTGTCTTCCAAATCGTCTGTATCGCCTTCTAAATTCGTATCTGCATCGATATCCTCCCATTTAATTGGCCGTCCATTCGAATCAATGCCGGCTCCCATAAAAGTTGGTTCACTATCAACTACTGAACCATACCCCGTGCCAGTATTGAGTACAAGGTGGAGATCGCACGCATTTTTATTAGACCAATTTAATACCTCAAATTCGAAGGTGAATTTATCCTTTTCCGGATCTGTTTCTTCACACCGAATATCTGTGATGCGGAAACAGAAGACCTTTGGTACCGGATCGCATTCTGGTGGAGGTGTTATTGGTGGCGGTGGATCTGCAAAAGTCGTGTAGTTTAAGGAAAACATACTTATCATTAAATAAATCAAAAAAATAGAAATGCTTCTTTTAATCATAAACATTTAAATAACCACCCTTTCTTTATTATTGACCGGTATATTTCTATAATTGGTGTGTTAAGATACAATCTGAAGTGATTTTATTTTAGAAATTGGAAATGTCAAGAAGAAAATAGACTATTTATATAATTTTAGGATAAGATCAAACACTAACATATTGAAATATAATAACTTATATAGAGATATATCCAGAAAACCACGATTGAACCCAGGGAATATAAAGTGTTTTATATTCAATAATAAGATATTATACTTATTGGTTTGGTTTTTTAACAAATTCATATATTGCCACCTTGGTGATTTTACAAGGATACCAGGTTCAAAAAGGGCCCTGGTGTATAGCAAGAGGGTCAAAAGGAGAAGCACCAACAGGTACAAATCCAAAGGCGCTATAACATCAAAATAATACCAACCGTCAATTGTAGATGTGCCTGAAACATTTGCTGCCACCCGCCAGTCAACATTGTCACTCAAACGGCTCTCAGGATCAAGCGCTACTTTTACTGAAAGGTTGTCAATTGGAGTTACAGTCCCGTCAGAGCTATTAGCCCTAATGTCTGGTAATAGAGCACCACCATATAGGGCTATCAAACCCGATAATGTCGCTACCTCTTACTTATATATCTAGGTTGGCATGAAAATAGTGTATAAAGTTTTTAAAGGAATGGTATTAAACCAAATTTTGAAATTGTCCTGCTTTAAAGGGATAACTCCCTTAGTTTATGAGTGTTTCATTTTGTAACAAAGGTGTTTCATTTTATAACAAAGACGTTGATATTTTTTTACAAACCTCCTTATAAATTTTTCTAAACCTTTTACCATATCATTTTTAAAAACGGATGTTTAAAGCTTATCTGGAGTTTATTTTTTGAGTTTGAAATATTTTGGTACACAAGATGCATAAAAGAAGGCTCTCGCACCCGCCTGAACCCTGCCCGACCCGTCCGAACGGATTCATCCGGGCGGGGAGTCATTCGGGCAGGTTAAGCATCATATGGGATTTGCGGCAATTAAAATGTATTAAACCAATTTGCTAAAGTTTTTGACTACACAGCCGTTAAATATGAAAGAACTTTACTTGTTTTCTGTAACAAAGTAATCTTTTAAGAAAGGAATAAAGCCATGGAAGTAAGAAGATTTACAGTATTGTTATTGACTTTAATTTTGACATATCTGGTTCACGTTTTACCTGCTCATGCCCTTACTGCTACTGTGTCCACCAATGCCGCCACTTATAGTACTGGTGAGAGGATGGACCTGTCTGTTGGTTTGAGTAATCCTGATTCGGAAATAACAGTTGACGCATACCTGGCGTTAATGCTCCCGGACGGAACCTTTTTATTTTTAGAGTATGACATCAGTACAGGCGGTGTTACCTTCAATCCGGGTAATGTAGATCCTTCCACATGGACGCCTTTAGTCACAAACATTACCTTGCCTTCTGGATACAGCCTGAGTAGCTTCCCCTTGTTTCAATACACCTTTTCAGGAGGAGAGCTAGGTGGGAACTATACCTGTTATATGGCGCTTGCTACCCCGGGAACCACGGACGTAATAGGAATTATGGGCTCTTCGGTATTTAACTTTGCAGGAGTTAGTGGTCTTGAGATCCCTGACAAGTTATCAGTGGTTGAAGCTGCCGCAGAGAGCGCTTCTGATAGTCCCCTTGCAATAGGTGACGCCATTGCGGAAATGGATGCAGTCATACCTACTACCGCTCCCTACTATACCGATAAGACAGATGTATGGGTTTATGATGAAGCCATAGACCCCCTGAACATGGTTAACGAGATACTCTGTGCAATTGACCAGACTGGATACTCGAAGATGGTAAATAAAGGGGACTATATAGCCATGGTAGACATGGATAGTTGTGAAAAGGGAGGAAACAAGTCATCAACAGGGTCAACTGGAAAGTCCAGCGGTGCAGACGCCGGTAAACTTGAATTCTGGGTGGTAAACTCTTCCCGTACAGACACTAGTTCTCCACATATTGTGAAAATATGGGTTAAAGAATCTAAAGATTCAGGTTCTGATGACTTTGAAGATATGATGGACCAAATTATCTATATCAATCTTGTCATAACCGAGGGAGCCAGTGAGACAAACCCCTATGGTAAGTTTTCCATGACCTTCAAGTCCATCCCCTCTATAGCGCCACATGACTCTCCATTCACCATTTTTACAGGCAACCTGAAGACGGTGGAAAATGATGATGGCAAGATAGAATATGTCTTTTATTCGTCCATGGGTAATGACACAACTCCATTTGCTATGCTGGAAAAGGCCCATGTATTGACATCCCCAGATGGTCTAACCGGACAGGCTTACACATATTCAATGGAGAGGTTTGATATGGGTCCCGGTGGAGGCGAATTTGATGTAAGAGAAAGTGAATATGATGTTGCCTACAATGCAAATAACCTCCGCCGCTCTGTCGACGGTGGTATTACCAACGAGTGCTTTGACCGTGATGACTTTAATAGCATGGTCTGGAGGTATGGCTTGTACGATTCTTCCGACGGCTCCCGCATTAAAAGAAACTCCGGCTTTAGTATCAGGACTGCCGATGGAGAATTTGGCTGGATAGGCTACTGGGGACTCTGGGTCCCCCCTGAAGTTATGATTAATTCAGGCGATACCGTTACCCGTGATACACACGATGGTGGCAGTGGCGAAAGCTATAGCGTTGTTAAGGCTCCCGGAAAGCTTATCAAACATACCAAGGTAGAGAAGACCCTTGGTGATTTGAAGACTACACCCCTAAATTACTGGGACGATGTATCAGGTAAAGAATTCCAGGTCTTCTGGGATAGTACCAACAAGGTCTTTGAGAAGAAATTTGTGAGGAGCGATACAATGACCTCCTCCTCTTGGGAAGCCTATGGACCAGAAACCATGGCTTTCAGCCCCAATGACTGGGTTGGGTTCTGGTCAGATGCTCTCGGCGGGAGTGTTTCATTCATATATCCTGAAACAGGAAGTCCAACTGACGCTACACCTATCTCATTCTATAAAGAGGAGTTTATGAGCAGTAGCGCTCTTGCTGGAGACGTCACCTTATATTGCTACTATGATTGTCTGAAGCCCAATATTACCCAGAATCAGGCAGATTGGAATGGCGATACACCATTTCTTCCCAATTCCGATGAAACAAGCAGCCCCCATCAATACACCTTTGTAAAGGATTCTCTTACTTTGCAGTATGGGGTACAGGATGTAGCGCTTGCCAGTGGGGTAAAGCCTGGCCCGAGCAGTCCAAACCAATGGGGTTTTCAGTCAGGAGCAATGATTGCTGATACTTCAGTGTTGGTAGATGGGCCATGGGAAATTTGGAATCAAGACGTCTTCTACACCTGGGAGACAGGGCACAACCAGTGGAACCAGTATACTGGTATTAAGGATGATTCAGATACACTTGTTTCTTTTGACCCCCCACTGCACATAACCTATACCCATTCAACCGCCAACGATGCGAATGGTGATTCTACCTATGATGGCAGGATTTACCAGCTTGACTACAGTGGTTTTGGTGAACTGCACGGCATACCATTTAATGATGACGATGGAGATTTCCGCTGGTACCCTGAATTCAGCATCAAGGACGGCACACTCATGGGAGACACCAATCAGTACATAGTTAAGGCCATAGAGAAGGAGCAGTCCATGAGGGCGTTGAGCGATACTGATTGTTCCGTTCTGGATACCTCAAGTGGTCTTGCCGCACCAACCGACGAGTATAGCGACCCTGCAATAGGACCGAAGCCAACGGTTACCGATCCCCCTGCTGTAATCAAAGGGGAACTCAAATAGACCCATTTATTCACGTTAACGCCCTACTGGCGGAATTTTTGACAGGATAAACACGATATACTTTTCTGTCGAGAGACTATCGAAAAAGTCTCTCGGCAGGCAAGATTTTTATATTCCTGTTAATCATTGATTAAGGGAACGACAATTCCTGACATGACTAAGATTTATCCTGATCATCCCTCCCACTTACTCGTCAGACCATGCAGCTTGGATGAGGACATAATCTTGTCTGAAAAAATGGAAATTTCTCATACTATGAACCTATCATCCCCTGCGGGACTATCATTTTCTGCAAGGGGGGGGGTAAAACTATCAAGGCAGAAATAAAGGCACATCTAATATTGCTTCATTTTTAATATATGGTCGTAATCATTTTAAACGGTTGATGTTCCCCCCCTATTACTTCCAGATGACCATCAAGGTACAACCACTTTCACCAAATCAAACGTCAACTTGTCATCAATCTCTAATATGCCATTCACATTCGGATCGACAGCAAAATAAAATGTATAAGTGCCTGGCGGAGGTACTCCAATCTTTAATACCTCAAATGGTGGGGTTATGTTAGACAAAGGGCCTTGGAATGTAACATCAATATCAAAAGGAGAAGGGCCGGCAAATACAAATCCCGGGGTAGGGGTACCAAGAAGTTTGTAATAATACCAACCATCTAATGTCGATGTACCAGAAACATTTGCTGCCACCCACCAGTCTCCGTTTATACCTGAAGTTAGACCTACTTTGACCGAAAGAGTACCGGTATCCAGCGTAACTGGTCCATCTAAATCATTTGCCGTTATATCTAATGACAGAGGTGGAGCGAACTCATCAGCCCCAAGATCAGCAACGCTGCCAAAAGGCCGGCTTTGCCCGTCAATATCGATAGGTGTGGTACTACCTATCGCATTGTCACGAGCGGCAGAAGATTCTTTAATATGAAAATCAGGTAGACTATCAGCCTGGGCAACAAATTCTGGATTATAAAAATCTGTTGAACTATCCGGTGGTGCTGGATTAACAAAGTCAGGTGAGCCACTCTGCGGGTCGTTATCGATAACGTTTCCACTAAATTTCAGGATGTTATTATCCCAGAGAGTACGGTTAAGGGTTGCAATGCCAGTTGGATTTGCCGAGACAGCAGGGGCACTAAGATGGTCGGCTATAATCGCAAAATTTGAAGTCAAGATTGCCTCGTTTTGGACGAACATAGCTTCACCAAAATTAAACTCACCGTTCCTTACAACATTTCTGGCCAGGGTGACATGATTCAGTATTACATCGCTACTATGACTAAAATGCAAACCTCCGCCTATAGACAAGCCATTGGTGGCACCCGGACCAGCCGTGGCGGTGTTATTACCAACAATCATATTGGTCCCGTTCAGGTTAAATCTCGCACTTAAGTCAAACAAAGGGCTGAAATATAACCCTCCGCCTCCGGCACTACCACCTTCAGTACCTCCCGTAGCACCGATTGCGTTATTATTCAAGATTGTTAGTTCATCACAATCAGCATCGCTGGCAGATACGAACACACCACCGCCCAAGCCTTCCCCACCCCGTAGTCCTGAGGCTATTCCACCTTGAGCAGTATTATCCGTAATCGTGGACGAAAGTATTATAGCTGTTTCTGGAGCTCGCTCAATATAGATGCCCCCACCATCACCACCTCCGGCTAGTTCAGCAGCGTCACCCCCTTGAGCGATATTATCTTTCACTGTCGAGCTATTAATAAAAACCGTACTGAACGTAAAGTTTAGCCCTCCACCTAATGCGTCTGCCCGTTGAGTAAACTCTGCACCATCATCAGTGCCAAAACTACCGGGGGCATCGCCTGCCTGTGCCAGGTTATTACTGGCTGTCAAATCAACAATAGAAGTGGTGCTTTCAAAGGCAAAAAAACCACCGCCAACGGCGAGACCGCCACGCGGCGCACTCCCGGTACCATCCCCACCTTGAGCAGTATTCCCAGTAAGTACCACATTAGAAAGTGTAGCATCCGATTGTCGAAAAGATAATCCACCACCGGCTCCAGCGCCAGGTATTCCTGAACTGCTGTCAAGCCCTCTTGCGATATTATTCGTAACCTTAACATTAGAAAGTGTAACTGTGCTGCTAAATGAGTTTAAAGCGCCCCCAAAACTACTGAGAGAAGAAGTATCAGTTGGTGCATTGCCGTTGGTCAGGGTGACACCGCTCAGTATCAGGATGGGGTCAATAGGACCCTCCGCCGGTCTTGTGGTAATCCCTCGCCGTGCATTTTGACCGTCGATAATTGTTACATTTGTAACCGGATCAGCCGCTGTAAAAGCCGTTGTATAACCCCCTTCCATTGTTATGTTTCTACCAACAATTTCGACCACTTCGTTGCCGACAGTAGAAACATAAGTCCCTGCCGCAACCTGAATAGTAGTAGTCCCACCCACCGGAATCTCATTAACCGCAAATTGAAGTGTCGCACATGGCGAACCAACCGAACCACAGCCAGGGGTATCGCTGCCAGTGGGCGCCACACGGATTATACCTGTGCCAGATTGGGCCATAGAATCTGACGAAACGGTGGCTACAAAAAATGGAATTAAGACTAAAAGCGTGCTAAAAATTACAGTTTTTCTTAGGAGACCTAAGGCTGGCAAAAGGTTTTTCAACATTTTGTTTAACTCCCTTCTCTCGGCAAATTGATTTAATTTAATTTTTTCTACGGATGCGATTTTTACTTGGCACAAATATTAAACAAAAAAATAAGCAAACAAATCCCCTTTTACTAATGGAGGATTTGTCTAATATAGGACAATGACATGTGAAATTCCAACAATTTTTTCGAATTATCTTTAAATTTGCCAGCAAGCGTCTCAAGAATTTTTGAAGAGATTATTAAATATCTAAGTCTTAAAGAAATATCTTCGAGGCCGCTTTTCTTGTTTTACTAAGTATTTTCCATAAAATATTTTGGGTTTTAATTTTCAAATAAAGTCTATAGGCAAAGGTTTGTTTTATCATTTCAATCTTTGCCGCTAGATTTGCATAATGATTATTTATTCGCATAGAGGCCATGTCTTTCTCTGATATAACATACTCCAGGTTCTTAATATAAGTAGCCCTGTGTTTATTGCATATGTATCTAACCAAATAACTGCGATTTTCAGGAATATTACAAGTTGCGATCATAGAGTCATTTCTGACTCTATAGTCAAACAAAACTTTTTTAATTAAGTGAAACTTCCATCCCCTTTCCATCGCGCCAATCCACAAATCCCAGTCTTCATATCCCATAATTCCCATATCAGGATCGAAACCATTACATTCTTCCCAGACTCTTTTCCTATATACAGAGCATGCCTCTATATAGTTTTCCAAAAGCAGCTTCCTTGAATTAAATATCGGAAATTCCCAAACGCCTTTTCTTTCGCCAAAGAATTTA
>JBHHUM010000163.1:0-2424 GCA_046861645.1 Fidelibacterota bacterium | reverse complement strand
TTACCCAATTTAACCGGTTTTCAGGTTCTTAACGGCAGTTTTAATGATGACTTTAATGAAGGTATCCATTACTGGATAAAATCGCTATTAAAAGGGCAGACAAAGTACATTTATGCCGGCAATGATGCCCACGGTAACTTCAATCGCTTTCGACAGATCAAATTCCCCATGATTTCCATTTGGGATCACACTGATCAAATCCTCGGCAAATGCCGTACCGGAATTTTCTTGAAGAATGGTTTATCCTTACCGGCTATCCTGCAAGCCCTTCGACAGGGATGCTGTGTAATCTCCAATGGACCATTAATGGAAATCAGTATCAAAACCAGTAAAAACAATAAAAGTTATACTTTAGGTGAATATGTTAATGGAAATAATATTAGCATTTCTTTAACTTGTTCTTCTTCTAAAGAATTTGGAAATCTGGACAACTTTGAACTGCTCCTTGGAGATTTAGGGTCTGCAGGAGAGAACCAGATCATTCACTTTAACTTTAATCTAGATACTCATACTCATACAGAAGTAATATCGTATAATGTTACTGGTATCAGGGGTTATATAAGAGGTCGAGCTACTTCTAAAGATAAAGAGGGTAACTGCTATCATTGTTATACAAATCCTGTCTGGATTAATCATCCCGCTCAAAAATAAAAAGGGTAGCCCTTAGCCACCCTTCTGAAATCAGTTTTAGTAACCCGATTAGAGAACTTTAATAATAACCAGTCCAACCATGACGACGAGGGCAACAAAAATAGCGGCTACACCCAGGTTGCCTTTTTTAATTTCTTCCCATTCATCAATATCGGTGGACATCCAGTCGAAAACTTTAATGGCCAATCCGATACCTATGGCAAATCCCAATGATGCGACAATAGCCCAGCCGATAGTTCTTAAATAACTCCACAGCACTTCTTCAAGTCCGAAAGGATTCAGTTCTGGCATCTTCTTCTCCTTTTTATCTGTTCAAATGTAAGTAATCTGGCGCACAAACTCCGCGCTATCTATCTTGCCACTCATAAATTGGGACAATTCTTCAGGTTGACAGGTAGTTGTAATCTGGTATCCGCCACTTACAGGAACATAAACGGTCACCATGATCTGTGACAATTTCATCCCTGATTGCATGGCATAACCCACTGCGATGTAACCAGCCAACATGACCATTTCATAGTTTCCTCGCCCACTGTCCAGAGAGATATGAAAGGCGTTTCCCCCTTTGCCATCGGGTACCAGTTTCATCTGATCCATTTCTACTTCGACTCGATACTGCTTGGCTGTTGAGGCGATAATTTGATAAAATCGGTTGCTGGCAGACAGTGACGACATTTGTATCACCACCAGGAGTAAAATAATCAGGGATATCTTTCTTTTCATATTCAAATGAGAAATTGAGTGGCGGAAATATAAACTGTTAGAACTATCACTCCAAGAATTTCATGACAACTTCATGATCTCACCACGCTTCACTATCGCTTGTACGCGATTTTCTCCAATTCGACAGGCAAGCTCAGCCAGATCATCGATGGCCCATAAGACAATATCAGCCTGTCGCCCCACCGTAATAGTGCCCATCTGCTCCTGTTTCTGTAAAGCCGCAGCGCCTCCAAACGTAACCGCTCTAAAAGCTTCCTCTACGGTCATTTGCAGGTATAGGCTGGCGAGGCTCATGATAAACGGTAAAGATTGGATGAAGGAGCTGCCCGGATTATAATCAGTGGCCAGGGCAACAGTTAAACCAGCATCAATGATTTTTCTGGCTGGAGCGAACATTTGTTGGCCCAGGAAGAAGGTTGTTCCCGGTAAAAGTGTGGCAACCACACCGGCGACACCCATTTTACGCAATCCCACCTCTGAAACATACATCAAATGATCCGCAGAGGTAGCACCTATCTCTGCCGCTAATGAGGCCGCTCCGGAATCAGTAAACTCATCAGCATGGAGACGAGGTTTCAGACCGTAATTAATGGCTGTCTCGAGAATCTGACGTGATTGCTCTACGGTATACCAACCTTTTTCACAAAACACATCACAATATTCAGCTAAATTTTCCTCCGCCACCGCGGGAATCATCTCTTCGCAGATTAAGGCCACATAGTCATCCTTTCGACGACGGTACTCCTGGGGAAAATCGTGAGCTCCTAAAAACGTGACCACTACATCTATCATGGACCGGTCAGCAGCATGTTTTAGGGCTCGCAGGGACTTCAACTCCGCCTCCAGTGAGAGACCATAACCACTTTTTGCTTCCAGGGTAGTCGTGCCGAGAGCCAGGAATTTCTCCAGGCGCTGAAGTATAGCTTCCTCCAATTCCTCTTGAGAGGCTTCCCGTACTGCACGGACGCTGGCCAGGATACCCCCACCGGCAGCAGCTATTTCTTGATAACTCATTCCAACAGCCCTCAGGGCAAACTCTTCAATTCGCAG
>JBHHUM010000162.1:0-2445 GCA_046861645.1 Fidelibacterota bacterium | reverse complement strand
TACACCAGCAGTATGGTCAATCGTTGGCTGGCACAGTAGCGTATGATTACTCCGTGACTGTCTATTCTGGTGAGAGGGAGTTTGACGAAGCGCTGGCTCGATCCGAAGAGGTGATTGGAACCTATGAATCACAGGATTCTGATGACGAAGCTGCTTGGGCTCTTTTTGAGCAGGCTTTGATTTATGAAGGGATGTCGGGTTCTGGTCTCGGGAGAATAACGAGTGAAAGTGATCTGGCTGCCAGAGCAGATCAGTGCTATGAGCAGATTCTGAATGACTACTCCAGCACAGAGGCGGCGTACTTCCTGCGGGAGCTTCTTGGGGAAGAGCATCCTCCTGATGTTGTATCAGTCCCTGTACCAGAACGCTTCTCTCTAAATTCTGCCTATCCCAATCCCTTCAATCCGTCCACTACCATCAGGTATGAACTTCCACAGGATGCCCATGTGACAATGAAAATCTATGACATTTTAGGCAAGGAAGTGCGCAGGCTGGTGGATTCCGAGCAGGCAGCTGGGTTCAGATCAGTGTTATGGGATGGGAAAGATGGAATGGGCAATTCTGTGGCGAGTGGAGTGTATATCTATCGGATCGAGGTAGGCAAGATAGTTTCATCCAAGAAGCTCCTTCTCTTGAGATAGATAATTCTCCTTTTCTGCTTTTAGTACATTGGCGGAAAGGTCAGGTTTACTGGTACTCTTGTTTCTTGGTTAGACTGCTTACTCTTCTATCACCGGATGCCGGATGATGGTCCTCAGGTTTTCCGGCTTCGTCCGCCGGGGATCGCCCAGGTAAATCTCGTGGTGTTTTTTGTACAGCCTGTAGCCGTTCTCATCAGCAAAGTGGCCTATGTACATGATCTGGACTGCGCGGTCTTCATAATAGTTTTCGAACCTCATCTGGGCGAGGGCAGGGGCATCTTTCTGACTACTAAATATATATTGTTAATGATAACATTAATTATATATATTTAGAACATGATACTTGAAGGAATAAACAAAGTTGATTGTTTTACCGTGGATGATATTGCCAAAATCAGAAATATATCCTCTGCTTCTGCTCGTGTATATTGTTCCCGTAAGGCAGGTAAGGGAGAATATATTCGCTTAAAGAACAATCTATACATCCTCAAAACTCGGTGGGATGAATTAAAATGGGTCGATCAGATGAAACTTGCTAATCGCATTCAAGTTCCGTCTTATGTGTCGCTGTTGACAGCATTGGCAATGTATGAGCTAACCACACAGATACCTACGGGGCGAATAGAGTCTATAGCAATAAAACGCACTTACATTAAGGAAATAGAGGGAATAGAATTTGCCTTCATTAAAATTGATAAAAACTTATATAGAGGTTTTACACGTAAAGATGGCCTCTTCATCGCAGAGCCGGAAAAAGCACTGATAGACTGTATTTATCTCTCTTCATTTGGAAAATATGCTATTGATCTTAATGCCCTGGAATGGAATAGTATAAGCAGGAATATTCTTGATAGATGGCTTATGAAACTTCCTGAAAAAACTCAAAACTGGTGGAAAAGATATGGAAATATTTGAACAGCATGAACAATTCGAAATGCAAGTTCTTTCACGACTCCAAAGTGCCAGATTACTTGAAAAGCTCGTTTTTGGCGGTGGTACCATGCTGCGGTTATGCCATGAACTGAATCGTTATTCAGTTGATCTCGATTTTTACTTGAAGAAAAAGGGAGATAAGCCCATCCTTGCTGATCGGCTGAAGGGTGTTTTTGAGACAGAATACCAAATTAGAAATTTTCAGGTTAAGCGGAACACTATCCTTTTGGAATTTTCATCCCCTCAATTCCCAAGAAAACTGAAACTGGAGATCAATACTAATAATCGATATACGGATGTGGAGCAGTCCATTGCCTGGTCTAAATATTCACAAACTCAAACCATGGTTACTACCATTACGCTTCCCAAAATGATGGAGCTGAAAATTAATGCTTTACTGGACCGTGAAGAGATTCGCGATGCATTTGATATTGAATTTCTCATACGGCGGGGAATTGAGATTGTTGCTTCTCGAGAATCCATTATCAAAGTGAAGCATGTACTGGAAGCATTAAAACCTAATGATTTCAAAGTCAAACTCGGTTCCATTGTATCATCTGATGTACGAACTTATTATAATGAAAACGGATTCTCATTTTTAATTCAGCACCTGAATTATATGGAAAGTAAAATGAAATCAGGCTGAACACAATAATACCGTTACCAATGTTATCTCATGGGGATTAACAGACCCGTTATATCTATTTAAATGTCGATCTTTTAATGTTAATAACTATTCAACGAGCTTTATAAACACTTTTCGATTAACATGACCGCTCACTGAGGTGCGATTCCTCAGGTATGAACTTCCTCAGAATGCCCATGTGACAATGATAATCTATGACGTGCTTGGTCGTCAGGTGCGACACTT
>JBHHUM010000161.1:0-2454 GCA_046861645.1 Fidelibacterota bacterium | reverse complement strand
GGGAAATTCTATCTTAGGATTGAGGATACTGATGAAATTCGATCAAAAGATGAATATGTAGATCAAATCTGTAATTCGCTCCGATGGTTGGGACTACATTGGGATGGTCCACTGCTTTACCAATCACGCAGAAAAGATAAGTACCGAGAAGTAATCAAACACCTCCTTTCAGAAAAGAAAGCCTACCGATGTTTCTGTACCAAAGAAGACCTGGCAGCAGCGAGAATTAAAGCCGAGGAAGAAGGTGGATTTTATGGTTATTCTGGAAAATGTTTAAAATTGTCAGATCTTGATATCAAGAGAAAATTAAATGCTGCGGAACCTTATTGTGTTCGTTTGCAGGTTCCTGACGAAGGTAAAACGTGTTTTGATGACGCTGTTTATGGCCGGATCGAAGTTGAAAATCAGGAAATTGATGATTTTATTATTCAACGTACAGATGGATCAGCGACCTACAATTTTACTGTAGTTATTGATGATTCAGATATGGAAATCACTCAAGTGATTCGGGGGGAAGATCATCTTACTAATACATCCAAACAACTGCAAGTCTATAAAGCCTTGAATAAGAGGATACCTGCTTTTGCTCATCTTCCTATGATTCTTGGTCCGGATGGAAAACGTCTAAGTAAACGTCATGGAGCAATTGGAGTGCAGTATTATCGAGAGTGGGGATATCCTGCTGAGTCGTTGGTGAATTTCCTGGCCCTATTGGGTTGGAACCCCGGCGACGAACGCGAGCTATTCACTCTACATGATTTAATTCACGAGTTTAGTTTAAATCGAGTCGTGAAGAAGCCAGCTGTTTTTGATGAGCATAAATTCAAATGGATGAGTGGACAACATATGATGAAAATACCTGCCAAATACCTCTTAGAACGTATCTATGAACTTGATCCAGAATGGAAGCAGGAAGTTGTCCCAGATTATCTTTTAGCTATTATCGAAGTTCAGAAGAAGCGCATGAAGACTTTAAATGAAATAATGAACCTGTCGGACTATTTTTTTACCGATCCAGAAAATTATGATCAAAAGGCAGTCAGTAAAAGGTGGAAAGATAAGGATGTAAATATCTTGTTGGAAAAGTTTTTACAAAAGTTAAAGGGGATGGAAGAATGGAGTGCTGGGCAACTTGAAAAATCATTGAGGGATCTGGCTGAAGATGAAGGAATAAGTCCTGGAAAATTGATTCACCCCACCCGTTTAGCCCTGACTGGTGTTCCTCATGGCCCATCTCTATTTATTTTAATGGAAATGTTGGGTGAAGAGAGCTGCTTTAGACGTCTCAGGACTGCCTTGGATAAATTGCCTCTCTCTAAGAGAGAAATCTCTCAAGATGAATAAAGTCGAAGATAGATCACGTAATTTTATCGAACTGATCATCGATAAAGATCTCGGGAGTGGAAAGTACGGTGGACGTGTACACACTCGCTTTCCTCCTGAACCGAATGGGTATTTGCATATCGGTCATGCCAAGTCAATTTGCCTCAATTTTGGTTTAGCTGAGCAGTATAATGGTCTCTGTAACCTCCGGTTTGACGATACCAATCCCATGCGTGAGGAAGAGGAGTATGTTCAGTCTATTATCGAAGATGTACGCTGGTTAGGTTACGACTGGAAAGAGCGACTCTATTATGCATCGGACTATTTCCAGCAGCTTTACGAATATGCCTGCCAATTGGTAGAAAGTGGTGATGCCTATGTGGATGATCAATCAGCCGAGGAGATTCGCAGCACTCGCGGTTCGTTGACAGAGCCTGGTAAAGAGAGTCCCTACCGTAGCCGCTCTATCGAAGAAAATCTTGACCTTTTCAAGCGAATGAAAGCTGGAGAATTCCCTGATGGTGCCAGAGTTCTTAGGGCTAAGATAGACATGGCTGCTAACAATATGAATATGCGTGATCCAGTTATGTACAGAATTCTCCGGGCGACTCATCACAGGACCGGTGACGACTGGTGCATTTATCCCACTTATGATTGGGCTCACGGTTTGGAAGATTCTATTGAACGGATCACCCACTCGCTCTGCACACTGGAATTTGAAGATCACAGGCCGCTTTATGATTGGTTTCTGGAAGCATTAAGAGTTTATCGACCCCAACAAATTGAATTTGCTCCCCTTAACTTGAGTTACACAGTTTTAAGCAAAAGGATGTTACGAGAATTGGTAGAAAGTGGAGTTGTGAGCGATTGGGATGATCCCCGGATGCCTACTATTTCCGGGCTTCGCCGTCGAGGATTTACTCCGGAGTCCATTCGTGATTTTGCTTCGCGAGTAGGGGTTGCCAAGCGTGAGGGTGTTGCTGATGCAGGACTGTTGGAATATTGTGTCCGTCAGGACCTCAACAAACATGCCGAGCGTCGAATGGTTGTTCTGGATCCCCTGAAAGTTGTCATCAGCACCTTCCACTGTCGATCCGGAAGCTCGCCGGTGCCTGGGAAGATCTACAGAAG
>JBHHUM010000020.1:0-34274 GCA_046861645.1 Fidelibacterota bacterium | reverse complement strand
GGTGTTGAATGTTTTTATTATGTCTAATTCAGGAAGTTTATGGAACATAGACATAATTTATTAATCGATATTTTACTGATATCTATTATCCTGATGAACATTATTATATTCACAGGTATAATACTGATCAAAATCTCTGGACGTGAGTCCCAATGTCAATCGGAATGGCCACCCACATTTTCCTCGCTCTCCCCTTGCGCTTTCCTGGTATAAACACGGTGTTCTGAATAGCACTAATCGCCATTAGATCACAATCTTCGTGAAGTGATTTCTCGATAACAAAGTCTATAGGTACCCCCTCCTCATTAATAAGGACTTGAATTATAATTCTACCCCGAATCCCTGAAGTGTAAGGAGAACAGGGATAAAATACGTTTTCAATCAGAGCTCTCATACCTCCCAAAGGAGCCGGAGCTTCATTATAAGGAACAAAGCCATTTTCTTCTCTCAACTCCGGTGGAAAGGTGGGATAACTTGAACGCCAGTTACGCAGGTCTGCCACATCTTCCTCGTTCATTCCAGAACCTTCCATGTAAGCAATTCCAGAATTAAGCACTACTCTACCACTATCTATCATTCCTAGTTGTTTATAACATTCGGCAAGGAACATAAAACTCTCATAATGAACAGCATGACGGTCAGTGCGGACATGAAGGAGGAAAAGCTGCTTGGCTTTCTGGTAATTGCCACTAGAATAGGCATCATAAGCCTGAGCAAAACTTAAATCAACTGGAGACTTTGGTTTGAGAGATTGTGTATCACTAAGGCAACCGAAAAATAGAAACCCTGTTGAAAAAACTATATTACGGAAATATTTCATGATGACGAAAATTCGGGGTGAAGTTTTAAGAGCTCATCCATTACCCAGCGAACAATGACTGCATCATCCAAAAAGCCTAAAATGTCTATTTCATCTGGAATTTCATCCTTTTCTTCAATGAAATAACTCAGTGCAAATAGAATCATCTTACGGGATTTAATATCCAGATCGGGGTTAGAAACCAGCACGGTGAACATGCGATCAACATCTTGTACAAGTTGTAGTACAAAAGTAGAAATGTCCTCTTTCTCCAAAAGCTTCTTGAGCTTTCCATGTAACTCGCTCAATATTTTTTGCTGTTTTTCTAAAGGAAAGTTGTCTATTTGGGTACGATATTTAACTACATCACTTTCTGTGAGTGTAAAGGTAACTGGTGTAACTTCCACGAGATCGTTCCTCCCTTGATTTTCGGTTTGCATGTTAATTTACACAGGAGAAATGATTTTCAGTAGTGATAGGGTTGATTCTTGTAATACACGAATTAATTACCAAACCTCTCTTGAATTGAATACTCTACATATTAAATTCCATCAAGTTTATCGACATCTTAGCTCATATTAGAATAACATGCCAGAAATAATACCATTCCGGGGTTATCAGTACAATCCTAAGATATTTGATGATTTATCAGATGTCATTGCACCACCTTATGATGTTATATCGCCCCAGAAAAGAGAAGAATTGCTGCATCGTTCCACATTCAATATCGTCAATCTGACTCTAGCAGAAACCGTTGCCGGAAAGCCTGATCCACAACACTATTCCAATGCAGCGAATACTTTACAGCAATGGAAGGAAAACAATATTTTGTTACCCGTTGATAGACCCAGTATTTGGCGAGTAACGGAATCATTTCGGGATACCAATGATAACATTCTACAGAGGCATGGATTTATTACTCTGTTAAAATTGGAAGAATTCTCGACCCATGGGATCAGAAGACATGAGCGCACCCATAAGGCTGCCAAAGAAGATCGCTATCATCTTTTAGACACGACACATATGAATTTCAGCCCTATCTTTTTCATTTTTGAAAATAACGGCCTTCTCTGTGAAGATTTGCTGGAGCACTTTCCTGTTGAAGAAACTCAATGTGGTCAGTTGTATGGCGAAACTGAGGTTGATCTCCGAATCGAGCAGACATCCGATAGCGTTTGGATCAATTCTTTTAGATCTATACTGGCTGAACAACCTATTCTTATTGCGGATGGACATCATCGCTATGAAACCGCCCTTGCTTTTCACAAAGATCATTCAGATCATGTCTCTTTGAAAAGTGACTATATCATGGCATACCTCGTAGCATCAAGCTGTCAGGGGTTGCGTGTTCTCCCTACTCACCGTGGCATTCATGGTCTATCTTCTGAGAAAACTCACCGGTTGGTTACAGGTCTCGAAACTCTTTTCACAAAAGAAGTCCCTAATAGTAGCAGAACTTATTTGTCCGTTAGTTTTAGAGATGATAAAGTTACCCGTTATTATTCCCGAAATGGCTCTGATGCAAACTTATTGGATGTCCAACTTTTCGAAGACAAGATTCTGAGAGAAATATTAAAACTGACTACAGACGAGATTGCTAACAAGAAGCATCTGATGTATTTTCATCAAAGAGATGAGTGTCTTAAGGCTGTTAACGATGGGGAATTACAGGTGGCGTTTATTATGCAACCAATGTCTATTATGGATTTAATGTCAACCACAAGGGATGGTAGGGTGTTACCACAGAAGTCAACTTTCTTTTTTCCTAAGGTCGGTGCTGGAATGGTGATGCAATCTCTAGAGTTAATTTAACCATGGACAAACCTAAATTATTTATACCCGGTCCTACTCATGTTGATGCTGATTTACTTGACTCTTTAGCAGAATATCCTATTGGTCACCGCACTCCTCAATTTTCAGAGTTATATAATGAAGTTGTGAGGGGTATTCAGAAAGTTCTGTTTACTACTAACCGAATTTATTTAGGTACTTGTACTGCTACAGGACTGATGGAAGCTGCAGTACGCAACTCCGTCCAAAAAAAGTGCGCTAATTTTGTATGCGGTGCCTTCTCCAAAAGATGGTATGAAATCACCAAAGCTTGCGGGTTCGAATGTGACGAAATTACTGTGGAGTTAGGAAAAGCAATAAAACCAGAACTTGTTCGGGAAACAATACAAACTGGGGAATATGATGCAATTACTATTGTCCACAACGAAACATCAACGGGAGTAATGAATCCTATAGAAGAGATAGCGGAAGTAATTCACGATTTTCCTGAAGTTGCTTTGTTAGTCGATATGGTTAGTTCCATGGGGAGTGTGAAAGTTGAAATTGATAAATTAGACATCGATATCGCACTGGCTAGTGTGCAGAAAGGTTGGGGCCTCCCTCCCGGATTTGCTATCTGTTCTGTTTCAGAAAACATATTAGAGAGAAGTTCACAAATTCCCCAAAAGGGTTATTACTTTGATTTTACTGTAATGGAAAAATATGCTCAAAGGTCGCAGACACCTTCTACCCCCTCAATCCCACATATGTATGGACTAAAAGCTCAACTCGCCCGTATCTTCGCTGAGGGGTTAGAAAATAGATTCAATCGTCACAGAACAATGGCAGAAACAGTCAGGAAATGGGTCAGGCAGAATTTTGAACTTTTTCCTGAAGCTGGTTATGAGTCTGATACGGTCACATGTGCAGGTAATCCAGGTAATACTGATCTTATCGAAATGTCCAGTCGCTTACTGAAATACGGTTTCTTAATCTCAGGTGGCTACGGACCACTTAAAGGGAAGACATTCAGGATAGCTCATATGGGTAATCTGCAATTAAATGACATAGAAGAACTTCTAGAAATGATGGATAAAGTTTTGAAGGAAATGTAATGCAAGTTCTAATCACTGATCCCATAGGAGATGTCGGCAAGAGTATTTTGAAGAGTGCCAGCTTGAAAATCATAGAAAAAATTGATACTCCTACTGAACAACTAAAAAAAATCCTTCCTGACATAGATGGTTGGATAGTCAGAAGTGGGACTAAAGTTACACAAGAACTTCTAAAAGAAGCTACAAAGCTAAAAGTGATAGGCCGTGCAGGAGTAGGTGTCGATAACATCGACATACAGGAGGCTACTCTTAGAGGAATTGTTGTTATGAATACCCCTGGAGTAAACACGATTGCCGCAGCAGAACACACAATTGCTCTAATACTATCGCTTGTCAGGAATGTGCATCGTGGTCACCTCTCCCTCATGGAGGGACAGTGGGAACGTCATAGATTAGTAGGTTCAGAACTTAGAGGAAAAACACTGGGTGTCATAGGTTTGGGAAAAGTGGGCAGTGAAGTAATAAAACGATTGTACGGTTTCGGTATGGAAATCCTGGGTTATGATCCTTACATAAAGCCTGAGAACTATGAATTAGATTATGTAGAATTCGTCGATGTAGATCGTCTCTGCAGAGAAAGTGATATAATTACCCTTCATGTACCTTTGGTGGAAACTACAAAAGACTTGATCGACATGGAACGACTAAAAACAATGAAACCATCCAGTTATCTAATAAATTGTGCCCGGGGTGGAGTTGTGAATGAACAGGATCTATCGATCGCCCTGGAAAGGGGTATTATTTCCGGTTCTGCCGTCGATGTATTCTCCTCTGAACCCGCTCTGGATACTCCCTTGGCAAAAGCTCCTAATATTCTGCTTACGCCTCATTTAGGAGCATCCACACAAGAAGCTAAAGAAGGAGTCTCCCGGGCAGTTTGTGAGCAAATCAGAGATTATTTAAACGATGGTAAGTTGGAAAATGCACTCAATATCCCCATCTCTGATCTCTCTCTCCTTCGCTCCCTGGAACCACATCTTAATTTAGCCACCAAGATCGGCATATTTCAACAGCAGATCAACAATCAACCTACTGATGTTGTTCATGTAGAAACTCGTGGTACTATCACCGAAGTTAAACTCATCACTCTGGCCTTTCTCAAAGGATTTCTGGGATCGGCTCACGGTAGCAGTATCAATTTCGTGAATGCACTGGCAATTGCTCAACAGCATGGTATCGAAGTGGAAGAGACTTACCATCACGGTAAAGAGGACTATGTAAATCTCATTTCTACCACCGTTTCTTCTGATGGTGAATCAATGACGATCAGGGGTAGTCTCTTTTCTGATAAACATCCCCGGATTGTCTATTTTAATGGCTTCCATTTTGACCTCAATCCTACCGGTGTGCTCCTTATAGTAGAGAATGAAGATATACCTGGAGTCGTAGGCAAAATGGGAACGTATCTGGGTAAAATTGGTGCTAACATAGCTGGTTATCAACTCAGTCGCAAAGTTGAGCATCACTATGCCATGGGAATTATCCGTTTAGATACTCCGATTTCGGAAGATAACTTGAGAGAACTCACTAACATCAAGGAGATAATTTCTATCAGACAAATCACTCTCTAAAGACAATGATCCCAATTTCCCTTAAAACTTTTAGTATTTCATTTTTTATCCTTTTTTTGCCTCTTGCCTCTCTAACTCAAGAACATCCTTCCATTCATGAAGAAGAATTTAGAGAACATTTAGATGAAAAAATTATTGTTGAACCTGTCGAAGTATTAACCGGACTGGAAAATCTAATTCTAAATTTTCCAGATAGAGTTGCCAACAAAAGAATAGGTATTGTCACTAACCATACAGGATTAGACAAACAAGGTCGTCCTGATTGGGTTGTTATCGAAGAGAAGACGACTGCTCAAGTCGTATCAATCTTTACACCCGAACATGGATTGACTGGACAATATCTGGCTGGCGAATCTGTTTCCGACGAGTCAGAGAAATCGCAAATAAATCCTAAAATATTTTCTCTTTATGGTAAGACTAAAAAACCAACAGCTGAGATGTTAAAGGGTATTGATCTCTTGATCTATGATATTCAGGATGTAGGTGTTCGATTTTACACTTATATCACAACCCTGGGACTGGTGATGGAAGCAGCAGGAGAGCACAATATTCCAGTGTATATCCTCGACAGACCTAATCCCATCACTGGAAAAAAATTGGGTGGTCCACTCCTCGATTTAAACTACCAATCATTTGTAGGCTTTTACCCCATTCTTATTCAATATGGTCTCACTTCTGGGGAATTGGCCAGGATGATTAATGGCGAAGGTTGGCTAAAAGTATCACCGGAACTGGAAATAATACCCATGATAAATTGGTCCCGAGAGTTGTGGTATGACGAAACTACAATTCCCTGGGTAGCCACATCCCCCAATATCCCTGATGTGATGACTGCAACGGTCTATCCGGGAACCTGTTTCCTTGAAGCAACAAATGTCTCTGAAGGACGTGGAACAGCTTTGCCATTTATACAAATTGGAGCTCCCTGGATAGATAAAGTGCTGCTCTCTCAAAAATTAAACCTACTCAATATGAATGGCGTTGTCTTCAGACCCGTAACATTTACTCCACACCACCCTGAAAATAGCGGTCATAGAAAATATCACAATGAATTATGTAAGGGAGTAAGAATTGTTGTAACCGATCGTAATTCTTTTAACCCCGTTGTTACTGGGATACAACTTCTCAATATGATTCACAACTTATACCCTGAATCGTTGAAAATTAATGCAGCCAGTCTGAACAGATTGTATGGAACAAACGAATTAACTAAACTTCTAAATGATGAGTTGTCACTTCAAGAGATACTTGATAAAATAGCTACTGATCGCGCAATATTTATGAAGTTGCGTTCATCCTACCTTATATATAAATAAATGATATTTAAAAAACAGAAACGTTTACTTTCACTGGATGCCTTTAGAGGAATGACGATTGCTGCCATGATTCTGGTGAATACACCAGGCAGCTGGTCTCATATCTATGCTCCTCTCCGCCATGCTGAATGGCATGGCTGGACACCTACAGACTTGATTT
The DNA here is from genome assembly GCA_046861645.1 of Fidelibacterota bacterium. Lineage (GTDB taxonomy): Bacteria > Fidelibacterota > Marinisomatia > Marinisomatales > UBA2128 > UBA2128. The sequence goes on along the minus strand of JBHHUM010000020.1, from coordinate 27,543 downwards.
TTCCATTTTTCTTATTCATTGTAGGAGTTGCTATTACTCTCTCGATTCAATCGCGAATCGGTGTAAATACAATTAACACCATACATAAAAAAATCTTTAAGCGATCATTGATAATTTTTTTACTTGGTCTGTTTCTCTCCTCTTATACTTTCGGAATTCCTTTTACAGCCGAAGGGTGGGCTGATTTTTCCTTCTCCTCAGTAACAGAAACGATTTTAAGCGTTAGGATCCCAGGTGTTTTGCAAAGAATAGCCCTCTGTTATCTCGCTACAACCCTACTGGTTATTCATTTAAATAGACGAGAGCAATATTATGTTGCTGGTGGGTTACTGATGGTCTATTGGGCAGCAATGATGCTAATACCGCATTCTTCAGGAATAAGGGGAGATTTAAGCATGGAAGGTAATCTGGCACGACAAATAGATCTCGCTCTCTTCTCCACAGAAAATATCTACTCGGTTAAGGGTATACCCTTCGATCCAGAAGGATTATTGAGTACTATTCCTGCCATTGCAACTACCCTTTCTGGAGTTTTTGTGGGCAATCTTTTACGAAGTCATTACAGTCCAAGAGAAAAGTTAATCTTTCTCGTATTTGGTGGATTGGTAGGTATTGCTATGGGAACAGGTCTAAGTATCCAGATTCCAATTAATAAACAGTTATGGACACCTACTTATGTGCTTTTGACATCAGGTTGGGCATGTTTGATCCTGGCTCTTTTTTACTGGATTATGGAACTGAAGAATAAGACACGATGGGCTAAACCGTTTATTGTCTTTGGAAGCAACTCTATTTTCGTTTTCGTAGCATCAGGAATTTTAGTCAGAACAATTCTAAGAATTAAAATTCACTATGAAGATGGTACAATCAGATCCCTTTATAGTTGGCTATATCACGAATTGTTTGTTCCCTGGGCAGGAGACCTGAACGGCTCACTTTTCTTTGCCACATCTTGGATACTTCTTTGGTTGGGAGTGCTATGGATACTTTATATAAAAAAAATCTTTATCAAGATATAAGCTGGACTTATCAATTAGTACATACCACTCAACAAATCACTGATCTTAACTTACGATTCACCATTATCTTTTTTATCAGGTTTTCTGACCCAGGATCGTCTATCCTTAAATGCTTGTTTTTTCAGGGTTGCCCACTCTTCGACAATTTCCATTAAAAGTTCAGCTCGATGAGGATGAGTCGGTACAATCTCTTCTTGGATCAGTTTGCGCAGACCCTCTAATTTTTCCTCTACCTGTTCCGGAGTCAATATGGATTCATCTGCCCAGGTCTTATGTCTCTCAATATTTTCAGATCGTTTGGATGAAATGGTTTTCATTTGCTGATTTCGTCCTGCGAAAAAGACAATAATCAAGACAACCGCTACGATAATGACAATAACAAACTCAGACATTCTAACCTCCCGTAAAAACTCCATAACCCAAGACACTTGTCCAATACAGGATAATCATCAATGCCATGACTACTAATGCTACAGGCCAAGTGAATACCGCCATACGTATGAAATCTTTTGCATCTAACTGACCGCTGGCATATACGATGGAGCTAGCTGGCGTTCCAATAACCAACCAGAAAGCCATGGAAGTAGAAATCGCCAAACCCACTCCCACGAGAAGAGGATTAGTACCCGAAGTTTGAGCCATTTCTAAAACCACAGGTCCAATCACTGCTACCGTCGCACCGGCGCTCATTAGATTGGTTAACAAAGCGCCAATGACCACAACCATTAATATCAGGGGAATACCATTCTCAATACCCAGAGGAGATACCAATCCAATCAAACCGTCCGCCAGCCATTTTGCTGCACCACTGGACTTGAATACAGCTCCCAAGGAAATTGCACCTGCATAGAGTATGATTACTCCCCAGCTGACATTAGTCTCGTAATCCTTCCAGGAAGTTAACCCTAACAGCATATAAAGTACCGCTCCTGTGATGGCTACGCCTCCTAACCCCAGAGAAAAACCAAGGATACTCCTGGTAACAGTTTTATCTGTGATCCACATGAATATCATTAGAAGCATGATCCCAGCAACTAACCACTGTTTTGTCGTCATCTGACCGTGTTGCTCAAGATCTTCCTTCAATGTAGCCACCGCTCCCGATAAATCCTTTACCTCTGGTTGGAAAAGTAGAGGCAAAATAAAAGTCATCATTGTGGACATAACAACCATGTAAAAAACGCCCATTGCCATCCATTGAAAAAAGTCTACCTCTACACCGATATTTGATAAAAAGCCAATCATGATAGCATTTCGAGCGCCACCAGTAGGACTCATGGGAGCTCCCACCATGCAACCGATGGCAATAGAGATCATCAGCAATTTACCCAAGCGTGGGGCAGCAGTAGTTTTATTCGTTAAAGTATAAAGAGCGAGGGCAATTGGTACATACATGGGAGCTATAGATGCTTCGTTGATAAATGCCGAAGGTATAGCTGTGCCGAGAATCAATCCTAATACTATATTTCTTGTTTTGGTACCGGATATTTTAACTACTAACATGCCAATTCTTTTATCCAATCCGTGTTTTACTAAAGTGGCACCGATTGCCAAGGAACCTGCAATGAACCAGACGGCATCATGGGCATAAGTTCGAACAATATGAGCAGGTTCAGTGACTCCAAAAAAGAGTTGAACAAGACCAATTAACAGGGCCACCGCCGGCATCGGTATGGCCTCTGTAGCAAAAAATACTGTACACATTGCCAGAAGAGCGATGATAATCTTCATATCATTTGCCCTAGCAATAATCTCCACTTCTGATGCATCGGGAAAAACCTCTTTTGCTTTAATCAGCATGGATTCAGGAGTAGCGATTAAAGTAATAAGAATAAATACCACTAAACCAACACCAAACCACTTGAAATTGGTAGTTTTAGCAAAACCACTTCCGCTATCATCTTCCTGAATCTGAGGTGTGGCAGAGTCATTCATCTATTTGATATCTCCCGTACTACTTTTGAGCGCTCACCTTTCCATTTGAAAGGTAAAAATACAACAAGAAAGTGGAGTAATGCCACAATTTCACCTGTTAATATATACCAGGGATGGGGTCCCATATAATCTAATAAACTAGGAGTTTCTGGTTTCCCACAAATCCAGAAATAGTTCGCTTGAAGGAGAAGATTTACGGGTATGGTGATGAGGAAAAATAGGTTAAGAGCAATGAATGCTTTCCACAAACTTTTCCAAGTGGGTTTCATACCATAAACAACTACCGCATAGATTAGTGCAACAATCATAAAGTGATGTGAAATCCAATAACGGAAAAAGTGGTAATGAGGAAATCCGTGAGTGACATCTGGAGTGAGCATACTTTGAAAGGCGCCGGAAAGACCCCAAAAAAATATAATCTCAAATATGGGATAATTTCTCCTGCTCATGATTAAGGGCATCGCCAGATTAGCAGTCCGACAAAGATGAAATGGGAGATGCTCCTTGATTGAAAATGTTTCGGCAAATATTTCCAACATCATCCAGGATAAATAGGAGAGCGTGACGATCCACCCCATCGTGCTACCCAGGAGTTGTTGTTGACGATTGTTGAGATACTGTTTGGCAATAAGCGGTAGCGAGACAGCTAATAGCAAGAACAACAGTATAGACAAGATATGAGCTTGATCAAAAAGTTGAAATGAATTAGGAGCGTATAGATATTCGGCGAGAGACTCTTTAAATATTTTCATTCAGAGAATGTGTACTGTTCCCTACCACCTACTACCGTTCTAAGGATTTTTACTTCCTGGAGAAAAATCGGATCGATCTCCAGAAGATTTTCTGATAAAACTACAAAATCAGCGTATTTTCCGGCTTCCAGGGTACCCAACCCATCTTCGCTAAAAACTCCCCAAGCATTGTTCACGGTATAACATTGTAAGGCTTCCTGGATAGATATCTTTTGCTCAGGAAGCCACCCATCAGGATGTTTATTATCTAAAGTCCGGCGAGTGACAGCAGCGTAAATGCCGTTCAGAGGAGCAATGGGTGCTACGGTCCAATCCGAGCCAAAAGTTAGCCTGGCGCCAGCATCCAAAAGCGACCGGAATGCATAAGTTCCTGCTAATACTTCAGGGCCTATTCGCTTTTCAGCCCAACGTCCATCATCGATTAAATGAGGAGGCTGCATTGAGGGAATAACGCCAAGAGTAGCAAATCGACCAATAGCAGAAGAAGTTAAATGTTGGGCATGTTCTATCCGGAAACGGCGATCTCGCTTTCCATATTTCCGTTCCAGATCAGTAAAGGCATCCAGTACCCAGTCATTGGCACGATCACCTATAGCATGTACTGCTAATTGTAATCCGGATTCCTCTACATCATACATTAGTCTTTTGACAATAGCAGTATCTGTCACCATTAATCCACTGGTGGAAGGTTCATCGAGGTAAGGTTCATAGAACCATGCTGTTGAAGAACCAAGACTACCATCAACCATCACCTTGGCTCCCAATATACTCAACCAATCATTTCCTCGTCCGTAATTTTGAATATGTTTCAACATCTCTTCCCACTGGGTATAATAAACAAAAGCGTGTATACGGATTTTCAGTTTATTCCGTTCAGCAGCTCTAATATAGGTTTGGTAATCTTCCCAGGTGCACATGTCTTGAACCTGAGTAATTCCCAGGGAAAGAACATGATTTATTGCCCGTTCAAAAGCTTGATCCCGTTCTTCTTCTGTTGGTTCGGGTATAATTGAGAACATCAGGTTCATCGCTTCATCCTTGAGAATTCCTGTCGGTTCACCATTCAAAATATCCCTGACAATTGTACCTCCTTTGGGATCTGGAGTAGTAGCTGTAATTCCCGCTAAATCCAAAGCCAGGGAATTGGCTAAGCCCATATGACCATCAAGACGGGACACAAATACCGGGTGTTGACCTGCAGCCTTATTGATCCACTCTTTACGAGGTAATTCACCTCCCCACCGTTCATGATCCCAACGACCTCCTGTAATCCAGCGCCCTGAAGGTTGCTTTTCAGCAAACGAATGGATAGCACTGGCAAATTGCTGTTGGTTATCGGCTAAGCTGAGGTTTACATCAGCTAATTGAAATCCACCACTCATAAAATGGGTATGATTGTCAATAAAACCTGGTACTATGAAAGCACCCTCTAAATCGATCACTCTAGTACTAGTGCTATCATATTCCTTAACAAGTTCTTCACCCCCAACGGCAACAATGCGCTCACCTCTAATAACCAACGTGCTAGCCAACGGCTGGCCGGGGACACCAATCCAAATTTCTCCATTTGTGTAAATCACGTTACTTTGCTCCTCCACTGCTAAGAGATTGGTTGTGAGAATTGTAGTAATGATAAAAAATAGAGATGAGACCATTCTACCTTCTCTTAGCCATGATCTTCCAAACGGTATCTGGTATATCAGCTAAATTGTTGAACTCTCCAGCACCTTGCAACCACTCTCCACCATCAATTGTCACCACTTCTCCGTTAATGTAAGCCGAACCATCACTAATTAGGAATGCTGCTAAGTCAGCTAACTCCCTCAGTTCACCAAATCTCTTTAGCGGAATGCGTTTCTTCATTTTTTTCTCCATATTTAATCCTGGAACGACTAGTCGTTTCCAAGCTCCTTCGGTGGGAAAAGGTCCAGGGGCGATGGCGTTTGATCGAATGCCATATTTTGCCCATTCGACTGCCAGAGACCGAGTCATAGCCAGTACACCAGCTTTAGCTGAGGCTGATGGAACCACGTAACTGGAACCAGTCCAGGAATAAGTGGTGACAATATTTAGAATTACTCCACCATCATTCTTCATCATTTCTCGTCCGGCTACCAGTGTGCAATTAAAGGAACCGAGTAAAACTATATCAACAATCACTTTAAAACCACCTGTTGAGAGTTTCTCAGTAGGTGAAATAAAGTTGCCAGCTGCGTTATTTACCAATATGTTTAACCCACCAAATTTATCGATAGTTTGATGTACCATAGCTTCCACTTCTCCCTCCCTACGGACATCACATTGAATCGGTAAAACCTCGGCTCCGGTTTTGCGTAAATCCACGGCTGATGCATTGAGTACATCGAGTTTACGACTGGTAATGACTAAATTAGCACCTAATTCACCAAATCTGTGAGCCATGGCTTTCCCCAATCCAGTACCACCTCCAGTGATAATAATGATTTTATCTTTCAGTAGATCTTTTGAAAACATGATTATGCCCCACTTTGTTGTATTAGAATTAGAGGAAAATACTTTATCATTTGACCAAAGTCCAGCGTTGAAAGTGTGTCGAGAAATTTCAATTCTTTCAAATGTTGACAGAGTTCTTGGAAATAATCACAGAATATCCTACAACAGCACCTATTTTTTACTAGACTGCAATAATAAGAGTTTTAAACAAAATCGTCGGGCTATTTTTGCAATTTTATAATTAAATTGAGTAAAATAGAAAAGGATTTAATGTGCTTAGTTTTATTATGAATATTCTTGCCATCCTGAGTGTACCCTTTATCTACAAGATGGCCAAATGGGTCGGGAAGAATCCACTTCCGTGGTGTATTCTCAGTTTTCTTCTATTCCCAATAGGATTTGTTATAGCCTTCTACAGTTTGAATAAGGCTGGCAACGTACCGTTCATAAGGATAGTTCGGGATCACAGTTGACCTCTTATTATCTTAATCATCCTACTCATGTCATTTAGGGATTAACTTAATTTATCTGATTTACTTTACTTGAGAATTTCTTCCATATTGGTGATTTTATTTGCGAGTTTGATGAGGGCAACTAAATGGTTAATTTCTTAAGCATTCTTAATCTGTTTTAAAACCTGTTAATGCATTTGTTTGTCACCAGAACCCTATTTCACCAGTAACTCCACTAAATATACGTAAATATGAATGTCTACACTAAATGCTGGCAATCTCACCCTGCAGGAAGCTTATAATAACAAGGCATTTTCGGTCCTCTATGAAGTTATTCAAAGCCTAGTCGATACCCAAAACTACCGTACATTTACAGTGGCTATGCTGGCGTTGTTGCAGAAAGTAATCACCATTTGTCTCCCAATCAGTAATTTCGAGTTCACTGAGGAAAGTCTAGTAGCTAAAGATTTTTCACTATCTGTTGCATAAATATTCCAACGGTACAAGCAATTGGAATCAGGGAATCTCAATCTGTAAAAAGTCAATGGCAATAAAATTTTCCTGTATCCACAATCCAGGGCTGTTTCGATTACTCTCCGGTCAGCTTTTCCAAAAGGTGGAACTATATATTCAACAGGATGACCAGATAAATCTTCTAATATCTTGCGGGATTCTTTCAATTCAGACTTCAACTGCTTATCAACCATTCCAATCAGACACCGGTGACTTCTGGTATGGGACCCTATTGTCCAACCTGCCTGTACCAGTTCCCGTATCTGTGGTCTAGTTAAATGTGTAAAAGATAAAAAACCTGGATTAGAGTCCCATCTATTCCGACGACCGATAAAATCGCTGACGAGAAACACCGATCCTCTCCCCCCCGCTTCTTCGATAAGTGGAAAAGCATGAGAATAGACTGATTCGTATCCATCATCAAACGTGATAAATATTTTTCCCTTTTCATTAACATTACTTGATAAAGGAGCTATAGTCAGACCTGATTGCCGAGCAATTTCTAAATGACGACGGAATCTCTTAGGTGACGTAGTGGTTAATCCCCACTCAAAATGAGTTGAAACCTTATGATATGTCAGAATAGGAGGTAAAGTCGTAAAAGCTCCTCTTGAAAAAACGAAATCGACCAGAAATTAACTTTTCAAAGGATGACGATAAGTATCAGGTTATTGACTCTGATGACGAGGATGCTTTCCTCGATCATGTCTTTTTTGATTGGGACGTCCACCCCTGTTATTTCGAGGTTTTCTTGGTCTATCAATATAACCCTCAGGTGGTTCCTTTAGTGCTTTCATACTGACATCAAATTTGCCAAAGTCACCTATTTCAATGACCTTCACCCTGACTGTCTGATTAAGTTTTAGGACATCTTCCACCCGGTTAGTTCGCTCATACGCAATCTCGCTGATATGCAATAAACCTTCCTTTCCTGGAACTAATTCCACAAAGGCACCGAAATTGGTAATCCTGCGAACCTTACCTTCAAAGATCAGTCCTACTTCGGGTTCTTTGACCATCATTTCCACCATCTGTTTTCCTCGGATGCAATCTTCTGCGGACATGGATGAAATGACAACAACACCATCATCATCTACCTCAATATCACAACCGCTTTCTTTGATAATGTTGCGAATGTTCCGTCCACCGGGACCGATGAGTTCTCCGATCTTTTCTGGACTGATAGTCGTTTGAACTATTTTCGGTGCAAAGGCTGACAGTTCTGCCCGAGGACTATCAATAGCGTCTTTCATAATTCCTAGAATGTGTCTCCTGCCAGCTCTAGCTCTGGTCAGAATCTGTTCAATTAAGGTTTTACTGATGCCATCAATCTTAAGATCGACTTGGATGGAAGTAATCCCGTTTGAGGTTCCCGCAACTTTGAAATCCATATCACCGTAATGATCTTCCTCTCCAATAATATCTGTGAACAGAACTTCGTCATCATCTTCTTTTATTAGTCCTACAGTCACACCAGCCACAGCTGAAGAAATTGGTACACCGGCATCCATTAAAGCCAGTGAACCAGCACATACTGATGCCATGGATGAGGAACCATTAGATTCAAGAATGTCTGAAACTACTCGTACTGTATAGGGAAAATCTTCAAACTTGGGGAGCACGCTTTTCAGAGCTCTTTCCGCCAGGTTGCCATGGCCTACTTCTCTACGACTTAAACCCAGATAACGTCTGATCTCACCCACACTAAAGGGTGGAAAATTATAGTGAAGCATATACTTTTTCTTGAATTCACCGTCGATATCATCCACGTACTGTTCGTCAGATTTAGAACCTAAGGTTATTGTACAGAGGCTTTGAGTCTCTCCTCGAGTGAAAAGGGCACTTCCGTGAGTTCTGGGTAATAACCCTAATTTTATCGATATGGGACGGATTTCATCCATTCCTCTCCCATCTAATCGTTGTCCTTTCTGTAGAAGATTTTTTCGAAGTTCCCTTTTATACTGGGTGGAAATAATCGAATTAATCTCACTTCCCTGTTCAGGAAACTCTTCTTCTAATTTTTCAACAATTTCTGCGTTAAGATCTGACAAGGCATTTTTTCTTTCAACCTTATCATGAATTGTCAGAATTAGTGGAATCTTATCTCCGATCAAAGACAGTACCTTTGCTTCTAATTCACCATCAATTGAGATATCTTCTACGACACGTTTAGAAATGTCCAGTTCATCGCAAAATGCTCTCTGGAACTTGATAATATCGCTGATAGCTTCCTGGGCATATTGAACTGCAGCTAATACTTCATCTTCAGAAGTCTCCTTGGCTTCGCCTTCCATCATGATTACTTTATCTTCCTTTCCAGTTACTACCAAGTCAAGATGACTTTTTTCAAGTTGCTGATATGTTGGATTTAGAATCATTTTACCATCAATTAATCCAATTCTAACAGCAGCGATGGGACCATTCCAGGGAATATCAGAAGCCATGAGCGCCACCGAAGTACCGATAGTTCCAATAGTGTCTGCAGGATTCTCCTGATCGGTAGATAACAGGTTAATGAAAATCTGAGTTTCGCAGCGGAATCCTTCGGGGAACAGGGGACGAATAGGGCGGTCTGTAAGTCGTGCCGCAAGAATTTCCTTCTCGGTGGGTCTCCCTTCTCTTTTGAAGTATCCACCTGGAATCTTACCAGCTGCATAACCCCGCTCCCGGTATTCTACCGACAGAGGAAAAAAGTCGATACCCTCTCTTGGCTCCGGATTTGCATTTACAGCTACTAATATCACAGTCTCTCCATAAGTTACCAGTACAGAACCGGCGGACTGTCTGGCCATAGTACCTGTTTCCAAGGTGAGTGTACGATCACCTATTTCCATAGATTTCTTAATTTCTTTCATCATTATTTATCTTTTCACCTTTCGATTATCTTTTTCTTATCTTCGAATACCAAGCTCATCAATTAACTTTTTGTAACTGTCATAATTGGTTTTCTGTAAATGTTTGACGAGCTTACGTCTATTACTGACCATCTTTATCAGTCCTCGTCTGGAATGATGGTCTTTCTTATGTGTTTTAAAATGATCTTGTAAGCCTCTAATCCTTTGGGTTAGTAAGGCTATTTGAGCTTCAAGAGAACCACTATCTTTTTCATTTTTGCCATATTTTGAGATAATCTCACTTTTTGTTTGTCTTGTTAATGGCATTATTTCTCCTCCCTATAAACGTTCATACGGGAATAACAATATTCCCTGTCCTGTTCTAATTGTTGTATGAGATCCTCAGGATTATCGAATTTCTTTTCATCACGAATACGCTCCAGAAATTGGATTTCAATAATTTTATTATACAGATCCTTAGTTTTGTCACTATCGAAGAAATGAATCTCCATGACAAATTGTTCCTCACCGAATGTAGGTCGATATCCTAAATTGCACATTCCATAAATACAATCTTCATCGATCAAACCGCGAGCAAAATATACTCCACCACCTGGGACTAATTGATTATCAATTACAGGGACAAAATTAGCAGTCGGAAATTTTAAGGACCGACCTCTTCCGGCTCCATGAACTACTTTGGCATCAAATCCAAAAACCCAGCCTAATTCAAACGAAGCTCGTTGTACATGGCCAGAAGCAATCAATTGGCGAACCCTGGTACTGCTTAATATTTCATCTTGATCTTTGACAGGTTCAACGATTTCTACTGTAAAACCATACTCTTCAGACAGTTCTTGCAGTAAATGTCCACCACCCATTCTCTGATAACCGAAATGATGGTCGTATCCAATTACAATTTTCTGTGGAGAAAAATAGTGCCAAAGCACTTCATCCACAAATGCGACAGCACTGTTTCTTGAAAATTCCTTATCAAAAGGAAGTACAACCGTAATATCAACACCTAAGTTTTCCAGTAATTTCTCCTTTTTGTGCTGGCTAATAAGAATCTCGAATCTTTTTGCAGTATTATGAAGAACTTGCTTAGGATGAGGATCAAAGGTGATGACTACTGATTTTTCACCCAGTGCTTTTGCCGTATTGATAACTTTACCAATAATCTCCTGGTGTCCCCTGTGGAAACCATCAAAAGATCCAATTGTTAGCACCGTATTAGTGACTGACACGATTTCCTTTAAGCTTCGGTAAATGAGCATAACTTATCAATATCCACTAATGGAATCGCATTATCAAGAGTATAATCACCTACCCTGGTCCTTACCAAAGTAGTAAGATGTCCCATGGTACCAAGCGCCTTGGCAATATCCATACCTAATTGTCTGATATATGTACCTTTCGAGCAAGTTAGAGAGAAAGTAATCTCATCATTTGCATAATCCAGTAATTTTAATTTGTAGATTACAATTTCAACAGGTGCACGCTGGACTTCCAGATTTTGACGAGCTAATTTATATAAACGAGTTCCCTTTACCTTTTTTGCCGAGAACATCGGCGGAATCTGTTTTTGCTTTCCAGTAAACATTCTCAATATGGTTTTGATTTTATCATGAGTCAAATGTGGTACTGGCGCTTCCTCAGTAATTAATCCCTCAACATCCCCCGTACTGGTTGCTGTTCCAAGACGTAACGTAGCAAGGTAATCCTTATCAGTACCGGATATTCTTCCTAACTGTCTTGTGGATACCCGGCCAATCCCGAGAACAAGTACACCCTCTGCAAAAGGGTCAAGCGTACCGGCATGTCCCACTTTCTTTTCACCAGTAACCGATCGCACCATTTGGACTATGTCAAACGATGTAGGCCCTGATGGCTTATTAACTGCTATAATCAAATTAATTTCTTCTTTTGGGAGAGAGCTTCAGATAACAGTCGTTCTATTTTCTCAACTTCTTCAAATGATTCATCATAAAAAAACTTCAGTTCTGGAACTGACTTAGCAGAAATTTTACTACCAAGCATTTTTCTCAAATATTTGCTGCGCTCCAAGAAAAATTTTTCAACACTTTTCTCAGGAATTTTTCGGTTAAGAATGCTGATATATACCCGAGCTAAACGAAGATCATTTGTCATCTTAACCCCAGTAATAGTAACAAATCCCACATCTGAAGTATCAATTTCTTTTAGAATTAAATCACCGAGAATTCTTTGAACTTCATGTCCAAATCTCTCTTTCCTACTATAGGGTCTGTGGGGCATCGTGCTTGATGAGTTTGCTACTGATGAATGATAGATGTCAGGCAATCCTTAGTCGAGCGTACGCTTTACTTCTTTTTTACTGTAGGTTTCAATAAAATCACCTTCTTTAAAAGTTTTTACACCTTCAATACCGATACCACACTCCTTACCTTCCTCAATAGATTTTACTTCATCCTGGAAATGTTTTAGCGATGAAATAGATCCTTCTTGGATCATTTCACCATCTCTAAATAAACGCGCTAAATCATTTTTAGAAATTGTACCTTCCACAACCTTACATCCGGCAATAGATCCCAGACTGGATATTTTGAACACTCGTAATACTTCGGCCTTACCAAGTGGCGTTTCTACGATTTCGGGTTCTAATAAACCTTCCAGCGCAAGTTTGATTTCATTGACAGCATCATATATGACTGAATAACTACGTATATCGATACCCGAATTTTTAGCAAGTAAATTAGCATTGGAATGGGTGGTAACATTAAATCCGATCACTATGGCGCCAGATGCTTGGGCTAATAAGACATCAGATTCGGTAATATTGCCCACACCAGTATGGACCACATCGACACCCACCTCATCACTGGGAATGTTTCTGAAAGCTTCTACCAACGCTTCGATGGATCCATCTACATCTGCTTTGATTATTAAAGGTAAAGAACTGACTAACCCTTCCCGGATTTCCTGAGAAAGTCTATCAAGGGTCATGGCCCGAATCATCTGGCTATCGATTTCACGCTGAATACGCTGTTTTTCAGCAGATAAATGCCGTGCTTCCTTTTCATCCTGAACTACTGCAAAGCGATCTCCAGCCTGAGGAGGTGTTTCAAATCCCAAAACCTGGACAGGATCAGAGGGTCCAGCCTGAGTGATACGAATATTTCTTTCGTTCATTAGAGCTCGTACTTTACCAAAAGAATTCCCACAAAGAAATGGGTCACCTACTTTTAAAGTACCTTTGCGAACCAATAACGTTGCCACAGCTCCATGACCCTTATCCAGTCGAGATTCAATCACGGTACCTTTAGCTAATGTATCTGGATTAGCTTTCAATTCAAGGATATCCGTCTCGAGGGCTAACAACTCGAGAAGTTCATCTACACCTTCACCCGTTTTCGCGGAAATAAGCATACATTGAACATTACCACCCCAATCTTCAACGACGACACCATTCTCTGATAAAGCGGATTTTACACGGTCAGGATTCGCCTCAGGTAAGTCGATCTTATTAATTGCTACTACGAGTGGTACTTCAGCGGATTTGGCATGATTGATCGCCTCTATAGTCTGGGGTTTCACTCCATCATTGGCAGCTACAATGAGAATGACTACATCCGTAATCTGCGCTCCCCGAGCTCGCATAGCTGTGAAAGCTTCATGTCCAGGTGTGTCTAAAAATGTAACCTTCTTTCCGTTGTCCAAAATCACTTCATAGGCACCAATGTGTTGTGTGATTCCTCCAGATTCTCCGGCTACAACATTAGTCTTACGGATGTAATCCAAAAGCGATGTCTTACCATGATCAACATGTCCCATAATCGTTACGACCGGGGCACGAGGAAGAGCCTTATTCAAATCTTCCTCAGTATCTTCAAAAGAAAAAAGTGTATCTGATGATTCATCTACCAAAACAGCCTCTAATCCTGCATCTTCCGTAATGAGACTTATAGTATCAAAATTTAAACGCTGATTCATGGTAGCGGGGATACCTAATTCGAAGCATTTAGAAATAATTTCTGGAGGAGAAATGTCCAGTACTCTGGCCAATTCCTGAACTGTCATGAATTCAGTTAATTTAACTTGTTGTTTCTCAACTTCTACTAACTCCTCTTCATCTTCTTTTAACTTTTTATATTTTTTGCGTTTGGATTTTGTCTCGACCTGTGCCAGAGTCTTTTTGATAGTAGATTCTATTGAGGCATGTTTCGCTTTTTCTTCTTCGGTTTCAGGTGCTTTCTTCTTCAGCACACGTCGCCTTGGAGTCTCAATTTTAGCTTGAATTTCTGCAACATCTATTGTTCTGAACTGCATCTTTTCCCGCTCAGGAATAATCTTCTCTGATTCAACAACCTCTTCCTTTTTAACTTCCTCAACTTTAGGAGTAGGCTTTTTAGCTTCCTGATCTTGGAGTTTTTCTAATTCTTCTCTTTTCTTCTCTTTTTCTTCCTTTTCTGCCTTTTCTTTTTCTTCAAGTTTTCTTTGCTCTTTAGGCATCATGATTTCAAAAGCCTGAGAAGCTTGAATTTTTTCTTCTAGTTTGCGAGTATGTATTTCTTTCCGTACCTGTTCCTTACGGTATCGCTCTACACTAAGACGATCCTGTTCAAACTCTTCGAGAATTAATTGATAGGCATCCTCGTCAATAAGGCTCATATGACTTTTGACTTCTATTCCATGTTTCTTCAGAAGATCTATAATATCCTTATGCGAAATGTTAAATTCCTTCGCTATATGGACGATGCGTTTCCCGGTTGCCAAATCTACCACTATTAAGCTTCCACCTCCATTTTCTCTGCATTCTCCAAAATAGAATCAGTTTTTAATTTGGCTCTTTCTTCCAGTGTGGGCGCAACTATATCGGGTTCATCATCTGACTGAACCTGACTTGATGATTCCAGGAAACTATCTATTTTTAACTTAACTGAATTAATAAACTGCTTACCAATACCTTTTACATTCAGTAAATCATCAGGATTAGCATCTTGAAAGTCATTAATCGTTTTAATTCCAGCTTCACCTAGAAGCGCGATCATCCGTTCAGTAAGACTATCAATTTCCTTAAGTGAAATACCTGCATCTGTTGATTCTTCAACTACAGAACTTCTTTCGGCTTCAATGGTGTAACCGGTTACTTCGCTAGCAAGCGTGACATTCAAGTAACTTTTGCCTACCCCAGAATCCATCTCTTCATCATCGAAAACAGCTACGCAATATTTCCTTTCATCATCTATATGAAGATTTATCGGTTTTACCGGAGAAAGAGCTCGTGAGATCAGGACCTCAGATTGACTACTATAATTAATTACATCGATTTTCTCTCCATTCAGCTCACGGACTACCGCTTGGATTCTACTGCCTCGCATACCTACACAGGCTCCTACTGCATCTATACGTCTATCCGTTGACTTAACTATCAATTTAGACCTTTCACCAGGAGATCTTGCGATAGAAACAATATCTATGATGCCGTCCTCTATTTCTGGAACTTCCATTTCAAATAATTTTTCTAGGAATTTATTATCCGATCGAGAAACAACGATATCAGGTCCACGAGGTGTCATTTCCACAGATTTTACTACCGCCCGGATGGTTTCTCCGCGATGAGGTCTTTCTGAAGGTATCTGTTCGCTTTTAGGTAGTCGCATTTCACTCTGCTCATTAAACAGATGAATATTATCCCGCTGAATCTGGCGAACTTCTCCCACCACAATCTCACCTACGCGAGTAAAGTAATCTTCAAAAATATACTGACGCTCCACATCTTTGATTTTCTGTGACAGAAACTGTCGGGCTGTCATAATCAGACGACGACCAAAAACTATAGGATCAATTACTTCTATAAATGGATCACCCACTGATAGATCAGGTTCCACTTCCCGGGCTTTTTCGAGATCAATCTCTGTAGCAGGATCATTGATCTCATCGACGATAGTTTTTTCTTGATATATCTCGATTTCACCCTTGTCAATGTTCACCAGTACTGAACAATTGGATGCATCTCCATATTGTTTCTCAAGAAGTGTCATAAACAGTTCTTCGAGAATTGTACCAAGCTCAGTTCGATCAATATTCTTCTCTTTTGCAATATCAGAGAAGCATTGTATGAGTTCCTGATTGTTCAACCCTTCCTCCTGCAGATTAATAATTCCTGAGTTTATTCGAAAACCAGTTTGCCTTCTTTCAGGGCATCGAACGGAAAAAAGATTTCTCCCTTATCTGTTGACATTCGAAGTGTAACACCGTCAAATTCTTCAAGTACACCGACAACTTTGGAATTAACCTCTTCATTTTTGGGACTAAGTTGCATTCGTCTCTTAAGATTGCGGCTAAATTGAAATCCATGAGTAAGAGGATAATCAAAACCTGGAGATGTCACTTCAGATCTAAAACCATTAGGAAAGTATTGAGAAAAAATTTCCAATTGCTTTAGTTTCTTATGTATTTGGACGATTTCATCTAGTGTCACACCGGTTTCAGTATCGACTATCAGTCTTACAAATGGAGGTTCACCTTCTTTTGAAATGCTTGAACTGAGAAGGATCACTCCACATTGATCAGCCAATTTCTCCAATTCAGCTTTCAATTCCATTCTTGCCCTTTCAAAGAACTCAAGTTACCAAAAAGGTGGGTTTCGACCCACCTTACAGAGAAGAATTTACCTGTTCTACCGAAGAGTAGCAAGATAAATAGCGTACTTTTCATACGCTATTTTTGCAGGTATTAGATTGGGATTATTAAGAGTTTGAAAGAAGAGAAATTTTAGTTTTTAGAAACTCTACTTTCTCTTTAAAGAGGGTACTATTGGGAATAGCTAGTATGAGTTCCTTTGCCCGATCATATTCCTCAGCAGTTATAAATGCTTCAGCGCCATTCAACAGATTCGTCCCTGCAACGTATTCAGTAAGTGATTCTCTACCTGCCTGTTCGAAAAAATCTCCTGCCAAAGATGGATCACCTTTTTGAAGAGCTAAGCTTCCCAAATAACTCAAAGTTGCTGTAGTTAGAGGTCCATCAGGTGCAAGTTCCAGATATGTTCTAAAATTGAATTCAGCAACATCTAAACTGTCAATGGAATTATATATGCGCCCCAAGTAGAAGTGAGCAGTCGTACTGGCTTCTGATTCAGGGAAAGTTTTGAGAAGTATATCAAACTCAGCGAGAGCTTGATCTACATCTGTTCCCATACGAGAAACTGCTCTAGCCAGCATGGCATTGGATTCAACCCTTTTAGAAATGTTCTTTCTGTTGATTATCAAAATAACAGAAACTATTCCTACCAGGATTAATGTAAATAACAAGATTCGATTTTTATTCTGATTATATAATTCCCTGGTTGAGTATAATATCTCAAGTAGTGGATCATGACGAATCTCTTTTCTAGTAATTTTCTTTTTAGGTTTTAACATGGTTAATCCTGTACCCCGGACTCGATTCGAACAGGTAATCTAGCGCTTAGGAGGCGCTTGCTCTTTTGACTTATGCTAACTACCCAGTCAAAAAACCGACCATCCTTCTGTCTTACCCAGACGGTCCAGCACTGTGGGTTATCCTTTTATCCTATTTATTTTGTCAGTACCCCCAACAGGATTCGAACCTGTGACCTAACGCTTAGGAGGCGTTTGCTCTATCCAATCTGAGCTATGGGGGCTTCCTTCAAGAAATTTATTGAAATAAGCCACTGAATATAATATAAGATCATGTTCAGCATGAACTCCTTTTCGTTTAGAATATAAATGATTTCTGTACTTTATTGGATTTCAGCAGTTAACTCACGATTCATCAGTTCGTTTACTGAATTCCTGGGATCTTTACCACCAAATAAGACATCATAAACTGAATTACATATGGGCATTTCTACACCCAATTTTTCCGAGAGGGCACGCACAGATACTGTTGTTTTGACACCTTCAGCTACCATTTTCATCCCAGAAACTACTTCATTTAATTTCATGCCCTCAGCAATCTGTTGGCCTACACGGCGGTTCCTACTATGTTGACTCAGGCACGTGGCAACCAAGTCACCTATTCCGCTTAAACCTGCAAATGTTTCCTGTTGAGCCCCCATGGCTACACCCAACCGGGAAATCTCCGCAATACCTCGTGTGATTAGTGCCGCTTTGGTATTGTCACCAAAGCCGATACCATCACAGACACCAGAAGCCAAAGCGATTACATTTTTTATTGCCCCTCCCAATTCCACACCAACTATGTCTTGATTTGTATAAACTCGAAAAGTTTCAGTAGAAAAAATATCTTGAACTAACTTAGCAGTTAGGGTATCAATACAGCCCGCAACTACTGCTGTAGGTAATTCTTCAACCACTTCTTCAGCATGACTGGGGCCTGATATTGTTACTATATTTTTGAGAGAAACCTCCGTTACTTCATGTATTACTTCGCTCATACGTTGAAGGGTTACATTTTCAATGCCTTTAGCAAGGTTGACGATAACATGATTTTCTCGCCAATCATCAAACTTCGATACTACAGTTCGTACTGCATGGGAAGGGACAGCTACAACAATAATATCTTTATCAAAAAGATCCGTTACTACAGATGAGTAGTAGATAGCTGTAGGCATAATTAGCTGGGCAAGAAAGGGGTGGCTGTGATCCTTTTCCATCACCTCCAGTTCTTCTTGGTTACGATGCCAGATGAAGATATCATGTTTACAGCGAAAAAGATGAGCAGCCATCGCCGCTCCCCATGAACCAGCACCGAGTATTTGTATTCTCAATCTATACCCCTGGAACAAGGTGAATACGATAATTACGATTCCTAAACATTAGCAAAATATATTGATATTGGTCTTATTTCACTTAACTTTTTTATTGTTTTTACTACTAAATTTAACAATTGCCGGGATGGCGGAACTGGTAGACGCGTTGGTCTCAAAAACCAATGGCCTTTGGCTGTGAGGGTTCGAGTCCCTCTCCCGGTACACATTATCGCTAATATAATTATCTTAGATCTAACGAATAATTATGCTTTAAGATTTTTGGATTTTATCATGTTAAAGACTTTCTATAATAGAATATATATCTGTGTAATAATGATGATAGATTAAATATTTAAAGAAATAGATTATATAAGTTATTTCAAAAAATACTCTCACTTTGAAGAAAATAAAAAATCGGAAAAAATCTTTATTTAAGGTTTGAAATAAGCTAAAGTTCTACTTAAGAAGAATTTTTGCAAAAAGCTTGACACGGAGATATAATTGCTGTATTTTTGTTACGAGGCGTAAAAGCCTCTCCCGCGAGGTAGGGGTAGATCTTCCTAGTGCTCCGAGGTCATTAAGAAGTCTACCCCTCTTTTCATTTAGGAATTTTGAAATTTTTCTCCTGTTTAAATTTTATCCTGATTTGTCGGGCTGCTTTTATCTTCTCTTTCGAACTTACATTATCCTCTAGTAATCTCTGCAAGATATTGATATCAGATATCGCTGACTCGACGTCAATAAAACATGGAGAAATCTCATCTTGCTTTAGATTCTCGTCAGTCTTTTTTGCTAAATAAATGGCTCCTCCAGGTTTACCCGCCAGTACATTTAATATGCAACCTGAAAATTGAATCCACCCCTTTATCCATTTTCGTAATTTTTTATCTCCTACTTTCCACAGTTTTTCCCATTTGTCATGGCCCTTTAGAATTTCTCCTTGGTTGAAAAGTTGGACTCCAGAAATGAAGTTATCTATAATTATGGAATTCATATTGTCTGACGATGTTTAATAACTCCAACTTTTTTTTGGTAATAATCAAATATTTCAGGTATAAAAGCGTCAAACCTCATGAAATGTACAATATGAATTGGGAATTGTGATTTGAATTCTTTAACCTCCTTAGCTTTCAGATAGTAAATAAATGATATCTCTGTCTTCATCTCTCCCTTACTGGTAAATGTATACTGTGTTTCACTCCAATCCCATAAGTAATTCAATTTCTCAGAATAATCAAAAAGTTCCTTAATAATACTCTCCTGGCTTATCCAGAGTGATATTTTAGCCACAGTATTAATTCCCTGATCAATAAGCTGCTGTCCAGTAACGGATTTAATATTTTTATTTATATAATTATTATTACCCATAAGTAAAAAAAAGAGGGACAGATTCCCTGTCCCTCAGATTATTTATTCCAATCTTAACTAAGTTACTCCTCCTTTTTAAAAGCTGATTCCTTTAGTTTTCCAATTTTTTCTTGAATGGTTTCTATATCTTTTTGAAGAGTAGTAATGTTTCGTCCGTGGTCATTTAGATTCCTGCGTGTGGTACGCTTGAAAGAGCTTAGATCACTTTTATTTTTTTCAATCTTTCCTCCCATATCTTCAAAATCGGATTCTGTTTTCCTTTCAAAAGATTCCAAGTCTCCAGAAACATTTTCAATTTTTCGTTTCAGACTGCTTCTGACTTTTTTTGTAAAACTTTTGTTGTTAGCTATGCTGTCTTGAGCCGCTTTCAAATGCTTCTCACGACCGATAAAGTTTAATTCCAAATCATATAAATTATCACGGAATTCTTTATTTACTTTATCAACATGATCAGATAACATTTCCCTGATATTACTCATTTCATCCGCCACTTGGTCGGTAGTGATTTTGAACCAAACAGCGGCTGCAATCCATGCCACTACGATTAAAATAAGTACTTTATCTCTGGTTTCCATTAGATGTCCTCTATTATTTCAATCCTTCGAGACGTTTCTCCCATTCACTCATTTCAGACACTTCCTCTACCTTTTCTGGGCCAGAGGGTTGAGAGATAACAGCTTCTCCAGTTATAATTTTTGTAAGAAGCTCTTCTTTTTTTTCGTTGGAAATTTTCAAGGTTCCTATGAGATCCTGCAGTTCTTCTTTGAATTCATCTACAGTTTTCTGTAAACGATTGGCTAATTCCTCCATCAGTTTCGAACCATAATTCACATTGATACTGAGAAGCAGATCATTTAGCCTTTCAGTTAAGTACTGTTTTCTTTCCTCTGGTTTACTGAAATCTACTGCCATAGTTACCTCCTCTGAGGTATAAGTGGCGTTAATTACCTATAGTTGTTCTCCGGGCGGATGATTTCTTCACCACTAAACAGGGAGAATTTAGTGCAGCAAAACGATTATCCGAAACCAATTTCGTGTTTATCATTCGGTTCCTAAAGATGTAGACTTTCGAAAAAGAATATTCTTCATTATTTCATCCTCTTCTTCAGGAAATGAACTTAGAATGTCAACCAGAAAAGGGGGTTTCATTTCAGTTGAAAATCTATGGCGATTACCGCTAAAAATGATTTCTCTATGTAACTGTGCAAAACCAGTTTTAGTAAGAGGTGGAAAGACGATTTCCCGCCAGTAGTTACTTATTACTCGTTGTAAATCAACATCAGGTGCTGTAGGAGAAGATTGGATTTCAACTGAAACCGACATTACTCTTCCATCGGGATCTATTACCCAACTAATATTAAGTGATCCATTATAATTAGTGTAATCCACTAACAGTAACTTTAACCTCTCCCTGAGGTCTTCGTCTCGTTCTTCAAGACATTGTGCTATACTAATTAATGAATTATTTGTCGGTTCTACATTCTTTTTATTTTGGAAAAAAGACAAATGAGTTTCAGCTATGTCCGAAGCTTTTAGTCTAGCCATATCTCTTTCCAGGTTATAGTTATACAGAAGTTCTCTTTTCTTGATTTGCTCCCTTTTCTGGGAGTTTTTCCATTGTCTTTCTTCCCTTTTATTTTCACGATAAATATCCTTGTAGATTGTTACCTCATCCTCTAAATCAGCATGAATCGGATGACGATAGATAATTCCTCGTTTTTGAAATTCCACACTTAACTCCTCAAAAATTCTGTTCTGAATGGAAAGATTTAATCGATCGCTGGCTTCCAACTCGGTCAAATTGTCCCGGCTTACACCCCACTCTGAGAATCTTCTAAATTCTCTCTTTTCAGCATAGAGTGTTACCCTTACTCGATCTTCAACACTTACAAATAATAGATAGTCAACTTTCTTTAAGAAGAATCGTCTAGTAATAATTTTTGTTAAAATGTAATGATCTCCAGGATCAAATTCCTCGATTTCGTATTTCAGTGAAATTAGTACATCCCTGCAAGCTGTGAGAGCTTCATCCTGTGTCGAATTAAAATCATATTCACGAATCATAGGGGGGGGCAATGGACAGGTAGATAGGCGAAATGCTGTCAGGAAAAGATAAGTGAAACAGAGAGTACGAAATATCCTCCCCATTTCTGTTCTGTTAAAATTGCTTAAGTAAATCTTCTTCGGGTATCTCTGTAGATTCAAGTTTGGTGATACCATAAAATTCAGTATGGTAATAGTATAGTCTCATGGAAGGAATATCTTCGGAAAAGACAGGGGCTTGGAACTCAGGATCTTGCATTTGAATTTCCAATAAAAGTTCAATACTGACTTTATCCACTATCCAGGAAGAGCGATAATATCCACGAAAGAGACGGGGAAAAGAAGATGATAGATATTCCCGGCTGGTACCTAGATCATTGCGAGTTGTTCGTAAGGGATTCCCATATTTCTTGGTGAGTAACTGCTCTATTCTTTGAAATTCTTTTATATAATCTTCGATTGAATTTCTTTTGAGGGAGAAATCCATTTTAACTTTCCAGAAACCAGAATCAGAAAAGGAGTAGATGAAATTTACAGTATCGTTTCCCAGGGGGGCGGTAAAAGAAATATTGTCTTTACTTATCTGAGCTGAAGATGAATCAAACTGGATAAAATTCTTGAATTCTGAACTGCTTGTACCCCAAGGCAAACCACGATATCCCTTCTCGATGGAAGAAACTTCATCAGATGCATTGTCTACCAGTTCAGACTCAACGTTATCTAATTCTTCGGGTGATTTTGTTTCACTAACTTCTTCTTTAATAAGTGTGTCTTCATCCGTTGATATAAGTTCATTTTCTGTCTCTTGAGAATGTAAATAACTAGGCAAAAGAATTAATGGAACAACTACAGTAAAAGAGATAATTGATTTTATCATATTATTTTCCTGTATCAAATCTAGTTTAAGATGTAGTAGTATTTTTCTTACTACTTTTTTTTCGATTGCTAAGAAGCTCTGGTAGATAGTTTATGATGTAATAGGCGATAGCTGTCAAAAGAATCGCCTGAAAAATCATCCCGGCACCAACACACATTCCAATCACTGTCACCAGCCAGAAAGGAGTAATACCAATTAAACCATCTGGCCATTCATCTAATCTTTTAATATATGAGTAAGAAATAATACCTACGGTAATCAGAAAAGCACCGGCGATAATTCCAGCTTCCATGAATTTTGAAATAGATGTCATTGCGGATGCAACTGCTGCAATTAGGGCATAAACAGCTATTTTATCTGCTGAAATAAGAGATGTTTTGGGTACAGTGAGTGGAACAATTAATCCAGCTGCAATGACTATTTTCAGAGCAAAACCTATAGTATTAATTATCATAAGGTCTTAGATGATGAATATGTCTCCTCGTTTGTTGTAGAAAATAATACGCAGAGAGAAGCCGATTTGTCAATCTAATTCTGAAAGCAATAAAGTGCTGTCAATTAATTACTTTACCAATGCGATTCAATCGAGGTGTACCCTTATTAAAATCCCAAGACATATAGACGAATACCGCTTCACCTAATACATGACACTCGGGTACAAATCCCCAATATCTTGAATCTGCACTATCGTCGCGGTTATCACCCATCATCCAAAAATAATTCTGCTCAACGACATAATGGTTCATCTTTGTTACAGGTTTCCCATCAATTTTAATGAATTGGGGATCAATGTTAATAAACTCGCTTAAGAGCCAAGAATTGAGTAAATCGCCTTCATTACTTAAACCTACCTGCATTCGTTCAGCTCCGAAATGATTGCGCATCACTCCCCGGTACAACCGGAAGTGACTATTGGTTTCCTGAACTTTTTCCTTATTCGAGGCCCTACTGGAAAAGAGTCTCCGAAACTTAAGACCTAAAGATGATTCATAACGTCGAGCTATATCCACAGGCTCATCCATAGTAAAATGGTAATCTTTTGTCCCCAGGGAATTCACTTTTAGGCTATTGAAGAGTTGTAGCAAACCAGCATTATCGTAAGTGACTTCATGACCATCCATAAGCAGGATAGGAATCAATAAATCCCAGTTAGTATTCTCATCTATCTGCAAAACCTGACCTTTATATGGAATAGTTACTGGATCATAAGAGTGTATGCCGCCGATAGCACCTTCTTTTTGGCGAATTATATACTCTTCTCCATTATTCAATGTAATTTTATAATAGCTGTAATTCCGGTGGTCATTTCGGTTCAACTTATGATAGAGTAATTCTCGTTTTCCCTCCGGTTCACCGTTGATAAAAACTTTGTCATTTTTCATTTCAAACGTGTCACCCGGTAAGGCAATCAAGCGTTTTACATATTTCTGAAATACATCCCGGGGATATTTAAAAATTACCACATCACCTCGCTGAGGAGACTTGAAGGATGGAAAACGTATCCAAGGAATATCATACCCAATGTCAGTATAGGGAATACCAACCCAATCTGGAGTACGCATTCCATAAACAAACTTATTACCAATAAGAAAATCACCTGTTCGAATAGTAGTTTCCATAGATCCAGTGGGAACAATATATGCCTCAACCAGAGTGGCGCGAAGGGAAAGAGCTATCAGGATAATAATGAATAGAGAGCGAATCTCCTTTAGGATTTTTATTAACGTCTTCATATTAAGTCTATAATTTACGTTTCAGTACCATACGACCAAAGGAAGTTAACCATTTGTAATAGATAGTATATTCTATATTGTAAAAATACATTAGTGACCTAGAAAATGAAAACTTTGTAAATCATTCATCTCAATGAAAGATAACAGGGATTTTAACTTAGAGTGGGTAAATCGATTATTCATTTAATAAATCCCTTTTATAAATAGCATTCTGGTTAACTATAATCTTATGATAAACAATCCTGAAAATGCTTGATTTTTGGTCCTTTACGACTAAGAAAAACTGAAATAATGTCAAAACGATAGTCAACTTCTTCCTCGTACGAGGCCGCGTAAATTTCAAAGGCATTCTTAAGCTTCTTCATTTTGATCTCATCTACCTGATCCTCAGGTTCGCCTAACTTGTTCTGCGTGGCGGTCTTTACTTCTACGAAGATGATCTCATTTTCGTTCCGCGCTACAATATCAATTTCCCCATAAGGAGCAGCGTTGAAATTCATTACTTCAATCATATAATTGTTATGAACAAGATATCGTACTGCCAGTTTTTCCCCCCATATCCCAACTAATCGTTGATTCTTAATAAAGGTTAAAGTAGGTAAATTTTCGCGTACGGGACGAAAAGATTTACGGTGAATTGGACAGGCTTTATACTGCTTTAAGGCACTCAAGTGCTTTCGAGTACCGTAGCCTTTGTGTCTATCAAATCCATACTCCGGATAAGCTAATGCATAATTACGCATGATCCTGTCTCGAGTGACTTTCGCAGTAATAGAAGCCGCACTAATCAACGGGACTTTATCATCTCCTGCGATTATTCCCCGATTAGGAATTATCTGATCAGGTAGGGCATAGCCATCGATAAGAGCTATATCAGGTTTGGGATAAAGTTTTCCTAAGGCTTTTCGCATTGCTTTGTGTGTGGCAGACAGGATATTTGTCTGATCAATCTCATCTTCATGAACGATCCCAACCCCGACTGAAACTGCTTCAGATTCAATTTCAATAAACAGCTTCTCCCTTTTTTTCTCAGATAGTTTTTTAGAATCACGCAATCCTATAATGTCGTATTCCTTAGGTAGGATCACCGCAGCAGCAACCACGGGACCGGCCAGGGGCCCTCGGCCAGCTTCATCAACACCAGCAGTAAGTATCATACTATGGACTCTCCTTCAAATTTAATCATTTCTATTGTTAAACAAGATATGCCTTATATGAACTCATTAAGGATCATTCATGATATTATAACTGCTTTAGGAATCTCTCCTTTTGAAAATTACTATTCAAAGGTAGTACATACTCTAAAACCACCTGCGAAACCAATCCTTTTCAAATAGGACTTTTCCAGCATGCCAGTAACGTCCTGGTTTGTATATCATAACTTCTGGAAAAGGTTCTGCATAGAAGTTCCCCCGGGCAAACCCGGCCTTACCATCTCCTAACTCAATGAAACATTCTCCCTTTCCAGTAAACTGTTTAGGTTTTCCTTTTCCATTAATTTCTACGGCAATGTTATGAGCTACAATTTCAGCCTGGTAATGGGCAAAAACTCCTGCCTTAGGGAGAGGTTTTCCTAAAGCTAGAGGAATTCCAGTTACATCTCCAATCGCATATATATTACTAAATTTTGTCTCTAATGTATGTCTGTTGACAGGTACCCATCCTGTATCTCCTTTCAATCCAGCTTTATGGATAACCTCAGGTGCTTTATGCTTAGGTACATACGCTAAGAAATCGAAGTGAGCACTGGTATTATTTGTAAATTGAAGTGTTTTATCATTTATGTCCATACTTACAAGTTGATGTTCCGGATAATACTGGATTCCCTTTTCTTCCACCATTTTTCTGACAGATGCAGACAATTCCTTCCCCGCAACACCCATAGGACCAGGTTCGGCTGCATAAAGAGATATATTGACATCATCACGTATTTTACGCTTACGACAATCGTATTCTAATAGCATAGCAGCCTCATAGGGTGCAGCGGGACATTTATAAGGAATCGAAGAAATCAGTACAACTAAATTACCACTTCGAAAATTACGCAAAGCATTTCTTAGTCTTATTGCTCCTTCAAGAGTATAGAAATTATATCCTACTTTAGATAATCCCGGTATGGAATCAGGTACGAGGTTAGCTCCCAGGGAAATTACTAGATAATCCCCTTCTAACTGCTTCCCATCGACATCTACAGTTTTGTTTTTACAATCTATTTTAGATATTTCTCCTTTAACAAATGCAATATTCTTCTTTCGAAGTTCAAATAAATCTCGCTTGATTTTTTCCGGTTTACGAAGTCCTGTCATTAACCATAAATATGATGGAGTAAACTTATGGTGATTATCTCTATCAATTAGTAAAATTCTATGATTCGTTCCTAATTCATTTCTAAGGACGTTTGCTGTCACTAGTCCTCCGACACCAGCACCTAAAATTAAAATGGTTTTACTATTCATCGTCCGCCCCCCTGTTAAGTTTCCATTAAGATTCATGTCTTCTAATATTATTAAAAGTATCCATATAAATCAAATAACCAACAAAAGTAGTTGTGTACATAAATTTCTGTACTTTTGAAAAAGCATAAAGAAAAGGGCCACGGTCTCCCCTTAAATTTGTCCCGACCCAGTTGGGATAAATTCATAAGAAAGGAGAATAGCCATGACCCGAAGCAAAAGTACAAAGAAAACCATAAATGATGCAGACTTTTTAAGACAGATGGTACAAACATACTTGCAGGAATATCTTGAAAAGAGATGGCACTACATTTGGTTGTGTTGCCCTATGAGCGGAATGCCACCCGTCGTGGATATCGTAATGGATATGCACAGC
>JBHHUM010000077.1:0-10160 GCA_046861645.1 Fidelibacterota bacterium | reverse complement strand
GGTTCCGGCATGATCTGGGATCCCGATCCACTCAGTTCCGCCTATGCAGAGTATGGTGATGACGGTTTCAGTGACAACAATGATGCAGATACGGATCAACTCAACGGAGAGCGGTTTACAGCGGACTTGCTGGATATAACTTACTCCGATGAGGTTTATCAGCTTTTAGGACCGCATGTATCAGTTGTTGATTGGGATTCTCCAACGGTTCCGGTCGTCACCAGTACAACACCCGACGGTTTTGTTTTCACTCGCACAGAAAGCGGGTTCGAGGATGTTCTGGTTTATTACTTTGTGGATATGACGCAGCGATACATCCAGTCCCTCGGCTTTGATAATGTGAACAATGAGTCACAGACCTCTGATCCTCACGGTGCAAACGGCGCAGACAATTCCTACTATTTCCCCGGATCCGATGCCATCGCATGGGGAGAGGGTGGTGTAGATGATGCTGAGGATGCCGATGTAATCCTGCATGAATACGGTCACGCCATTCAGCATGATCAGGTCCCAAGCTGGGGCGGCGGTGACGAAGGAGCCATGGGTGAGGGTTTCGGTGACTATTGGGCAGGTTCACACAGTCTAACCATTTCTGATCATCACTCTAACTGGGTGTTCAACTGGGATGGACATAATCCTTTCTGGTCAGGCAGGATTCTTGATGCTAACTACCATTATCCTGAAGATAACAGCGGCGGTGTTCATAACGCTGGTCAACTCTGGTCAGCTGGATTGTGGGACTGCCACACCGATCCTGGTATATCTCGGGAAAATATGGATGCTCTGGTACTCCAGAATCATTTCATGATCGGTTCAAGCGCCACCATGGCAGATGCGGCGGCGGCCATCATTCAGGCGGATATTGATATGTTTGGCGCAGAGCATTACAACCTGCTGGTACAACATTTTGGTGATCGGGGATTCATTGATCCGGATGACTATCCACCCATGAGCGATGACCTGGATCCTAACCCGCCTTCTAATCTGGTTGCTTTCAGTGACGAAACCATGCCCACCTCTATTCAATTAACCTGGGATGATCCTACTGAGCTATTTGGTGGCGGAGAGATTGGTCCTTTTCAGATCAACATCGCCCGGGATGGTACTTCCCTCATGGAAGTGGGACAGGGTGTAGAAAGCTATCTTGACGAGGGGCTTGGTGAAGGGCAATCCTATTCTTATACCTTCGTGACACAACTCATCACAAATGATAGCACCAGTTATCCAGTACATGTAACCGGTTTTGCTGGAGGAGCTCCTTCCATTTTGATTTGGGATATGGGGAACTCAAGTTCAAATGCTGAAACTATTCTTAATGTTATAAGCACTGCTTCAGGTCGCTCAGCTTACGTGACCAATGACTTGTTTATGTTTGGTGAAGATCTTACTATGGCTGGTTTCGAAGCTATCTTCGTGCTGCTGGGAATTTACTCGAATAATTATGTTTTAGGTGAAGGTGCTCAGGTGAATGCATTAATTAATTATCTGGAAAATGGTGGCAACTTGTACATGGAAGGGGGCGACACCTGGGCGTACGATTCACCTACTACTCTCCATAGTTATTTCGGAATTGATGGATTAGATGATGGTACAGGTGACCTTTCATTCGTAGCTGGGTTACCAGGGACATTTACGGAAGGCTTGGAATTTACCTATAGTGGTGAGAATTCCTGGATAGATCATCTTGCTCCTGGTGGAGAAAGTGCTTTTTCAATTTTAGAAAACTCTGACGTTGACTATATCTGTGGTGTAGCTAATGCTACTGATATTTATCGAACTGTTGGTACTTCTTTTCAATTGGGAGGTTTAGAGGAAAATGAAGAATTGACAGCGTTGGTGGCTGGTATTATGGAGTTTTTTAATGTTGGTGTTGTGGCACCGTGTGAGAAAGGAGATCTCAATTCTGATGGAGTGGTTGACGTTTTTGATGTGATAAAGATAGTAAATATCATACTTGGAATCGAGCCAGATCCTACTGAAGATGAACTGTGTGCTGCGGACTATGATGATGACGGTAATATCGATGTATTTGATATAATCAAAGTTGTTAATTACATTCTTGGTATTGGAGCGGGGCATGCTGTAGAATGGTATGATGCTAATATGTTTAATCAACTAATCAAATAACCGTAATGTATCATCAAGAAGGAGGGGGGAGATAATGAGTAGGTGGATTAGCTTTTTAATTCCTTTGTCAGTTTGGGCTGTAGAGTTCAATTCCAATGTTCCGGTAATTATTGCTGAATCCACTCAAAATCTACCTGATATTACTGTAGGGGATGATGGTATGATATATGTCATCTGGGTTGATACCAGGTATGGTTCTAATGTGTACTTCGCTAAATCTTATGATCATGGTGTGACGTTCACAGAGGGTGTTCAGGTGAATGATGCCACAGGACATGTGGTAGCATTGATCTCCAATCATCCCAAAATTGAGGAATATGAAGGTGATCTTTATGTGTTCTGGGCAGATCAGCGTGATGGATATTATAACACCAACATTTATATGGCTAAATCTACTGATGGTGGTGAAGTGTGGAGTCCGGGAGTAGCAGTGGGAAGTGGATTCAAATTTAATCTTTACCCTGAAGTAAATGTAGATGATTCAGGAACTATTCATTTAGTATACTATGAGTACAGTTCCTCAACTCTGGAATTCGAAAGGATACGGTATCGGAAATCGGTCAACGGTGGGGAAAGTTTTTCATTTCAGACTATAGTAAGCAATTACTCTGGGAGCATACCCTGTGAATGTTGTCCAGCTGATATAGCAATTCTTCCGGATGGGCAAAAGATTGCGGTTTTTCGAGATAATGATGAAAACATACGAGATATTTTCGGGACACGATCTCCAGCTGGTTCTAATAACTGGGGAGACCTTTTCCAGATCTCCGATGAGGATTTCTTCATCTCGTATTGTCCTTCTTCAGGTCCCAGTCTGGCTGTTCTAGAGTCAACCGTGGCAATAGGTTACATGGTTGGAGTAGATGACGTACCCCGAACATTTCTGAAGATATCCTCTGATAGTGGCGAAACTTATGGTGACTCAATTATAGTGGATCCCTCTGCTGCAGCAGATGTGATTCAAGATCATCCTTCGGTTGCTATGACCTCTGATAGTTTAGTTCATATTGCCTGGGAAGATCGCCGTGATGGTGCAGATATCTATTATGGAAATATGATGTCTGAAGATGTTATACTAGGTGACATTCAGGTTATAAATGATGATGATACCGGAGAAGCCCAAGGGGAAGTGAGAATGGTAAGCGGCAGTGATGGTTTCATCTATGTTGTCTGGAGTGATAGACGAAATGGAGATTATGACATTTATTTTGTTACGAACTATGGTTTATCTGAAGTGGATGGGAAAGCTACCTTTATTCCCAGCAATATTGTTCTGAATCAGAACTATCCCAATCCTTTTAATCCCACAACGACGATACCTTTTAAACTTGTAAAAAGAGAAAAAGTAACATTGACAATCTATAATATTCTGGGAAGGGAGGTAGTCACTTTGATAAAAGGGGAAGCCATGGATTCTGGTCACTACGGAGTGATCTGGGATGGCAGTGATTATAGTAGAAATTTTGTCAGTCCGGGAGTTTATTATTATAGGCTTACTAATGGTTCCGATGATCTGATTAGAAAGATGGTGTTAATTGAATAACTAAAGAACAATCTTTAGAGATTTTACCATTAAGAATCACCAGATGAATCTATAACATCCCTTCACACTACGAGTCTTCACTCAACGTGTTTGATAATCAAAATGCAGGTGAATGTTTACTTTTTGATTTTTACTTGGTACTTATTCAGATGTCACTGAGAAACTATCAAACCGACCTGGAGATGCTCTCTTTATAACCCATCCTCAGCTGATGATTTAAAAAAGTGGTTAAAGGGGAAAGTTCGCATAATACAGCTATTTAATCCTTGTAACTCTGAAATCGTAGAACATCTGCAAACTTTTTTATTTCATCGTGAAGAGCTTGTTTCTCGTCGATAAGGGAGATATTTTAATAAAAACATAAAAGAGGTAAAGTTTCAATTTTTTCTTGACATTTATTCAAGAAGTCCTTAGGATTATGCAAATCAGTGGTATAATGATCTCGGAGCGATCAAAAACTACTTCTCTCACCCACGCAAGATCTATCTTCGTGTCGTATCCTGTGACTCAAATGGAAAGATCAGGTTAATCAGATTCCTTTGAGGTGCTCGCATAGGCTGGCCACAGGAAAAGACAGCAGTTAGTCACTAACCAAGTAGGAGGGTTCAAAATGGCTTCATTAAAGGATACATTCTCCACCATAACAGGATGGACCGGTGATATCGTGAATTTGGGTCTATCCCTGGCATTGGTATTCCTGATTGTAGATATCCTGTTTCCGGGGACGACGGGTATTGTTGGTAACGTGGCTGATCTCGTGTCGGAGTTTACGAGTGAAGGACTCGTTGGTCTCATTACCTTTATCGTCTTTCTAGCCATTTACCGGTAGTAGGCGGTACTCATAAAGGAAAATTCGTTCCCTCTATCTTGGAGGGAACGAGTTTTCCCAGTACATGCTGTCTCTGCTTGTTCATACTTAAGCAGAGATGGGTAATACATACTCTACCAATCGAATTAGGAGAGCTAATCTAATGGCTACACTTAGAGATACACTAAGGACGACGAGCGGATGGCTTAAGGAAATATTTGAATTTGGTATCGCTCTCATCCTGTTGTTTGTTGTAATCGACATTCTATTTCCAGGTACTACGGGTGTCGTGAACAACATTGGGGAGATTGTGGGCAACTTCGCCTCCGAAGGCGTTGTAGGACTGATTGCCTTGCTCCTCTTCCTGCTTGTCTATAAGCGCTAATAGACAAGCACAGTCTTAGGATACATTACTTCACTTAGAGGAGGGATTGTATCTCTGAACCCGATTCCATCATGGCTTTTTGCCTGGATGATCGGGTTCTATTTTATTAAATGATTCGGTTTTAAAGTTTTGAAATCGATCAGTTAATGCTTTTTCACCGATATAGTATGTGTATTCCAACTGAATGAGCCCGGGAGGAGACCCTTTCAGAATATCACACAATTTCTTAAATTATAAGTAGGTCTAATAAAAGAATCACCAAGCTATTTTCTTTGAGCAATGACAAGTATAAGACACAACTCCGAGGTAAAATCATGAGCAACGCAAAACTGATTCTGGACAATCAGACTATCGAACTACCTGTTATAGAAGGTACTGAAGGTGAAAAGGGAATCGACATCAC
This sequence comes from Fidelibacterota bacterium, assembly GCA_046861645.1. Taxonomy (GTDB): domain Bacteria; phylum Fidelibacterota; class Marinisomatia; order Marinisomatales; family UBA2128; genus UBA2128. Next base: position 4,894 of record JBHHUM010000077.1, on the reverse strand, counting down.
CCAGTTAAGAAATAAGACTGGATATATAACCTATGATCCTGGGTATGGTAATACCGGTTCCTGTACCAGTGACATCACCTTTATTGATGGCGAGAGGGGTATCCTGAGATACCGTGGTATTCCCATTGAGCAATTAGCGGAAAAATCTTCATTTGTGGAAGTGTGTTATTTGCTTATTTACGGGCACCTTCCCGATCGTGATGAGCTTACTAGATTTAGAAGTGATCTCAATCATCACTCTATGATTCACGAAGACTTCAAGCGATTATTTGATGGTTATCCCATGAATGCTCACCCCATGGGTGTTTTGGCTTCAACTGTTGGAGCACTTTCTACTTTTTATCCAACCAGAGGTAATGGGGATGTTGACCTAAATATAGTTCGCCTTCTAGCTAAAGTGAAGACCTTGGCAGCATTTTCATATAAAAAATCTATTGGTCAACCCTTTGTTTACCCACGTAACGATCTTACCTATGAAGAAAACTTCCTTTATACCATGTTTGCCATCCCTGCAGAAGAGTACCATGTCGAGCCGGTGATGGCTGATGCCTTAAGACTGCTTTTGGTACTCCATGCTGACCATGAGCAAAATTGTTCGACTGCAACCGTGCGTATGGTGGGCAGCAGTGAATCCAACCTTTTTATTTCTATAGCAGGTGGAATCGCTGCCCTTTGGGGACGATTGCATGGCGGAGCGAATCAAAAGGTCATCGAAATGTTGAAGATGATTTATGATGATGGTCAGAACTATCAGAAATATGTGGATATGGCTAAGGATAAAACGACCTCATTCAAACTTTTTGGTTTTGGTCACCGGGTCTACAAAAACTTTGATCCCCGGGCTTTGATATTAAAGGATGCCGCGGATAGACTACTGGAGCGATTGGGAGTAGATGATCCCTTGTTACAAATAGCGATCGAATTGGAAGAAATAGCGCTCCATGATGACTATTTTGTGGAACGGAAACTTTATCCCAATGTAGACTTTTATTCCGGAATAATCTACCGGGCGATGGGTATTCCCACACAAATGTTTACAGTGATGTTTGCTCTCGGGCGTCTACCGGGGTGGATTGCCCAGTGGAAAGAGATGTCAGAAGTGGAGCATCGGCGTATCTATCGACCTCGACAGATTTATACCGGGGCACCACTCTCGAAATATGTTCCCTTCGCCAGACGTAAAGTTAATGGCTAAAAAATAATATCTATCTTTAGCCCTGCTACGACTAAAATTGTTGGATGTTAATACTGGGGTCTATCAACAAATCCACTGAACCAGTCCCAGAGGTCGTCCATTTCCCGTTGATGATCTTTCTCTAATTGTGCCATAAAGCGAGCATTATTGATGGCGATGCCACCTTGTTCTGCCAGAGCGACCATAAACTCAATTTCCTCAGGAGTGAACTCCCTGTTACGGGAATCAAACAATCTTAAAACACCAATAATATCCTCCTTGTATACGATGGGGATAGACATCAATGCTTTGATACCTTCCTTTTTACAAGCTTCGGGATATTGTAGTTGATCATCCTGTCTGATATCAGGGATAATCACTGGCTTACCAGTTATCAAAGCTCTGGGCATACTTTTATCTGCATACACAGGACCTTTGTTCAGGAATTCCTCGCTCAGATTTTGGTGAGAGATCATCTCTAACCGATTTTGATTTTTATTCCAGAGACTTATGGCACCAGCTTTTAACTCCAACACTTCAACTGCATTTTCGATAATTTTACTTAGAACCTTTTGGAGGTCCAATGTTGAACTAATTGCTTTCGTGACATTGACAAACGCTCGAAAGAAATCGTGACTTTTCCTATCCATCCTGTTTCTCCTGAATTATGTTGGTTTCTTGAAAGGTTTTTTCAGACGGCGTACACTATTACTATGACATTTAGGGCAAGTTCTCTCTATGGGGTTTTGCTTGTCATATTCTCCCCGGTATTCATGACCGCAGCGCAGACATTGAAAATCAACTTCTTCCATGATAACTCCTCAGTTAGGCCATTGCTGGTTCTGGTTTGTGAATGGTCGTTTTTCCCCTCAGTTTCTTGGCTGCCGCTTTAGCTTCTGTCTTTTCCCGCTCTTCTTTTAAGATTTTCATGGTATGCTCGATTTCGTTTTTGGTCACATGTTGTCGCATATTTTCCAGATCATGCATTACCTTTGACCATTTTTGTCCCTCAGCAGCGCTGATCCACTCTAATTGGAGACGTTCGGGTCGAATACCCAATCGCTCCAGTTTATCCCACAATCTATCTACCCGTTTCTGGGTCCAGCGATTGGCATCGATGTAGTGGCAATCTACGAAGTGGCATCCCGAGACAAGGACCAGGGGAGCACCTTTCTCGAAAGCCCTCAGGATAAACCTGGAATCCACTCGACCACTGCACATAGTTCTGATGATGCGCTGAGTCAATGGGTATTGGAGTCGGGATAAGCCAGCCAGGTCTGCTCCGGCATAACTGCACCAATTACAGGCGAAAACAACCACTTTCTCCTGATAATTCTCCTCTAACAGGGCATCTATCTGTGCCATGATTTGGGCATCTTCGAAATGACGCATAAGGATGGCGTCGAAGTTGCACTCTGCCGCACAGGTTCCACACCCTTTGCATGCTGCTTCAATCATTTCGACAGGGGTTTTAGTTTTTGCATCTCCACCTGTGATGGCATTGAAGGGACAGACTTTGACACAAACCTGACAGCCGGTACAATTAGCCGTAAGACATTCCGATGTGATGGCTTCCACGCTGATTTTTCCTGCGTTCAGCAGAATCTGAGCTCGCGCGGCTGCGGCACTGGCTTGGGTCACACTCTCTTTGATGTCCTTGGGAGCTTCAACACATCCTGCGAAAAAGACTCCTCCCGTAGGAGCATCCACCGGTTTCAGTTTGGGATGAGACTCCATCATGAATCCATCTTCAGTTTTGGAAAGAGAGAGAAGCTGTCGGATAAACTCACTCTCTTTACGGGGAATGACTCCTACAGCTAAGATCACCAGGTCGAATTCATGCTCGACAAGTTCTCCTGTTATCGTATCCTCTGCTGTCAGGTAGACGTTCTTTGTCTTAGGATCCTCAAATGCCTCTCCTGGAATCCCGCGGATATACTGGACGCCCATCTGTTTACTCCGCACGTATAGGTCTTCGAATCCCTTGCCGAAGGCCCTGATGTCCATGTAGAAGACTTTGATTTCAGTATCTGGATAGTGATCCATGAGTAAGAGACTATCCTTCACAGTATTCATACAACAGATGTTACTGCAATAGGGATTTCCCCGTTCGCTGAGGGAACGGGAACCGACACATTGGATGAAAGCGATCCGTTTTGGAGTCGTTTTATCGGTGGGTCGAACAAAGTGACCATTAGTCGGTCCTCCGGCAGAGATCAGCCTTTCGAATTCCATACTGGTGATCACGTTCTCGTACCGAGTATAGCCGTACTCATCCATCTCTGTAGGATCATAAACTTCCATTCCAGTAGCTACAATAACCGCCCCTACATCGAACTTATGGATTTCATCTTTCATATCGAAGTCAATGCAATCCTTATCGCAAACATCGGCGCACTTTCCGCAGGCAATTGGATTATGTCCCAGACAGTCAGCTTCGTTCAGTATATATGAAGAGGGGACAGCTTGAGGAAAGGGCATATAAATGGCTTTGCGGGAAGAGAAACCCTGCTGGAATTCATCTGGTACAGCTACAGGACATACTTCTTCGCAGTCAGCGCAAGCGGTACACTCTGAGGCATCCACGTAGCGGGCTTTCTGGCGTACCTTTATGTGAAAGTTGCCAATATATCCTGATATATCTACTACTTCACTCAGGGTCAGGAGATTAATGCGGGGATGCCGACCGGCATCCATCATTTTTGGTCCGAGTATTCATATGGAACAGTCCATGGTAGGATAGGTCTTATCAAGCTTGGCCATATTCCCACCAATAGACGCCTCTTTTTCCACCAGATGAACCTGGTAACCCGCATCAGCCAAGTCGAGCGCTGATTGTATGCCGGCAATTCCGCCGCCTACAACCATGACATCCTTCAGTACCGGGATCTCCGTCTCGGTCTGCGGCTGTAACAGCCTGGCTCTGGCGACAGCAATCTTGACGATATCTTTCGCCTTTTCCGTGGCGCCATCCCAGTTATTCAAATGCGTCCAGCTGCAGTGCTCCCGGATGTTGGCCATGTCCATGAGGTAGGGATTCATCCCTACTTCTGACACGCACTGCCGGAAGGTAGACTCGTGCATCCGCGGTGTGCAGGATGCCACAATGACCCGATTCAGATTGTGCTCCTTGATCATTTTCTTGATTTCCTGCTGACCCGGTTCTGCGCAGGTGTAGCGGTTTTTGACCGAGCAGACGACATTCGGCAGCGTGGCGGCATAATCCCGTACGGCATCACAATCCAGTGATCCGGCGATATTTGTGCCGCACTCGCAAACGAACACGCCTACTCTTAAGCTGTTATCAGACATAGATGCCTCCTACTTTTTGTTCTCAAATGATATATCCAACCTCTCAAGAGCGATGGACGAAATGTCTTTAATCTTCATGTCGCGATTGTGAGTATCTATCGGGTCCTGCATGGTGCAGATCAAATGTATCTGGCACTTGGGGCAGGCGATACCTAAAACGTCCGCTCCTGTCTCTTCCGCCTGGTGGAGCCGTTCCTTCTGGATCGCCTTGGCGGTAACGTCGCAGTTCATCCAGGCGCTGACGCCGCAGCAGAGAGAGCGCTTGCCGTTATTTTTCATCTCCCGGAAGTGATTGCTCTCATCAGAAAGGACCTTCCGGGGTTCTTCGTAGATGCCCAGATGTCGGCCCAATCGGCACGGATCGTGGAAAGTTACATCCGTTTCTCCTTCACTTAACTTCAACTCACT
>JBHHUM010000019.1:0-35236 GCA_046861645.1 Fidelibacterota bacterium | reverse complement strand
GACAGGCAGGCAATCATAATAGATCGCCAACGCTGCCTGCCCTGCGCCTGCCCTGATTACCCGATAATTGAGGAACGCCGGCCCCGTAGGGAACGGAGTGACTGTATCGGGGAGTGTATCAAGGTAAGGAGCATGTGACTGTACGGGACAGGTGTTGAATATTTTCATTATGTCTAATTCAGTGAGTTTATGGAACATAACCTTCAATAATTATTAGTGACCAGGTAACTTTATATCCACCACTACTCATATATCAAAATCGCCAGGAGATCCCAATTCCCATAACAATTCCCTCTACTCCACCATAGTTAAACCCTATATCTACTATTAGTTTATCGATAGCTAATCCCACCCCAAAGGCCGTCCCGGTGGCAATATCCCGCCAGAGGTTTTGAGTGGTTTGCTCCAACTTGTAAGTACTGGTCCCCCATCTGAAGTACAAATCATGGGGAAGTGAAAACTCACCTCCTATCCGAATCACACTGCGATCTTCACTATTCCACCAGCTGCCATCTATAGACAACTCCAGCGGTAGATATTTCAATTTCTTCGTAACACCAGCAGTAATGCTTTTGGGAACCAACTCATTATGATCAGTATAGTTGGAAATAATGAACCCCAGATTGTTTAATGCCAGTCCTAAATGCAGATTGTAACTGGGAACATTTATAGCCATCCCCGCGGTTAGCAGTCCCAAGGTTGCGGAAACATTGTCCACCTGACTCACCAGAAGCCCGGTTGAAACCCCAAAAGCTAAAATAGATCCTAAGGGGTAACTGGCAGCAGCTGAGACCCAACTATCCCCAGCGTTAAAGGTCCCTGTTTTAATCCCACTGTCATCTAACCGGTCAAAATCTCCGTAACTCACGTGACGTAAAGATAGGGCTGTTGGTATCCCACGCCAAGTAGTCTGCCATTCGATAGCTCCAGTATTTATCTCCCCCGGATAACTGAGCAGGGAAAGAAAAAGGTGTTGTGTATTCTCCCCTTTAACGCCGATGAGCGCCGGATTAAATGCTGAGGCATCTCGCCCTCCCGGATCAGCAGTACCCGCTCCAGCCATGCTAAGGGATCGGGCGTGAAATGGAATCTCCAGTATGGTGTAGGATCCAACAGCATTTATGGGATTCAATACGGCCCATATCAGACTGATAGGTATGACTCTACTACAAAAGCGATACCGGGTCGATATCCACATGAACTGTGACACCTTTTATTGTTTTCAATTTGTCAGTATTTAAAAGATTGGTTTCTAGAAAGTGGTGCAGCGCTCTGCCGTTCTTATCTTTCTCCTTGGGAGATTTCAACACCACCTGATAACGATAATCTCCTCTAATTCGTTCCAGTGGACAGGGTGCCGGTCCCAGAATTTCAATAAATCGGGGCTTATTCTTCAGATTTCTCTTAACAACGTTTGTCCTCCGTTCGACGTCTAACTGCTTTTTCCCGGCGCATTCTATCTTTGCCATCCAACTGAAAGGTACGTACTTAAGTTCCTGTCGTTCGTTCAGGGCGATATTGTAATACTTCTCCAAATCAAGTTGGGCAGCAATCTTCACAGCCGGATGATCAGGATCACCTGTTTGAATAATCACCTCCCCAGGTCTATCACTCCGGCCTGAGCGCCCTGCCACCTGATAGATAAGCTGAAACGTTCGCTCCCCAGCTCTAAAATCAGGAAGAAATAAACCGGCATCAGCATTGATCACACCTACTAGGGTAACATTTCCGAAATCCAGCCCTTTGGCAATCATTTGTGTTCCCAGAAGAATATCATAATCACCTTTCCCGAATTGCTCCAACATCCTGACATGGGCTCCCCGACGACGAGTAGTATCCCAATCCATCCTCAATAACCTTGCCTCCGGGAATAATCTATCGAGACTGTCCTCAACCTTTTGAGTTCCAATACCCGAGAGTACTAAATTAGTTCCACCGCACTCAGGACAGGTCATGGGAACAACTCGTTCCAATCCACAATAGTGACAACGAAGTGTGTTTCCTATCTTGTGAAAAGTGAGGGTAATTTCACAGTTCTGACACATCTCTACCCGGCCACAATCCCGGCACTCCATGACCGGTGCAAACCCACGACGATTTTGCAAAAGAATGATCTGTTCCTTCTGCTGGAGCCGTTCTACTATCTTCTTCTGTAGAAGTCGCGAAATAATTATTCCATAATCCCCTGTTTGTTCACGTTCAGTTATCATGTTAACCAAGTGTACCTGAGGGTACTTAGCTTTACCATAACGAACCTTGAGCCGAATATACTCTAACTTGCCCACAGCTTGATTATAAAACGACTCCAGGCTGGGTGTAGCACTGGCCAGGATAGTAAGAGCTCCACTTAATTTCCCCCGCATAAGGGCTACATCCCGGGCGTGATAACGGGGCGCTGGACTCTCTTGCTTATAACTCCCTTCCTGTTCTTCATCTACAATAATAAGCCCCACCTTCTGCAGAGGAGTGAAGATTGCACTGCGAGCGCCAACCACTACAGTATAAGCACCACGGCATATTTGCCTCCAGGTCCAAGCCCGCTCGGCAGCTGACATTCTGCTATGCCAAAGGGCAACTTTCTCTCCAAATACCGCCCGGAAGCGAGCCGCAATCTGAGGAGTTAGCGATATCTCCGGCAGGAGGAGAATAGAACTGCGACCAATGGCTTCGGCCTCTAGGGCCAGATGGAGATAAACTTCAGTCTTTCCACTCCCTGTTACTCCATGAAAAAGATAAGGGATGAAGCGCTTCTCAGCCAGCTCCCGTTCCAGATTTCTGACCACTACAGACTGCTCCCTGGAAAAAGTAATCTCTTTTTCAATGGGGGTTAGCGATAATCGGCCTAAATCCGGTATCCTGGATGTCGACTCTAAAATAACATACTTCTTTTTTGCCAAGGCACGAACGATAACAGAAGGATTGGCAACGATAGTATGCAATGAAGAAACCGGAACGGCCTTTTCATACTGTGCAAGAAGTACCATCACTTCGTATTGACGCGGTGCCTTTTCCTTAAGCTCCAACAATTCCCTGTCAGTAAGGATTGTGGCTTGTACCATCAACTGCTCAGGGGGAGAATAGGATCGTGTGAGTTTCGGTGGCACCGCAGTTTTCATTACCTGTCCTAACGGTGTCAGATAATAACGGCTGACCCAATTCAAAAGATCCCAAAGTTTTCCATCAAAGATAGGTGTATCATCCACGACTTCTTTAATGGCAAGGACATGTCCCCTAAACTTCGACTTTCCATGTCGACCGACTACTACACCCTGTGCAGATTTTCTGGTACCAAAGGGCGCCCGCACACGTACACCTACGCGCACCGAGCTGATGAATTCCTTGGGAATCCGATAGGTAAACACTTTATAACTGGAAATCGGGAAAGAGACATCTGCATACATGGTAGGCGAAGATAGACGGCGGTTTGAGAAAGTGCAACAAAAAAGCTGACACCTGGCAGAAATACTCTATTCCATTACTGTCATCCTAATAACTTGTCGATACCTCTGTCCAGAAGCCAACACATGACCTTCTAATCTGCAGAAATATATCCCCGTTGAAACCGGTAAACCAGCACTGGTACGACCATCCCAATGGATCAGGTACTCATCACTTTCCATTATACCACTCGTCAGTATTTTCAGCTCTCGACCTAATAGATCATAAATCGATATGCGTATTTCGGAAAGCTCTGGAACACCAAATCTTATAACTGTCTGAGGATTAAATGGATTGGGGTAATTTTGAAAAAGAATCATCGTATCAGGGATTCCTCTTACTGGTTCAACTGCCGAAACATCGATTGTTATGGACTGTGCATAAAGATTCCTGAGCTCTTCTTTTCCCGAGCTGCGTAAGTCTTGCCAGATGATGATGTAGGCATCATCAAAACTATTATAACGAATAATAAGAGGAGATACTTGGGCAAATGACTCGGCACAAACTATAATACCACCTTCGGGATAAATTGCACCGGTCGGATCAAACTGCTGGTAGTAGATATCTGCTTCACCACTACTTCGGGAATCTTGCCAAGATAGCATATAGTTGGCCTCGCTACTTTGAGCTACCGTAGGTTCCAGCTGGTCGCCTTCTTCGAAAACGAGGATAGTTTCTTCACTTACCTCAAGACCGTCTCTGACAATTGTTGCCGTTGATAAATCAAAATCGTACCCCGATTCAAAATCTTCCCAGCAAACGAATATTTCGTTCGCAGTAGCATTAAACGTTGCCGCAGGTCTTTTCTGATCATTAAGCTTCTCAACTACAGCAAACCCATTAGCTGCTCCTAAAACTGCTCCATCAGAACTAATGACTTGGGCAAAGATATCACTGTTCTGATTACGGGTATCCTCCCAGATAAATGCTAAATCATCACCCGATCTAAGCAATTGTATGTTATGCTGATAGCCATTAGCATCAGAAATGACCAGTGGTTCCTCTGACCATCCAGCAGCCACGTCACCATTTTCATCCACGGCTTGTGCGAAAACATTAAGATCATTCCAAGGTCCTCCAGTCCAAGAGACGACACAACCCCCACCCAAAAGCGGCGCTACCGTCTGGACAATATCATCATTCGAGAGTCCCCCTACAAGGATTCCACCATCTCCCCATTGCGGTTCACCCGTTGCAGAAATCTTCTGCAGATAAACATCATAGTCTGTAACCCTAAGATCTGAAAAAGCATAGTAAACATAACCATCTTCACCGGTAGTCAGAGCAGCGTATTCCTGGTTAAAACCAAAAGGATTCTCGTAGACAGGTAAACCTACTGTATCACCGATCATGTTTAGATCAAAATCGAGAATCTGGTAATATTGATTTAGGGCTCCCTCCTCATTTTTTCCACGAAACGAAAGAAAAATATTACTCCCCACGGTAACAGCCTGAGGAAATGATTGATGTGGATTTGTTGATAGAAGGATACCGTTTAGGGCAGCCTCAGGATCAAAACCGGGTGTGACAATAACACCATAGGTTTGAGGGTTTTCGCCACCAGCGCGCATATCTTGCCAGTAGACGAGTGTTTTGTTATTGTCCAGTATCAACGCCTTATGATTTAAAGCATCTCCTCCAATACCATAAAACACCTCCAATCCATTCTCCTCCAGACTGATACCACTATCAGGTGTGATATGCTGTACATAGAGTCCGACACTCCCTGTCCGCTGGTCACCCCAGCAGGCAAAAGCTCCACCATTACCATCCGGGCGTACCAAGGGATTGAACTGGAAATTACTCGCCTGTGAAACTGCCAAACCATCTACATCAAAACTCTCCATTCCATCTCGGTTTATATGCTGTAAATAGATATCATTCTGCGGATATTCTGCGTCACGCTCATCCATCCATATAAAGTAAGCCCCAGTGATTCCATCCGCTACCAGCCGAATCTCCGTCTGCTTACGATAAGCCGTGGAGATAGGTTTACCATCATTATCCCAAAGAATTGTTCCACCTATACCCACTGCCTGCCCATATACATCCCCCCATAGTGGATGATTACGAAAATCTTCCCAGACTACATATGCGGTGCTGTCATCAGCCTTTATCCGTGGAACACTCTGTTTTGCAGGATCGAGACAGATTCCGATGCCCCCACTTTCCAGAAGTTCGTCCCCATCACCATTAATTAATTGTAAAAATATATCTGCACTCACAGGATTGTTACGATAATCCTCCCAAACGATGACCGTCGTATCGCCCCGGACATGTGTTACCCTGGGCGTTCTCAGATCACCAGACGAAGATGATATGAGAAGCATCCCCCCTTCCTCAGGCTCAGACCAGAGGGTGGTACAACCCAAATCCAAGCGTTGCCCCATAAGGACTGCCCAATCCGTTTGAGGTATTCCACTCCAGACCAGATTAGCATATCCCATACCTCCTGTTTCCAAGCTGATACTCCCCCGATCAATTCCGTCTGTAATGATTGCCTTCCCGGTACCCGGTTGTATGATCTCCCCAGTGGGGGAAAGATGTGTACCATAAATATCACCTCCAATAGCTGACCCTGTTGATCGATCGTTCCAGATAACAAAGGCACCTCCCATCCCATCTGAGCAGATATTCAAAAACTCTTGGGGACCTTCTACTACTGAGAGCGCTAGACCCTCCTCAGCCCAATCAAGGGAACCATCTGTCAGAACATGTTGGGCAAAGACGTCTCCATTATCGGTTTCATAGCGATAATCTCTCCAGACAATGTAAGCGCCCCCGTCGCCATCAGATATCGTGAGGGGATCCTCCTGGCGACCATTCTCAGATACTACTGCAACACCACCATCATCCCAAAGAGTCTGACCCTCTTTATCCAATTTTTGAGCATAAACATCTCGGTCTCCATTACGGGTATCAGACCAGACTATGATAAACTCTCCATTTTCACCTACTGTACCGGTCCGCTGCCACTCGACGTGAGTTCCCTGCCGGAGAGCAACACCATTTTCTGGCCAGTCAAACTGTGGGATTACTATAGATATCGACAAAGCGAATACAAAAAGATATTTCACGTTAGTTCTCTATTTGAAAAAGCTGGACACCAGAACGGGTAGCAACGAAAATATTTCTGGTATCGTACACTTTAACATTATAGGCGTAACCCGTATTGAGCCGGCCCAACTCCTGCAGAGATGGATCCGAGTCAAACCCTTCCCATTCATATAATATCACACCATCACTACCACACGCCAGAGCAAGGACCCCACTTTTTAGATGCAAACCCTGCACTGTGTAACCTTTCGCAATCTGTACTTCTGCCATAACCTCTCCCTCGTCGCTCACCTGAGCAATATGGCAACCCCCATCGTTTGATAGTCCTGCAAAAATAACACTTCCCTGATTCATCACGGTCTGTACCTCATAACCACCATTGATATTATACGAGACAACCATATTACTATTTAGGCTACCATCACTATCCTGTTGAAAAACTTTTACACCTAATTGGGAATTGGCAATAACCATGAACCTATCGCCTAAATAAATATCTTCAGCATTCTTATTCAGACCCGAGATTTCTTCAAATTCACCAAAATAAAAATCCACCTTACTGGTCTCTACATCATAAACATATAAAAGTGATCGTGAAGATATAAAAGTAGAATTACCATCTTCAGAGCGGTTAAGAGAAAATAGAACTAGATTGGTACTGTCCGATTCGTCAATGGCAAACCCCCGCACATAATCCCTATTCTCTGAGCCGGGATAAGGAATGCGCCCTGCAGAATCAACATCGGTGAAGTTTATGTAGTAGAGTGCATCGGCCTGGTCCATCAGCAGAAAATAGTTGTAACGACTGGCTATAAGAACTCCCCCGCCTTGAAATATTTCACCGTCATGATCTACAGATTTGGTACCAAAAATCTCTTTATAAGAAAAAGAACCATCACTTCCAAATTCGATAGAATAAACCACGTAACCGTTTTGGTCCGCAGCTGCTACCAGAATGGAATCGTTAAGGTCCAAATCACGACAATATCCCACGGTCTCTAAAACAACCTGGTTTTCAGTCCTAACCCCATTTGGTTCTGACGGGGTAAGACATCCCAACTGGGATAGGAGACTTAAAGCAACAACAATTTCTACAAGTTTTTTCGAAGACATCTTAGTAAAAAAGATCCCACACAAGGTCGTAACTAAACGTAAGCCAAAACTCCGTCTTCTGAAAACTTTTCAATTCAGTTACCCAGTTAAACTCTGAATCTGTTATCCTCTTCCGATAGCGGACATCTACCACTACGGCTAAACCATCAATGAACTCCTTCTGGAATAGCAGCTTATAACGATAGTCCTGATGGCTTCGTCCACTATGAAGAGGATCATTACTGTTCTCAGCAACATAATAGCGAATTTCACTATCAACCGATAATTCAATTTTTATTGACGGTTTATTAAACCTCCATGCCGTCTTAATCCCAACTCTATCAAACCGGTACGAGCGGTTAAAACCTGATGTTGCCAATCCATTATCATATGTAGAGTTATCACCTCTGCCCCTTTCCAACCACACAGATGTTCGCAGTCGCTTAATGGGTTTGGCGCTAAAACGTAAATATCCGGTTGCAATCTCCGTATCAAACTCTGTAAAACTCGGCTTAAAGTACTGATTAATGCGCCGACCTTTTATCATAATCCAACTTCGTTTAGTCAACGGATGACTGTAGGATAGATAGAAAGTCTCATTGGCAAAGCCACACGGGGTTAACTCCTGAGAAATGGCATCCCCATCACGATAGGGTCTGAGATAAAGATCCGGCTGCAGTGAGTATCCCACTTTCAACCACTGATAAATCCCCAGATGATACTCAAACTTCAAGGAGAAAGATGAGTAAGATTTTTCCTTTGACCGACTGTATAGTGCTCGTCCAAAAGTAAGACGAAAATTCGTTTCATGCTTCAGTGAAAACACTGGGCTGTACAAAAGCTCAATCTGGGGATAGACGATTTCACTATCGAAAGTTTCGGCATTCCCCAGGGCATCGTCCCATGGAATCATCTCCTCCATTTCATGTGATGAAAATTTGAACATATTATTATCATAACCCAGGGCTACTACTGGTTTAACAAAGATCGGTACCCGCAATGAATTAAAAAACGACGGTGCGGCAACAATATTCATCACCTGGGTAGCCATCAGTATTAACAGTCTGGTTTGCACCTTAATCATAACCCACACATCTGATGTAGGCTCGTTTGCCTTTGTCCAGCAGCTCCACTGTCAATTTTTGCCCTCCCTCACTGATGGCTATCTCGCAAGTCCGGCGTTTCCCTGGCACAACGGTTTTATCCTCTAAAATAGTGCTTACCTCGGATTTCTCGGTCATAAAGAAATAAGTGCCCAGGAGTTTACCGTCCCTCCAAATTCGTAACCGATAGTTTTCTTCAGCAGACATGCCATCAGCAAAAACCAATCGGCTGAGGATTAATACTTTGCTAACATGGTAGGTATCAATGGTAATCTTCTTTTCCGGTATCAATTCATAATAACGATACTTCTTCCTCTCAACTTGTAAATGTTGTTGAATCTCTCTGTCCTCAGGCACCAATAAATGTCCCCCTTCACTCTTTTCAAATCTTTTGGTGAGCAAACGAACCAGAACTGGAGAGTTCCGTTTAGCCAGTGGTCGCAGGACCAGCGTATGATGACCCTTGGGGATATTCAAGTAGTATTTCTCAGAGCGTGTATAACCATGGCCTGGATGTTGGGGTGAAGTAACACCCTTGGAGCGTTTCTGTTTATGTATGACTTGCAGTTCATCCTTTTCGTCTAGTACCAAACTATAACCAAAAGATCGCAATCTGTTGTCTCTTCTTGGTACTGCACGGCGAGTAATTATTTCCAAACGCAGTGGTCCTTCTAGGTTATAAACCAATTCATCTTTATGAAGCTGGTAATAGGTTCTTCGTTTACCCTCAATGATAAGAATTTCCTTCTTATCTTTTTGTTCAGGAGCTAATACTTTGGCTAATCCTCCAGAATGCAACAGAAAAAAAATGAGAGTTGCAGAACAAAAAGTACTACAGTGAAGCATCCGGATCATATTCAAGCGCTTCCTTTATCTGTCTATGACTTCTTACTCCCACAACTGTCAGGCTTCCCAGGGATAGGAAGAGGGCAATGAATGACACCTTACGGTCAAAAGTAAGTTGAGCGAATACCTGCCCCTTTCCTAATTCGGGCTGGGGGATGGGTGGAAAAGGGATATTATACTTGGCAGCAAGCTCATCAATACTGTGAATGTGAATGATAGGAACATCTTCTTCTACAAACCGCTTCAGCACACAGTTACCCAAATTTCCCCTAAGGGCAGCGGCAGAAGACAACCCCGGCGGAATTAAGCGGGCATTGATCCTGGGACCCACGCTGGCAACTCCACCCCCCACGTTTAGATAAACCCTATAATTAGAAAGGGGGAGTAACTTCTCGAATAAACCTACTCTTTGGGAAATACTTGCTTCGAGAGTTTTCTCTTGAATTAAGGGCAGGTTATTTCGGTAGATAGCTTCCCAAAGAAGCTCACGACCCCTACCACTTAGTCCTTTTCCCACGTCTCCGCCTCCGCCTATAGAAGCTGCCATAGACGTAAAATTGACTACCCCCTGATGCAACAACACGGCTTCCATATCAACCCAAGTGAAATAAGGATCTGTTGCTCCCCACTCCGATGCTCCCACAGAGGTAATAATAACCGGGTAGACATCCATGGCATAACAAGCCGCTAAGACCGCCAGGTTTGCTCCGGGCATTGATCCGGTAAAGGCCACTGCAATTGTATCTCCGCTACTCACTTCCGCCACCAATAACAACTCTGCCACCACAGCCGCAAAATTAGGATTGAGCGTGGTCAATTTAGCATCCAAGTTACCCCTGTCTGTAGTAATAGGAGTATATTCCGACCCCACTAACATCGTACCATTAGGATCATTGGGATTATCATCCATTACCACACCAATGCTCCCCAGACGATTCTCTTTAAGGACATAGAGGGCCTCTGACATCTTATTGGCAGCTGCTAACTTTAAATCATACCCCCTGGCTTTGATAATAACTGTAGCAGATGCTGCCCAGTAAAACAGCCCTATAGAAAAGATTGCCAGAAAAATGAGCACTTCCAGCTTTTGGATATGGGGTCTAAACATGAGGAGTTTCCAGCCCTATAACCATAAGGGTAAGCTGT
Source organism: Fidelibacterota bacterium (assembly GCA_046861645.1). GTDB lineage: Bacteria > Fidelibacterota > Marinisomatia > Marinisomatales > UBA2128 > UBA2128. Next base: position 24,554 of record JBHHUM010000019.1, on the reverse strand, counting down.
ACAATAACAGCGGTGATCATTACTACGCTTATGGTTCTAAGTGCACCTTGTCGTACCATCCAACTGGCGATGAGACCAGGAATTATATTACCAATAGCGGCAAGACTCATCTGCTCTTCTGTGAAGAAGAGATATTGCTTAGATAGAGATCCGAGCAGGAAACCTAATAGTAAACAGATAACCAATCGACGTTTACCATAAATCAGCATCCGAAAACTGAGTAAGCGTACAATCCCAAATACCACTAAACTCACTGCAAACGTACCTATCACTCTCCAAGGATCATGCAGATAGAGGGCGATGTAACCAGGAACAATAAGTCCTCCTGCTGTCACTCCAAGAGTCTCTGTAAGGATCAAACTAAGTACAATTCCTAGACCTAATGCAATCTCAATCATAGGCGTACATCTCTCGGAGGCAATCCACAAATTCATGACCCCAACCCACAATATTCCCCATGGCAAATATCATGTGGTTTTCTCTTTCCATAAAGTATTCAGCCATTTTCTCCGGCTTGACCGACGCTGGAAAAATTTTAACCTCCATACCCTTCAACTGAGGCAGTGCTGGAATATGATTACCGCGAATAACCAGGATGTCAGGAAAGATTTGCTCTCCGATAAGTCGAAGGAGTTGGCGCGACCGCTGGCGGCGATCTTCTCTGGTATTCAGAAAAACAGACAGTTTGGGTCGCTCATTTTTTCTCTGCACTAGGGACCAGAGCATACAAGTGGATTCAGGATCATTCGCGGCGAGGGCATTAAAGAATGTATTGGTTTTACCCTCTGAGCTAAGCTCCATGAAAACAGCTGCACCAGGGTCTGGCTTCGCCCCAATCATTCCCTTGAGCGCCGTATTTCTATCCACTCCAGATAATTCACAAGCCCTTAATGCAACGGCGATATTATCAGGATGTATTGTCTCAGGAAAGTTGGCAATCTCTTGTGCTGAAATTGCATCGGGTAGGGCAATATCTACTATCGCATTTCTCTTGGCAGCTACCGCTTGGAAATCAGAGGTAAATTTGTCATCACCGATTACTACCTGACCATTGCTCGGTATGGTATTACTCAAAGATAACGCCACATTCTTAAGTGAATGGCCCATTTCTCCCAGATGATCCGGTCGCACGTTGGTTATCACTCCCAAGGTAGCTCTAATCATTTGTTGTTCACTAATCCACTGATACTGAGGTTGTATAGCCATACATTCCAATACCACAGCGTCGGGAGTCTGTACAGAGAAATTCTCGAGGATCTTAATCTGCTCACTAATGGAAGCCGACCTGAGACGGTGGATGAGACGATCTTGACCATCAAACCCAATTACCCTGGGAGCTGTCCCTGTCGTCTTTGCCAGAACCCTTAATCCTCCTGCCCTCAAACCCGCTGCAATCAGACGCGTTACAGAAGATTTTCCTCGGGAACCATTAACATGAATACGTATGGGAATTTTAACTACCAAACGAGAAAGCTGCAGAAACTCTCTCAAACCGAGTACAATAAGTAGAGTCGTCAAAAAAACGAGAGTAGTAACACCAAGCCACTCCCACTCGTAATCCAATTGAAACATTTAGCAAAACATGGTTGTCAGATTACGTAAAAATTATTTCATAAGGAGTAATTTCCGCTCTTGGGTATTTTCTCCCGCCTGAATGCGATAAATGTACATTCCGGACGGCACAACTGCTTGAGCATCACTCTTACCATCCCAAAGGAGCCGGTAACTTCCTGGCTGATAGGGACGATTTACAAGTGTTCTAACCTTTTGACCTAAAACGTTGAAAATTTCTACCTGCACATCTGTCATTTCCGGAAGGTCGAAAACTATGGTCGTCACAGGATTGAAGGGATTGGGATAGTTCTGATACAATGCAAATTCCGTTGGTATCACCGATTCCTCCGCACTCAGAGATGCTTTGTCAATGGTTAAAGAGAACGGTCCATTACTCGCTGAAACTGAATATTCCTCATCGTATGCGGCTACACTCCACCATCCTGATACCATATCTTCATTAACGAGTGTCGATAATTCCTCCAAAGTGATGGTAAATTCTGTCGAATCTAACACTTCTATCTCCTCGAGGAAATCCAGACCTTCCACATTCGTCAGGCTATAATCTATCTCATCATTATCCACATTCTCAGACGTGCTCCAGTGAATGGTAAATACATCGGACAGATTCTCAGGTGTAATAATTATCATTGTATCCGGCAGTGGTACCAACACATCGAAAGCTCCTGGAGGATCATTTACGGCTAATACGGTAAGAACCACTAACGCTTCGTCTGTGTGCAAAGAATCGCTGACCATATAGCTGAAACTATCCTCACCAAAAAAATCTGCTATTGGGCTGTAGATAAATGATCCATTCTCCTCCAGTGTCAGACTCCCCGCCTCAGGCTCTTGCAGGACTGTAACCACCAAAGGATCCCCTTCATTATCTGAGTCGTTAGCTAACACCCCTTCCTCTACCTCAACAACTAAAGTATCATCTTCTGTCAAGGTATAGTAATCGTTCACTGCTACAGGTGGCATATTTCCAAAGACTGTCAAACTTAACGGAACCGCTTCCAGCGGTTGTGCATTAGTCATAATTGTAAGCAAAGCCTGATAGTCACCCGGGAGAAGATCTACAGCATCCACGTCTGCACTGATAACTACCGATTCACCAGAGTTGAGAACCCCTTCAATCTCACCGGATAACGAAAGCCAGTCTACCGGCAAGGGTGTACGAAAGAATACAGATAGATTGTCAGTGACATAATTTCCATTATAGACCACCTGAAGACCTACCGTTCCACTGGCATTTTGGATGCCAATCGTCTGTGAATCTGTATCGCCTGAAACCGATTGGTAGTTAACCTGCACGGCTCCATCTGCCTGTAAAATTATTTGAAAGTTATACGTACCACTATAAGTACCAGGATAGTGTATAACATCATCGAACCAAATTATAAATTTGTCGGCCATATTGTAATAGTATACCGTACCACCCTGTAAGGGATCCAGGTCATCCCAAAAACCAAAAATTGCTGGACGTGGTGCATCCACAGTGGGAATACCCGTATTCTGATAGCCCGTCCAATCCCCACCAAAACCGACCCATCCATTGGGATTGATAATACACTGAGTATAGGTTTCACCATAAAACTGAAACTCAAACCCAATATCAAAAGGACCCGAGGCAACGTCATTGTGAGTGAATATCACCTCATTGTCCGTAGGAACGTCAATCCAATCATACTCCAACCCTGGATCAATATCAGAATCACTCCATTCGTAACCATTGGCATCAGGTCCACCTGCGCTGACTTCAAAAGGAGGTACAGGAATTCTACTTGCAGTATAATTCAAAATTGAACCCTCATCGCCAGTGTTGGTAATAGACAAGTCACTACTCACGGTCCCCCCGGGATCAACATTCATTGCAATAGAATCTGGATAATAAGTGAGAGCCGGCATGGGTAGTGCTGAGGAAGAACGGGTAGTGATGAAAAGGGCAGATTCATCTCCTAATTCTGTGGCGGCGGGTGGATAGCTATTATTAAATGTGTATTGTAAACCTTGAGCAGACAGGTGGTCTTCGATCCCAATTGTGGAATAGCCACCGTGGATAGGAGTATATCCGCTGAAGTTCCCAGACGAAGTATTGTTGAACTCTTTATACTGTATTTTGATCTCACCATCGCCAAAAGGCGCAACCGCAACATTGTAGAGAATCACTTGAAAAGTCTCATTGTGGTTGTTGTTATATGTTTTCATATCAGACCACTCTATCACAAATGTGTCTCCACTTGGATCGGCATAACTGAATACATCGCCCCCTCCTGTAGTCATTAGATCATCCCAGAAAGCAGCTATCATTGGAGAGGGTCCGCCCGGTCCCGGGATGGGATAATTACGAAATGACTCTAATGTTGAATACCCAAGAGCCACCCAACCATTAGAACAGACCGTGATCTCATCGTAATCCACCCCGTAAAATCGAAATATAAAGGGAAGATTGAGATGTTTAATGGAACTGGTAAAACTCCCGTTACCATAATCACTGATATAGAGATCAGTTCCTTCCCCACCATAGCCGGGATCTATTTCAATCCAGTCATAATAAGGAGCCAATTCATAACCAACATCACCCGCATCATAAATGTAATATCCATATTCATCTGGGCCCAGGGGATCAGTTACAGATACTTCTCCAACTTGTAGATAGTAAGGTTCAGTTCTATCATATCCTGTTGTACTTTGAATATGGACATTCAGGGGAATTAAGGTTCCATTAATAATATCTTCATCAGCGATCAAAGTAAAGCCATCTTGTGAGGTTACATATTCGCCGGGGGGGACTGAGCTCCAAGTACCAACACTGTCAACAATCTCTAACAGGTCTCCAATATAGTTCAATTGAGCGTACACATCCCCAATCTCCGCTTCTCCATCATTGGTAAGAACCATGGTTAGCTCAGTTGTTTCTCCCGGAGCAGCGATATCCAAGCTGTGTATCCTCAAAAGGCTACCCTTAACTTCTACAGGGATTACCGCAGACCAGGAATTTCCCATATCATCAAAAATTTCCAAACGTAAATCCAGAAACTCATGATGAACAGCGGTTGGCGACAGGATAAAAGAAAATGGTTCTCCATAGACTGATTCACCTGGAGCAATTTCCCCGTATACTATGGTCGTGTCTATTATTGTCACTAAATCAGAGCCAGCAATTAATTGTGCCGATACTCCCGTAGCATTTGCAGACCCGTAGTTAATCAATGACAGTGACAATCCAATGGTCTCGCCAGGATTTATAATACCGTTCATATTGCCGGTCTCATCATTCACCAAAATGCTTGCATTAATATCGAAATTGACAAGGCGATCATCGGTAAGAAGAGTAATATTCCCCTGATAGGGTTTCCAATTCCACTTGGTAACAGTCAGAATCAGATCACTTTCCACTGGTGAATCAAAAATTAGTCCAGCTTCACCCCATTCATTCGTGTAACCTATATGATGCAAATCGCCCGTTGAGGATATAACCGAAACAAGGGCATCTTTGACCGGTTGATACCCCCCATCCAAAACTGTTACATCCACAAAATTGGTACCAAAATAGAGAGTTTCCTCATGCTCAACCACAAAGAGTGATGGTGTGTCTGTCCAAATATGGGTCGCTGGATCACCCATAAGATTGTTCCATTGTGAGAAAGCATTTACCCAATTGAAGGGATTCGTAGGATAGGCCGCGTAGAGTGCAAGCTTGCCACTAGCCAGACCGGCACCCGCTGTTTCCAAACCTTTTACAAAGATGCCGTCGTAGGTGCCCATGTCCACAATATTGTTAAATAAGGTATGAGTATTCCACGTTGCAGTACCGATTGCTGCTACAGCGCCTTCCGGTGTAGAGGCAGTTCCCGCCCGGAGGAATTTTTCTGACAGTGCTGTCTGATCCTCAGAAAAAGAACCTGTTCCACAGGTGATTACAGTAGCCAACGGTAACATGAACCCGTTGTTAGCCTGATCAACATCAGTATTGCTGAATCCACTTACTCCTAAATAACCCCGGTAATTAAAGTAAAGAACACCATCGGAGAGCTGGTTGCGCATCCAGTTAGCATAGTTACCAGAACCTAAGTTAGTACGGACATCTTCTACTCCATAGGCATCGAGTACTTCCTCAATATATTCGTTGGTAATAACCGTAGAAACGCCCGAACTACTGGGATCACCCACCAGGGCAGCCCGTTCATAGTACCCTTGGATGTCCTCCAGATATTCAGCTTTCTCATAACTGATTATCTTATTAGTAACAGTAGCAATTTCACTAGTGGATCGGACAGAAATCCGTCCAACAAAAACCTCGGGAAGTAAATCTTCTCCTACAAGTTGAGCGTAGGGTTGGTCTCCTTCGCACTGATTACCATAACTATTGTGGCCCCAGTCCTCGTAAAAGGTAGGAATACTATATGTTCCATTGACATCTCCAACGAGGGCAACAAATTCTGGAGGGGGGTCATAGCGAGAATAAACCAAAATAATAAAGTCTCTGATTTCACTGGCAGTGGCTCCAGCTTCATCCAAGGAAGCGGTGTAAACTTTATATCCCCGTTGACGCCGCCACTCCACCAACTGCTGAAAATAGGAGTTAGACTCAGAAGAACCTCCACAGATATAGAGTATGGCCGGTTGCTGATACTCCTCATCTGACGACTCAACATAGTTAGCAATTAGCTGTTCATAGAGAGGCTCGAAAGCCCTTGACCGAGGCATCATATCATAATCTGTTATACCGGATTCACTAGTTTCCTCTACAGTGATCTCTATTTCGTCGAATACCTCTAATCTGTTTTCTGCAGGATGATAAATGAACGGCACGACTCTGATATTTATGAGGTTTAAGCCGCGCATGACTTGCGGCTCGGAAACTGTCAGGTTTTCCGCAGGGTAAGGAACTGTTGACGAATAGAACGGGCTGTTGTATTGAAATCCTATTTCTGATCTGGGAGGCTGATGAGGATAAACTTTGATATTCTCCAGCACATGTGAATCTATCACTGTGAAATCAACACGGTAGAGTTTTCCCGGATCAATCTGGTACATGGTAGAAAAGGCAGGAAGCTCCGGGAGACCGTATTCGCTTGTTGTGCCATCGCTTCCCGACTCAATCCGAGAAAATTCACCTTCATTGATGATACTTATTTCACCTATCCTAAACTTGATACGGTCAGGACCCGCTCCTTCCTCTACACAGTGAAAGGGGCTCACCGTTCTTGCCTGCGAGGATATGAACACCCCCAAGAACATTACCACCCCAATGATTTTCCTCAGAATCTTCATACTAAGTTTACTTCTATTGAAACTTGTGCAGGTTGAGTAACCTACAAACTATAAAATTTGCGAAATTCTACCTGAAATACATAAGGTATTCACAGTATTTGAAAAGATTGAGCCTCAAACTCTGTAGACAGGCTATCTTAGTAAAATAACCGAGCTAATATAGAAAGGGACTTATCTTAATAATATCATCTTACGAGTCCTACTATACGACTTCTCGCTCTCCTGTGACCATGCTTTCAATGCATAGATGTAAATCCCTGCCGAGGCTATATTCCCATTGTTATCCTTACCATCCCAAACCATACTCTTGAATCCAGCCTCTTCTCTGTTGTCAAGAATTGTGCGTACTTCTCTTCCCAATATATCATAGATCACCAGAGAGATATAAGATACCTCTGGTAAATCGAAACGTATGGTAGTAGTAGGATTGAAGGGGTTGGGGAAATTTTGGAATAACACAGCTTTATGGGGAATGTTTTGTTGGTTATCTTCTACACCAGCTGTCAATAATTGTATTTGATACAAAGAATCGCTACCGCTGTCAAAAAGCCAAAAGCACGTGCCGTCAAAAGTTGAACCCACATGATAATATCCGGGTGTTACAAAAGTGTCCAGCCGTTGCCCGTTGACATCATACTGATCCACCAAACCTAGTATAGTTCCATCATTATCAATTGAATTCCAGATATATGTAGCATCAAGTGCCAATCCATTCGAGGTTCCTCTTGTATAGGTATATTGTATCGGTGAACCATTTGCGGTGTCAATTTTAACTATCTGACTTGACCAGCCCGCTTCAAAACAGGCGTAGAGGAATTCACCATCCCAGGCGAGGCCCTGCGCTGGAAATAGTTCATCTGGTTTATTCGGGAATAAATACGCATTAAAATATGTAATAATCGCTCCATTCTCCGGATCTAATTTGAAAATCTTCAACGAGTCATCGTCAGCACACCAAAGATTGGCTCCATCATAGGTTAGACCCTTGGGTTTAGTACCAGGAGAAGCAAAGGATAAAACAACAGAACCATCCGTAGGATCAATCTTATAGATTGTATTCATGCTGTCATCAGCAAGCCATAAATAGCTTTCATCCCATGCTAATCCTTGAGGGTCAGGACCAGGTGTTGGGAAAGAGGATACAATAGTATAAGTTAGCTCATCGTCATCCTGAGGAAATGCCGAAATACAAAGAACCGACGCGAGGCTAATAATAACTCCAGCGGGCGTTTTATGTAGATTGAACATTGTTCCCCTCAGCCAAGAAAATGTGGCGTTATGTATCTACTGTTTCAACGTACACCTTTTGTTATTATCAGTCAATATTTTTATAACAATTCACTAGTGTGCATATTCCCAGTGCGTTCTTTCAAACTACAAATAAGGAAAAATGTGCTAAATTTGTTATAAACACTTATAGCAAGTAGTAATGCTATGTCCAAGCACAAACCATTAATTAGTATGAGCAGATCGTTTTCCCGATACCTGTGTATCATTGTGATTCCGGTGCTTGTTACCGCCCAGAGCCCTCTATCGGAACGTTACCATACCTACGAGGAGATCGCCGCCCAGCTCGCCCTGTGGAACGAAGAATTCGGCAGTAATGCCGACCCATCAAATCTTTATCCCGGCAGCGGTATAATCTACCACCTGGAAGAGATCGGACAATCAACACAGGAAGGTCTCCCCTTCTGGGCTGTCAGGCTCTCATACAATGCTGACACAAGGGAAGATGAACCACGTGTTCTGTTCCTTGGCCAATGTCATGCTGAAGAAATCTATGGTGTGGAAATCACCTTGGAGCTTATCGAAATGTTCCTTTACCCTGATGAACATCAACCTTATTTACAGAATATGCAGGCCATCCTGGCATCATCTGAGGTCTGGATCGTACCCACTTACAATCCTGAGGGCCTCACCGTAGTACACGGGTATACCGCTGGAGAGGAATGGCTTCAAGATGTGACTTATCGGAAGAACAAACGAGACACAAACCTCAACGGGACTTTTGACTTTTTAGTTGGGGTGGGCAACGATTCGGACGGTGTAGATTTGAACCGCAACTATGATTTCAACTGGATATTTGGTGATAGTCTCTGGGAAGAGGATCCCGGTGGCGGTACTTATCAGGCTCACTATGACTACTACCGTGGGGCAGCTCCTTTTTCAGAGTTAGAAACAGAAGCCATCCGGGACTTGGCATTTAATGAGCAATTCCTGCTCTCCATTGCCTACCACAGCTCACGTTCGGGAAACGTGTCAGAACGGGTAATCTATCCTTGGCGGTGGGCTAGTGATAAATTTTCTCCAGATGGTCCCATTATTTCATCAATTGGTGAAGCTCTTGCTGCACTGCTACCTAATGAGGCAGGAGATGGCTACTACCTTCCCGTCTGGAGTTCCTCTCGCCAGGGAAATGCTCATGACTGGTTCTACACTGCAACAGGTTGTCTTCAATTTCTCCTCGAGGTGGGATCAGAGAATATCCAACCGGATAACATTGACTTGCTAGAAGAAACTATCGAAAAACATATTAAGGGGGCCTTCTATTTGATGAACCGTGCCATCGGCTATGGGCAAGGTGACATGGGAGCGTCCGCCTATCAAGTCACTGGACTGGTCACAAACCTTGAGACAGGTGAGCCGATTTACGCCCGTGTTGAAATTACAGAATTATACGGTCCCATGCTTCATCCCCGACTTACCGATGAGTTTGGCAGATACAGATGGATTTTAGAGGCCGGAACTTACTCGCTTGTCATCAACGCTCGTGGTTACGAAATGTACAACACTGAAATTACTCCTAACAGTGCTAACGTACTAAATCTTGATGTCGCCCTGCAACCCCTACCAGAGTATATTCTGGACATGAATGTAACAACTCCAGAGACTTTTTCCGGGCTGATCAATCTGGAGATCCTGGACCATTACGGCACTGTCTTTGAGGAAACATTCTCTGGAGAAACTCAATTCATACTTCCAGAGGGTGCTTACTGGCTTAAACTACATTCAGAAGGATTATTCCCAGAGTTCCTCGAAATCGAAATCCAGTCAGACACCTCGTTAGTTCTAACTATGGATATAACTACAGAGCTTTACCTGGAGCCCTTTGATGAACTTGATAACTGGCAGATAGTTGCCGGTGACTGGGCAATCGAAAATAGCACTCTCATTTCACAAAACAGTCTTACCTACGCTCCTGTCCCATCTGCCATTCAGTCTGACCTTACGGAACTTGCTCTTTCCACAGATTATGCACTTTTAATTAAATTGAGATCCGAGCTGGAATGGACCTTAGACAGTGCCTACATCGCTGTAGCTGGAGTTACAGATACTGCTCTTATCTACTGGACCGCTCAAAACTGGCTGGACCACGAGGAAATTCATTATCTGGGCAACCTGGGAGAGCTACTGTCCCTGGAAATGGGCATCATTCCTGACAATTCTGTAGAATATCGTGGATTTGCGGTTGATGAACTTATTATTCTGGGTCGGACTGAAGAAACCCGCGTTGAAAATCCGCCGGAGAACCTCCCTGACAATTTTACCCTGGAAGGGTGCTTCCCCAATCCCTTTAATAACCAGACGAACTTCACATTCGCTCTTCCTCAGGAAGCCACAATATCTTTCACCCTATACGATCTCTTGGGACAACAAGTTGACATTATCTACGAAGACCGTTTGTCTGCAGGAAAACATGAAATTTTATGGGATGCTGGAAATCTCCCCAGTGGTGTATATTTCCTGCGTATGCGTTCAGGCAACTTTGAATCGGTAAAAAAGATCATGTTATTAAAATGACGACTCTCACAAAGATTATATTCACCATCTCTATCATAACAGCCTATATGATGGCTGCTGAAGCAGTGGTGCCTCTTTCTAAAAAGCACTTCATTCCTGAGGGCACTGCGGTTCATTTGACACGAGGAGACTATCTGATTATTTTGGCAAAGAGTCAACTAAGAGACGTTCTGACCAACCCGGATGAAAATCCTGTGTATGGGGATAATTTCGTTTTATTTAAACGGACGCAGGGTTATGATGTCGAAATCATCGCACTGGATGAAGAAGGCCTGGAATCCTCTACTGAGATTAAATCATTTCTGGAAGCCTACCAAACCTCCCACCCGTTACTGGAATATGTTCTATTAGTGGGGGATGTTAATGGAGACTATACAATCCCCACATTTTTCATCAACTCCATCAACGAAGATGAGGAAGATGTCACCGACTATCCTTACTCATTTTTCGATGAAGACCCTGGATCGGATAATTACGACGTACTCTATCCTCAGTTCTTTATAGGGCGGTGGTCAATACGCAATATTGGCGACCTCATTAATGTAAAAATACGGAGCATGGAATATGTCCAATTAGAGAATGTTCAGGCTAGTGAAGAATTAAATTATTTTAACAATGCTCTCCTTGTAGCTGGTAATTACAAAACAAACGACGGCATGGAAGTTCCTCCTGAGCAGTGGCCAGTGACACCGGTCTGGACCTCACAATGGCTTAACGAACAGCTTTCTGACTACGGATACTCGAGTATCGACACAGCCTATTTCCACATTAACTACCAGGTTATTGAGAATCCTTTGATTAATGAATCGTGGTCTAATGGTGTAGGAATCATTAATTACCGGGGTTGGGGGAATTCCCATGGTTGGCACCGTCCCAGTTTTTATATCGAAGATATCAACAATCTGAATCATGGCTGGAAGCTTCCTGTTGTCATGAGTTTTGTCTGCAACACAGGTGACTTCGGTGCTGATTTATACCCCCAGACGGGGCCATCGAAATGCTTTGGGGAGGAACTTATCACCAAAGGTACACCTTCTAATCCCAAGGGAGCAGTGGCCGTTATCGCCCCTTCAGATCTCGACACCGATACTAAATACAATAATGTCATTTGTGGCGTAATGTGGGATAATCTCCTCGAAAAAAGAATCGCTGAGTTAGGACCTGCTCTTTTCTCCGGGAAACAGGCACTGCTCGAAGAGTTTCCCCAACTTTCTGATCCAGGTAACGTGGTAGAATTCTACCATCACATCTATGGTATTCTTGGTGACCCCAGCCTTCCCGTCTGGTTAACCGAGCCACACCAGTTGTCAGCAGATATCGAAGCTACAACTTTAGAACTGCACCAATCCTTTCTCCAAACTTTTATTGTAAGTGAGGAGGGAGTCCCTTTACAGAACGTGGTAGGTGTACTACTTCTTAATGATGTATCAATCGGTAAAGGGGTCTCAGGACCCGATGGGCAACTGAACATAGATTTCTCTGAAATAGCCGAGGGCTCACAGTTGAGTCTATATCTTAACCTGGAACAATTTCTTCAAAAGAAAATCACACTGACATTTGTCGAAGACGATGGTACTCCTTATGACCCTCCCCTTCAAGGGCACTTTGATGTCATTCCAGTTCTGGCATCAGAAGAGGAATTTGTAGAAGCTAATCAAGTATTCGATCTCTCTCTCAAAATTACTAACCTAACTGAAGAAGAATTCAATGATATTACCATCGAACTTTCTCCACTGGATGAAGGTGTCATCAACCCTTCTTTCACTACAGTAGAAGAATACCTCGGTGCCTTCACTACTGTACAGACCGCTACCGTAGTCGCAGGTCAAGTGGCTGATATACCCAAGGGTAGTAAAATTCGTTTCCAGGTAGAGTTTGTACTAGATAGCGAAGCCATCGCCACTGACACAGTTTCCATCCTGATAGGACCCATTGAGTCAAGTGATCCCCTACCACCTGATGAATTCGGCTACTGGGCTTACGACAACAGTGATACCGGATATGAAGAAGCACCAACCTACAACTGGATCGAGCTGAATCCCGAACTGGGTGGGGCCGGTCAAAACTTGGGTTTAACCGATGACTCTCATACCGACATTTCGATTGGATTTCCTTTCCGCTATTACGGGTCGTGGTATGATTCTATTACCGTCTGCTCTAATGGGTGGATTTCATTCGAGCCGTGTCCTATCGATTACTTTTGGAATTTCTCCATCCCCATGTCCATGGGTCCGTCCGGCATGTTAGCACCTTTCATGGACGATCTGGATGATAATGATGGTATGGAGCCGTTCTATGTTTACACCTGGCACGACCCCTCAAACAGCAGGTTGATAATACAATGGGATAATCTTGCCAATGGTGAGGATGATGAAAACTGCCCCGATTGTGTACACGAAACCTTCCAATTAATTCTCCTTGATCCTACCCTTAATCCCACTACCACAGGTGATGGAGAAATTCTTTTTCAATATCAGCAAATCAATGACATAGATGCCAACGGGAATTACTCCACTGTGGGAATAGAATCTCCAGATCAAAATGTGGGTATACAATATCTCTTTAACGGATATCTTTCCCCGGGAGCCGTCCTGCCAACCGAGGGTGTAGCCATCAAATTCACTACGGATGCACCCCCTAATGCTATTATGAAATCAGGGGAACCCATTAGATTAGCTCAAGGTTTCATCCTCTCACCTGCTTATCCCAACCCGTTCAACGCCGTAACAACACTTAACTTTCAACTACCGGTCAGAAGTAATGTAAACATCACAGTGTATGATATTCTCGGTAGGAATGTGTTCACACTTTTAAAAGAGGTCATGGAGACAGGTATTCACCAACTCCACTGGAATGGTAGAAATAACCTCGGAGACGTCGTCAGCAGCGGTATTTATTTTGTAAAATTAGAAACAGAAAGTTTCTCACAAACCAGAAAAGTCCTCCTTTTGAAGTAGCACTAAAAAGATAAAAAAACCCTGACACAGGGCTCCTTCTTTCTCCAGTTGAAAAGAAAATTACTCTCTTATTACGTAAACTTTAACCGCTGCTTCTATATCATAATCAAGCTTCAGCAAAACCTCATAGACACCTAACGCTTTAATAGGTTCAGGTAAAACTACCTGCTTCTTGTCAATATTAAACCCTTCATCCTGGAGAAGCTCAGCAACAGTCATGGCAGTTACTGAACCAAATACTCTATCTTCCTCACCTACCTGAACAGGAGCAGAGAGTTTTATCGTTTCCAAACGGGTTGCAGTCGCTTTCACTGCAGCTATCGCCCTGGCTTGTTGTGTCTCTTGCTGCCTTTTTTGAGCTTCAACCATCTTAATATTTCCTGGTGTCGCTTCTACAGCCCAACCTCTGGGAATCAAGAAGTTACGCGCATAGCCTGGTTTTACCCTGATGACATCTCCAACTTCACCGAGTGTGTCAATTTTTTTTCGGAGTATAACCTGTCCACTGGATCCCTTTGCCATTTGATCAATCTCCCCCAACTATTTGTTAAATTCCTCTCCCGTATATGACATGAGAGCAATATTTCTTGCCCGTTTAATAGCCTGAGACAGTTCACGTTGGTGTTTGGCACACACTCCAGTCACCCGGGCAGGCATGATTTTGCCCTGATCTGTCACAAACTTTCGGATTACCTTTACGTTTTTATAATTTATTTCCAAGTCACGATCTTCGCAAAACTTGCAGATCCGATGTCTATCCATGAACGCCATAATTTTCTTACCTCCCGTCCCTTTAAGTTGTTGTCTGTTCAGACTGAACTGCTTCAACAGAGGACTTCTCATTACTTTCGATAGATTCCGAAGTTCTAATCTCTTTTACTTCAGGTTCCTTTTCCAATCTGATGGTCATATATGCCAGAATGGATGCATGTAATTCAAACCAACTGTTAAACTCATCAATGAATTGATTGCCTGTTCCATACTGAAGTAGCACAAAGGTCCCGTAGCGTTCTTTATCCACGGGATAGGCCAGGCGACGCTTACCCCATACATAGGAGTTAATAATTTTCCCCCCTTTTTTTACAGCAAATTCATCTACCTCTGCCTTTATTTTATCCAGGCGCTCATCTTCGAAATCAGATCTTACTATGTAGAGTGTTTCGTAGTATTTCATGTTCTCTCCAGTTATTTAATCATCGGTGCAATCACCAATGAGACCACCGACATAAGTTTGATTAAGATATTCAAGGACGGTCCAGCGGTATCTTTAAAAGGGTCACCAACTGTGTCACCAACCACAGCAGCTTTGTGAGCATTACTCCCCTTGCCACCATGGGCACCACTCTCGATATATTTTTTGGCATTATCCCAAGAACCACCGGCATTCGCCATAAAGATGGCAAGTAATACTCCACTCACTGTAACTCCAGCTAACACACCACCCAACATCTCCGGATTTTTAAGAATCAAGCCGAAGAATACTGGCGTCAAGACAGCCAGTAATCCAGGTGTTATCATCCTCTTAATCGCAGCCGCTGCGGCAATATCCACACACCGAGCATAGTCAGCCTTAGCCTGACCCTCTAAAAGACCCTTTATTTCCCGAAACTGTCGCCGAACTTCTTCTATCATTTCGAATGCAGCTTCCCCCACCGCCTTCATAGCAAAAGATGAAAACAGAAAAGGTAACGCTCCTCCAATCAACAACCCCGCCATAACAGTAGGTTTCATAATATCAATCGAATCCAAACCTACTTTCGTCTGATAAGCACCAAAAAGAGCCAAAGCTGTCAATGCTGCCGAACCGATGGCAAATCCCTTTCCGATGGCAGCAGTGGTGTTCCCCACTGCATCCAATTTATCAGTTCTTTCACGGACTTCTGACGGCAGTTCTGCCATCTCAGCACAGCCGCCGGCGTTGTCTGCGATGGGACCATAAGCGTCTACTGCCAATTGTATCCCTGTCGTAGAAAGCATCCCTAATGCCGCAATTGCAATACCATAAAGACCCGCAAAATTGTATGCTGCAATAATTGCAATGGCAATGCTGAGAACCGGAAATACCGTTGATTGCATTCCGTTCGCCAATCCGGAAATTATATTTGTAGCCGCACCGGTTTCACTCGATTTGGAAATGTTTCTCGCTGGTCTGCGGGATTCTGCCGTGTAGTACTCAGTAAACGTCCCCACGAGAATCCCTGCCACTAAACCGGCAACAGTTGCCCCAAAAATATCGATAACTGCCACAACATGTTTGCCTATAGGCACCGGTTCAGGTACCAGGTAAGCAATGATGAAATAGCTGATAATCAACATCAAAACGCCAGCACCATAGGTACCTATATTTAACGCAGTCTGAGGATTACCACCTTCTTTTGTACGGACAAAAAATGTTCCCATAATTGAAACGATAATTCCCGCTCCAGCCAAAAAAAGTGGCAACACAACCAGGTTCGAGGCTTCAGCCGCTGCAGCCAGAACCATCGCTCCAATAATGGAACCGACATAGGACTCAAACAGGTCGGCACCCATACCGGCCACATCACCCACATTATCCCCCACGTTATCAGCAATTGTAGCTGGATTGCGGGGATCATCCTCGGGGATGCCAGCTTCAACCTTTCCAACAAGGTCAGCACCCACGTCGGCAGCTTTGGTATAAATACCGCCACCCACACGGGCGAAGAGGGCAATGGATGAAGCACCCATAGCAAATCCGGAGAGGATGGTCATTACATGCTGAAGATCAACACCTTCGTTCAATCCACCATAAAGGTAAAACAGTGAGGATAGTCCAATAACTCCAAGGCCCACGACACTCATACCCATGACCGATCCACCGGCGAAAGCAACAGCGAGAGCGGAGTTAAGGCTATTGCGAGCGGCCTGGGTCGTTCGATTATTGGCTGCTGTTGCTACCCGCATTCCAAAGAAACCGGCCAAACCGCTGCAAAGGGCACCGATTACAAAGCTTACGGCAACCATACTTGTTCTCTCGGCCATATTACCCCAAGCCAAAAGAACTGCAACAGCAATGACAAACAGAGCTAATACTTTATATTCACGGGCCAGAAAAGCCATGGCACCTTCTCGAACCGCTGCCCCAATTTCTATCATTTTCTCGTTACCGGGATCCTGCTTATTGATCCATGACGACTTTAGCAGCGCATAAAGAAGTGCTAATCCACCGGCAAAAGGTATCATATAATAAAAATTCATTATCCCGCTATCTCCTCTATTTCTAATCTATTAAATTCAGACATTGTCTTCTCCAAACCCTTATACAAAATGGACTCCACAGCATCAGCTCCGCGCTGGACCATCTCTTCAGCCAACGATTGATCCTTCTTGCGAAATGGCTTCAGGACATAGTCTTCAGCCGGACGCATCTTTTCAGTGGTACCAATGCCCATCCTGATTCGAGGAAAATCGGTACTGCCCAACTGGTAGATTATGGACTCCAACCCCTTGTGGCAACCATCGCCACCGCGGGGACGAATCCTCATCGTACCTAACGGTAAATCCACATCATCAACTATAACATAAAGGTTGGCAAGCTCTATCTGCCACCGCTTGAATAACTCTACTACTGGTACACCACTGGCGTTCATGCCCGCTGTGGGTTTGACCCAGAGAACATCCTCTTTACCCTCCGACTCTGCAAAGATATAATCACCTTTACCGGGACGAAAAGAGAGGTTATGGCGACGAACAAGTTCATCTACTACCCAAAACCCGAAGTTGTGTTTGGTGGCAGCATAGCGTGAACCCACATTACCAAGACCAACAAAGGCGATCATTCCGATGAACCTCCCTGTTTTTCGTTCTCTTTTGGTTCCTCTACACTTTCGCTTTCTTCCTCAGGGGCTTCTTTACCTTCGGCAATCTCAGCTTCTTCACCTTCCAGTTCAACACCCTCTTCCTCGGGAATTTCAGGCTCAAGGACTTCTGCTCGTGGCGCCGTTACGGAAACAATGGTAGTATCTTCGGGTGTCAGCACCACAATCTCCTCGGCTATCTCCAAATCTCTAATATGCAATGCCTCGTTTACTGTCAGCTCGGTCACATCCACATGTATAGCGTCGGGTACCTCGGTTGCCAAACATTGAATTTCAAGCTCCATAAGGCTTTGACTCATAATGCCCCCCATATTCACACCTACAGAATCACCCTCCAGTATGATGGGAACTGAAAGAGTAATCTTATCCAGAAGGCTTACTCCATATAAATCCAGATGAAGAATCTCCTCCGTTACTGGATGATATTGAATTTCCTTAAAAATAGCGTGTAGTTTCTTGCCACCGACGCTTACTGCATAAACATGTGACTGCGATTGCAAGGCCTCGTGGAGATGTCGGCGTTCTATAAAAAACGGGGTTGCATCTTTATCGGCAGCGTAGAATACCCCGGGTATTTTCCCTTCAGATCGCAGCTCTTGAGCAGCTTTAGTACCCAGCTTCTCACGCTTTTCCAACTCAAGTTTAAATTCGTTAGCCATGATTTCCTCCAAAAGTTAGAACTCAAAGAGTGCACTGATAGACTCACCATTGTGAATGCATTCAATCGCCCTCGCGAAGAGTCCAGCAACAGATATTATTTCCAATTTATCGAATTTTCTACCTTCAGGCAGGTTCACTGTGTTCGAAATAATAATTTTTTCCAGTTCTGATTCGGTAAAAATTCTGGGTGCATCACCTGATAAAATTCCATGAGTCGCCACAGCGATAACACTGTCAGCACCCTTTTCCATGGCCGCTTGACCCGCATTTACGATGGTCCCACCCGTATCGATCATATCATCCAGAATAATAACCTTCTTCCCCTGCAAATCACCAATTAAATGGACAACCTCAGCCTGGTTGGGAGCAGTGCGCCGCTTATCAACCAGAGCAAACCCCACACCTAAATGTTTAGCAAATGATTGTGCCATGGGAGCGTTACCGACATCCGGAGCCAGAATAACCGCCCCCTCTGTCCGTAGATCAAGCTTCCTTAAGCGGTCAAACAGAATCTGCCGGGCATACAAATGATCGAACGGCAGGGTTGTAAACCCTTGTATCTGAGACGAGTGCATGTCCATAGTCAGGATGCGGTTAACCCCGACACTTGTCATGAGATCAATCATCACCCGGGCTGAGATGGGTACACGGGGTTGGTCCTTTCTATCTTGCCGTCCATAGCCATAGTAGGGAATAACCGCCGTCACCCGGTCAGCAGAGGAACGGACGGCGGCATCAATAAGCAGCACCAATTCCAATATGTTCTCGGCAGGTGAATGGGTAGATTGAATGATAAACACATCCTCTCCACGGATATTTTCTGCATATTTCACCCACAATTCACCGTCACTGAATTGCCTTATCTGTACTTCGCCCAAAGGTAGTCCTACCTTCTCGGCGATTTCCTCAGCTAAGGGCCGATTCGACCTGCCACTGAATATTTTCAGTTGATTCATCCTATTGACCTAATACTATTTGCTGCCGGGCGTGGATTCGAACCACGACTAACGGCTCCAAAGGCCGCTGTCCTGCCATTAGACGACCCGGCACTGTGTTAATCTATCTTTGCTGGGGATAGGTGAGAAAGGTTAGGAGAGGTGAGGAAAATATAGACAGTACTTCACGGGCATCTACCTCTTCCTCGAAAATCCCAAACACAGTCGAGCCACTCCCCGACAGACCGGCAAACACCGCGCCTGATTTCAACAGACGAGCCTTGATCGTGCCAATCTCTGGATATGTTTGAAACACCAGAGGTTCAAAGTCGTTCTCAAAAAACTTCCAGTCCTGATAAGTCCTTGAAGCGGCCGCAAACTTACCGGTAGAATAACCTTCTGGCAAGAATTTTATTGCCTCCTCATAAGCCCAAGCTGTAGAAATTCTAGTGGGGGGAACTACCAGCACAATGGCGCCTATCTCTGGAAGCTGTGCTGGTGCAAGCTTATCTCCTATCTCGGTAGCATATTGTATTCCACCTTTAATGAAAAAAGGGACGTCAGCCCCTAACTGGACCGCTATGTTCTCTAGATGCTGGTCCTCAAGACCCAATTCAAAGAGTTGATTAATACCGATCAGAACCGTGGCAGCATTACTCGATCCACCGCCCAGGCCAGCCGCTACCGGTATGTTTTTTACCAATTCTATATTGACACTTGGGAGGTCACCTACATCTTTATTGATAATATCCCACGCTCGTACACAGAGATTGGTTTCATCTTCAGGAACATCAGGATGGTTACATGAAAAATGAAATTTACCTGCTGTTGGCTTAATGCGTATAGTATCTTTAAGGGAAATCTCCTGGAAAACAGTATGAATGATATGGTAACCATCTGGTCGGGGTGCGGCTATTTTCAAGCCAATATTTATTTTTGCATATGATGAAAATTCCGGGATAAGTCAACTCGTCTTAAGGGTCGCCACAGCCAGGGCCGCCACACCTTCACCGCGACCAATAACACCCAGGCCATCAGTAGTCGTTGCCTTGATGGAAATACGATGAGTCTCCATAGCCAGAATACGAGCAATTTCCCCCTTCATCTTATCGATATAAGACCCGATTTTAGGCTCCTCCAAAACAACTGTACAATCAACATTCACAACGTTCATCCCCACATTGCTTAACTCTGCGGCAACCTTTTCAAGGAAGAGTAAACTGGAAACTCCTTGCCAAGCATTGTCATTACTTGGGAAAAATTTGCCGATGTCTCCCCATCCCGCAGCACCTAACAGGGCATCCACCACCGCATGAGTAAGGACATCACCATCGGAATGGCCTTTGGTACCCCGGTTATATGCTATGGTTACACCTCCTAACACCAATGACTCTCCTTTAGCCAAAGGGTGAAGATCATATCCAATACCTGTTCTAATCTCCATAACGTTGCTCCCAGATGACTTTGGCTCTGGCCCAGTCCTCCTGTGTGGTAATCTTGATATTCTCACTGCTGCCAGCAGCGATCACCAGCTCCTTACCTGTGATCTCCAGGAGCTGGGCTTCATCAGTCACTCGCAGAGTCTCCCATTTTACGCTATCATACGCTTGCAACAATATATCACGTTTAAAAGCCTGTGGAGTTTGTGCCTGCCAGATATTATCCCGATTTATAGTCCGACTAATCCTCCCATCAACCACCTTTTTCAGGGTATCACTAGCGGGGATTGCAAGGACCGCACCATCATGACGGTTACACAGATTAATTACCGTTGAGATCCACTCTGGGCGAACAAACGGACGAACCGCATCATGAATAACCACCACATCCGCTCCTGAGGCTGCCTCAACCCCGCGTCGGACGCTGTCTTGACGACGTACACCACCATTCATCACCCGTACGGTTTCACCTGATGTCTTTCGAGCCACTTCCTCCTTAAACCAATCAACTGCCTCCTGAGGAACGACGGCAATACACTTATCTATATCCTCAGAAGCAATAAAGGGTTGGAGAGCCCTGATGATAAGGAGTTGACCAGCCAGTTTGAAGAACTGTTTGGGGGTCGTTTGTGATTTTGATTGGAAGCGGAGGCCCTGACCAGCGCCAACAATTATGGCTACTGCTGTCATATTTCCACAATCAGATTATGAGCATACTATCGCCGTAACTCAGAAACCGGTATTTCTCTTTAATAGCCAGTTTGTAGGCATCGAGCACGAACTCCCGATCAGCAAAAGCGCTGACTAACATGAGAAGAGTCGACTTGGGCATATGGAAATTTGTTACCATACCATCGGTCATTTTAAAATCGTAGGGCGGATAGATGAACTTATCTGTCCAACCTCGTTTGGGTGCCACCTGGAAGCCGGAAACCACGACCGTCTCCAATGCCCGTACTGTAGAGGTCCCTACCGCAATGATTTTCTTCTCCCTCTCCCGAGCTTCATTGATGGCTAATGCTGTTTCAGGTGGCACTTCAAAGAACTCAGAATCCATCTGATGGCGGGTCAGATCCTCTACCTGTATCGGTCGAAACGTCCCTAAACCGATATGCAAGACGATAGGTTTAATCTTCACACCTTTACTTTTCAGCTTCTTCATTAGACCCTCGGTAAAATGAAGACCCGCCGTGGGCGCTGCCACTGCACCACGAGTATCAGCATAAACCGTCTGGTAACGAGTTTTGTCCTGTAGGGTAGCCTTGCGGGTAATGTAGGGAGGTAGCGGAGAATTGCCTATACGATCAATAATCTTATAGAAGTCGTCTCCCGGATAATCAAAACGGACTACCCGTCCGCCAGAAACTGTATTGTCAATAACATCACAATGAACCGTATCCGTGAAGTGTAATTTATTCCCTATTCTGACTTTCCTGGCCGGCTTGACCAGTACTTCCCATAAATCATTCTCCAGCTCACGCAGGAGAAATACTTCCACCTGTGCATCAGTCCTATCTTTCACGGCAAACAATCGAGCAGGAAACACTTTCGTGGTATTGATAATTAACAGGTCATTCTTCCGCATATATTTATGCAGGTTAATGAACTTCCGGTGTTCAATTTTCTTTGTTTTCCTATGTAAAACCATCATTCTGGCATAATCACGCCGGGGAGATGGAGCTTGGGCGATCCTCACTTTCGGTAAGTGGTAATCAAAATCAGCTAACCTCAGTTTAATCCTTTTCTGAAACATCTATTAACCCCCTTCAACTAAAATAAATTCTGTTGATCCTCTGGTTTGGTTACTCCGAGGTAACTGAAAGTTCTATCCTGAGCGATTCGGCCCCGGGACGTCCTCTGAATGAATCCCTCCTTAATCAGAAATGGCTCATATACGTCCTCAATGGTGTGGGCATCTTCACCAATGGCCACACTCAAAGAGTTGATACCGACGGGTCCTCCCTGAAACTTATCCACCAGGGTAGATAGAATCAGGCGATCCATGCCGTCCAACCCCACATCATCAATACCTAACTGCTCTAATGATTTCATGGCCACTTCTCCGGTAATAACTCCATCAGCCTTCACTTCAGCGTAATCGCGAGTCCGCCGCAGAATACGATTGGCTACACGAGGCGTACCGCGAGACCTTCCGGCGAGCTCCCGGGCACCATTATCCTCAATGGCTACATCAAGAATAGTAGCTGAACGTTTTATTATTTTAAAAAGGTCCTCCTCCTCATAGAAATCTACTCTTAAAACGACCCCGAAGCGATCTCTCATGGGTGAGGTGAGATTGCCCAGACGTGTGGTAGCCCCAATGAGTGTGAACCTTTCCAGATTCAACTGGACCGACCGGGCGCTTGGACCCCGGTCAATCATAATATCGATGTGATAGTCCTCCATTGCGGAGTACAGATATTCCTCCACCACACTATTTAGCCGGTGGACTTCATCGATAAAGAGAACATCCTGAAACTGGAGATTGGTAAGCAGTCCCGCCAGATCACCCGCCCGTTCCAGCACTGGCCCCGAGGTCTGCTTCAGGTTCGCATCAATCTCTTTGGCAATTATGTACGCCAAAGTAGTCTTACCCAGTCCAGGAGGACCAAAGAGGAGTACATGATCAAGGGCTTCCTTCCGTTTCTTCGCCGCCTCAATGTAAAGACGGAGATTATCCACCACCTCTTTCTGACCAATAAAATCATTGAAGGTGATGGGACGCAGGGTCTGTTCTACTAAAAGATCCTCTTCCCTCGGTTCGGCGTCTGTAATATGGCTATCGGTCATTTTCTATACAATCTCCTACAGAACAAGCACCGTATCCATTCCACAGGTTCCCGCGGTTGTACCACCTTTCCGCAGATTACTTCCAACTGTATAATCCTGTGGTGATGCTGGTCCCCATGTTCAGTTTGGCATGAGGGAAATAACTGGCTGGAGTACATATAGACAAGCCATAATTTAAGGTCAGGTCGAAGCGATTGCAAATAGATAGTCGCATTGGTGGACGGTTGAGGAGAGCAGGTGGATGGATGAAGGAGTCGGCACAGGGATAGTTGCCGGTTTAGAATTATCGACGACTTTCTTTAAGCAATATTAAATAAGAATACAATTTCCTGCTCCTACCTCTCTCAGTTCTCCATAAAGCTATCTGCTCTGTTTACAAACTTCCAAAGAATGACTTTTTAAAACCCAACAAATACTTTTGACTCTTTCATAACCGTACAAACAAAATGATCTTTTTCTTTCAGACGGGTCGTAAACTCTTCCGTTGTCATCACAGTGCAGTTTATCTCCCTCCCAATTTCATCACTTACAATTCGTAGAGATGACGACAAAATATTGGGGGAAATATCACCGATGATAAACAAATCAACGTCACTTTCTGACGTATCTGTACTTCAAGCTATAGAACCATAGATAAATGACATAAGAATCTGATTTTCCGATGCTGTCAGGCTTTTCTTCAACAGGTCTACAACTCCCACAGTTTTTACAATCAAAGATTTTAATTCAGGAAAAAGGATATGATCAGGATTTATTCTAAAGTATCTTCGATTCCCAGAAGATCTCGAGACTACCAGTCCTGTAGATACAAGTTTCCTTAGTTCCTGTCTGATTGCCATAACATTATACCCCAAGTTGTGACTCAACTCCCGTAGGTAATATTCACTTTCAGAGTTCAGTAATAACTTTCTCAGCAAAGCTACCTTTATGCCAGATGAAATAATTTTTCTATCATAATTGCATGGTAATACCATACAAATATACAGTATTTACATACAACATGAATTACACCATTTACTACAAGCCATCAAACTTAGCAGTTAGTAATTTGTCTGGTTCATCTCCCTGGTGGGTAATCTGTCTGAGTCATTGCTTCCTGCTTATCTTGCCGAAACAGATATATTGTATACAGATTGTGATTGGGTTCTCTGATGTAGAAATATTCACCCATCATTTATACATATTAATATATCCAAAATTTATCAACACGTTATTCACAAGGATCGAAATCGTCGACACTTCAGTTCTCAAACAACTTAAAGGATGAAGTGTTTATGTAAACAATTTATTTCCCGACCT
>JBHHUM010000076.1:0-10372 GCA_046861645.1 Fidelibacterota bacterium | reverse complement strand
CTTCGCTACCGAGTTATGGTGATTATTGAAGTTACGGCTCGGTAGCTCAGTCGGTAGAGCAGAGGACTGAAAATCCTTGTGTCGCTGGTTCGATTCCGGCCCGAGCCACACATATTATTTACTCTTTCATAGGTCCTTCTATCATTCCCTAATAATCCTCATCCATGTAAGTTAAATAAAAGTCGCTGAGCCTCGGCGTAGCTGTAGACTGTAGCCTACAGCGAATCTTCTCTCAAGACCCTGTGGGGATTCCCTATCTGACGACAGGCAGGCGGCTCAACTGTCCACCGTATTCCGATTCATCGGAATGAGGCGGAAGCCACAAAGCATCCCATCGATGGGATGATAGGTCTTTCACTCCTCCTTGTGTCCATTCTCCTCCACCCAAGCCAACAATGCCCTATAGAACTGCTCATAGTCAACAATATCAAGCCACTCTCCCTCAGCATGATGGTTGCCGCCCTTACCGGCAATGACCATTGTCGGAATCTTCTGTCCTGAAAAGAACCGGGCGTCCGAAGCACCGTGTGATTTGGTTTCACCCACCTCGATGCCAGCTACCTTTCGGGCAATATCCGCAAAACTGACAAATAGAGGGTTGCTTGTATCTGCAAAATGGCTGCCACCGCTGATCTTCTCCCGCACCGTAACGCCATCAAACAATTCGGCCTTTCCCACGGCTCTGGCTAGCATCTCCTCTGAGGTGTACTTAGGCGTGTAGCGGATGTCCACTGTTGCCGTGGCCAGATCAGGAACCTGGTTTGTAGCCTTACCTCCTGTAATAGTACCCACATTCACAGTGGTGTAATAATCACCTCCTGCTTCCCTTTCAGCGGTAAAGTCCTCTTCCAGCGCCAAGAGAAATTTAGCCAATTTCAGGATGGCGTTTTCACCCAACCACGGCCGTGATCCATGGGCGCCCTTTCCCTTAGCGGTTACTTCTAACCAGAGGACACCTTTAGCCTCTGTTTCAAAATTCCAATTAAAACCCCCATCCGGTAAAACGACGATATCGGCCCCATAACCCTGCTCCACCAGATACTTTACCCCGTTAAAACCACCGATCTCCTCATCAGCAGTCAACATTAATCCTATATCAAATTCTTGTAAATCATTCCCCAATGCTTTGAAGATATTTATTGCTGCTGCGATCCCCATTTTCATATCATAAACGCCTCTACCAAAAAGTCGACCTTCCATAACTTGCGGCTGGAAAGCCTCAGCACTTCCCGGTACTACGTCCATATGTCCAGCAAATAGGATCTTAGGTTTTATGGTTTCCTGGCTGGTAATTACAACCGATGGAAAACCATTGGATTCGTACCATTTTACATGAACGGGAAGGTTGGACATTTCCCCGACTACCCACTCCATAGCCGCCCGATTGGTTGCATTATCTCTGGTTACGGTTTGAAACTGGATAAGGGCAGAGAGGTCAGCAACCAGGTTGTCCTCCCCTTGTGCCCACAGACCTCCCCAAAAGAATAGAGATAGATATAAAAAGGTAAATGTTATTCTGCCTGTTTTTTTCATCTTACACCTCGACACGGTTTTACCTCTGAAGTTGTGACTCAAACTACTGTTAGCAGGAATGTAGAACACAGTGGGCAGATTCGCAAACGGATCAATAGCAAATTGGAGTTGTAGAGTCTTGGAATACGGAGGTATTGATTTACAGATCGTTTAGCTAATCTACCGCACTAATTATCTAACATAACTGCATGTCTTTCGCTGCCATCATCAGTTATCCATCAAATATCTGCCCCTCAGGTTGTTCAGTATTTCTTCTCTAATATTGCTATTCCCTATTGACTTCCTTAAACTCCATCTATGAACTTATTCTGGAAGTTGGGTTTGTTTCTCTTCTTTTTCGGAATGTTGATTATCAGCACCAAATTACTATTAAGTAAACAGACCCGGGCCGAACTAAAACGGATGAATAACACCGTTCCTGCATTTTACCGTTCCAGCAACAAATTACTCGCCCGCATGATCATCATTCTTGCTCTTCTGATGATGGCGGTCTTTATTATTATGAAGTTGTCATGATCAGCTACATCATTGACGGGCACAATTTTATTCACGAGATCCCCGTTTATCTTGAACTCCTCGATCGCAACTATGTGGAATGTCAAAAAAAACTTTTTCAACAACTACAGACCTACACTGAAACGCGAAAGGTTTTCATCTCTCTTGTTTTTGACGGTAATCAACCCTGGGAACCGTCCACGTACAGTACCCGTTTGAAAATTCACTTTAGTGGAAGTAACCGGGAAGCGGATGACGTTATTATTGCCCTGGCTAAAAAATGGGGAAATAGGAATGTCTTTGTCGTGACCCGAGATCGTGCCCTTCACCAGGCAGTTGTTGCGGTTGGATGCCGGGTTATGCTCCCTGTTGATTTTTATAATCTCATAAATACTAAAAATCGTAAGACATCTTCCTGGAGACGATTCCGGGACAGATACAGCCTTACCCCAGAGGAAGTCAAAGAGTGGAAAGCACTGATGAAGGTTGAGCTGGCTAAAAGACAAAAAGATGAAAATTAACATTCACGATTGTTGTAAATATTACCTTGGTAAGTAGACTACTAAAGATTCAACCGGGTGAGGGAAAACGTGTCTTTTCTTTCTTCCTCTGTTTCTTTTTTCTTATTGGCTCCTTAATGTTTGGCAGGACCGCCCGGGATACTTTTTTCCTGAGCCGTTTCCCTACAAAATATCTCCCTTATATGTTTATTCTTATTGCCATCGCCATCGCGATAACAATTGCAATACATGCCCAGCTCTCTAAACGCTTTTCTTTTTTTCCGCTTATGATAACGACCTTTGTCCTTGGAGCGATATCTTATCTCTTCATCCAACTCTTCTTGTTCGAATGGATGTATCCAGTACTCTATGTTTGGTTTGAAGTTATCGGAACCATCATGATGATTCAATTCTGGCTTTTCGCCAACTCTGCCTTCGACACCAGAGAAGCTAAGCGACTTTTTGGAGTAATCGCCAGCGGTGGTGCAGTAGCTAATACCGCCCTGGGATTTTCCATGGGAAAGTTGGTTGATTTTCTGACAACAGATTTTCTTCTACCGGCCACAGCCCTCTTTATAGGATTAAGTCTTCTTATGATTCTTTACAACAAGCAGTTTTTAGGACTATCTGCCACACCGACTCGAAGAACCCTACACAGATCCAACAAGAAGAAGCATGGTGTCCTCAGTTCCTCTTATCTTAAGGTAATGACCTTAACCATTATCACAGGAGCTGTAGTAGGAGCCCTGGTAGATTACCAGATGAAAATCATCACCTTATCCTCATTTACTGATACCGTCAGCCTACAAGTTGATGAAGCGGGGATGTCTTCACTCTTTGGGTCACTCTATGGATCTATTGGACTAGTCTCTATCCTGATCCAGTTTTTCTTCACCAGCAGATTTCTCTCCAGATTTGGTGTTCTATTGGCTCTAATGTTTCTACCCGGTATACTACTGATTGGAAGTAGTGCTATCCTACTGGTTCCGGTACTGGCGACAGCGGTAGGTGCCAAGGCCGGTGATCAAATATTCAGATTCACTCTACACGATGTTTCCAGCCAACTCCTCTGGCTCCCCGTTTCACCGCAGGAAAAAAGCCGGGCAAAACCGTTTATCGATGGAACTATCAAGAATCTCGCTGGTGGATTAACTGGAATCCTGATTCTGGGTTTGATGTCATTCTCCAGTGACGTTCGAGTACTAAGTATTCCCTCCATTATCCTACTCATCCTTTGGATAATAGCTAACTTCAAACTAAAAAAAGGTTATCTCTCAGAGTTACGTAAAGCCGTGGAAAAAAGACGTCTTGATTTCGAAGAACTTGAATTCGACTACACTGACCCGGCTATTGTAGAGATATTACACAAGACTCTTATCGAAGGAAATGAACACCAACAACTGTTTACCTTGGAAACTCTCAGAAGTCTCCCCCTTACAGCCTGGAAGAACGATCTCAGGCAACTTTTAAAAAAGGGTCCTCCAGATATCCAGAAAAAAATATTGGAGCTCACTAAAGACACCATTGATATCATCCCTAACGAAACTATCATTGATCTTGTACAAAAAGATGCGGGAGAACTTACTACAGACGCTTTATTGATCTGTGGTCATAGGAAACTATCAGAAACTTTACCATTAATGAGAGAATTAACTAAGACTAATAACCCTTCCATCAGAGCTGCAGCTGCAACTGGATTACAGCTCATAGGGGGAGACGACCTTGAGGAGGGCGTTAAGATTCTGAATACTCTGTTCATTGATCCAGAGGCAAAAGTACGACTTACCGCCCTATTAACCATTGGACATCTACCAAATGTCTTACCTGAAGAAACTTTGCTAAAATTATTTTCAGATAATGACGCAGAGGTACGTCGAAAGGCAGTTGACCTGATTGCTAAACGACCAACCGATAGTGCTATTCCTCACCTGGTCAGTAATCTCCAGTATAAAACCACTGCCCTGGCAGCCCGCCGGGCCCTCCGTCTTCATGACCCTGAACAGGTCTTACCCGCCCTCTCCCAATTCATAGAAAGCAAAAAGCAGAATGATGTCTCCCTAAGCTCTGCCCTAAGATGCCTTGGTGATCTCGACACTCCTAATGCAGTTAATATCCTGTTGAATACCTGGCCAAATACTTCCTTAGGCTGCCGCGAAATCATAGCCACTTCTCTCTCTAAAATTGCCAGGCGTGGAGAACTAAAAGAAGAAGATCTGGTGAAGTCAGAAACTCTTCTGAAAGATATTATCAGGCAAACCTATGAACTCGAATATGCATGTACTCTTTTCCAGGAAGATTCAGATGCTGTATTAGTCTCTGACTTGTTTGCCCATCAGGTCAGACAAATGAAAATCATCACTTTACGATTTGCGTTACTAAGCTACCCAGAGGCACCCATAAGCACTTTTGCCCACGCCGTGACAACACCCGGTTCTACAACAATGGCTAACGTTCTTGAATATTTGGATAATGTCCTGGCCAAGGATCTACGGGAAAAAATAGTATCGCTTCTTGATAACACCACAGTAGCAGAAAAAGTCGAAGTAGGTACCAAATACTACAATATTACCTCAAAATCTATTGTCACATGGCTTACCGAATTGCTTTCTGGAAGCAGAATTTATCCGTCAGCAGTAGCGTTTGACTACGTTCTTCAAACCAGGACGGCTACTGAGGAAGGAGTAATTACAGATCAATGGTTAAGAGAATTAGACAGCCCCCTGCACTGGGAAATATTAGCTAAGAAAGGTACAGAGTGGAGACCTGACGGCCTCAAAGACATAAATTTAATATCAAGGGAGGATGATTCAATGTACACTACACTTGAGAAAACTATTTTCCTCAAAGGTGTTGAACTTTTTGAGGATATCCCTGGTGAAGAAGTTGCCCACATTGCCCAGATCGCCGAAACCATTCATTTCAGTCCCAACGAGATTATTTTTAAGGATGGTGACCCGGGTGATGCCATGTTCATTATCGTAGATGGTAAAGTACATATCCACAAGGAAGAGAAACATATCGCTACTCTAGGGAATGCAGAATTCGTCGGGGAAATGGCTATCTTAGATCAAGAACCACGATCAGCCTCAGCTACGACTCAGGAAGAAACAGTACTACTTCGTATCAGCAGCGAAGATTTCTTTGATCTTATGGCTTCAAGGATGGATATCGTTCAGGGTATTATGAGAGTTTTAACGAGGAGATTACGTGAAGCTATTGCTTAGGAGCAAATTCACTCCTCCGGCTTAAATTCTCCTTTTATCTTCCAAGTTTATCCTTATTTGTACCCAAAAAGTCACTAAACATTCCCACAATCTGTTGTACCTGGTTATAAACACTCTTAATTCCTTCAGGCAATTCCTGACCAGTCATTATAAGATATCCAAAATATACTACCAAGAGAACGATGAGAAACAAAACCACCTTAACTAACCGTTTAGTCATGGCATATACTATAATGGCTACAAGCACCAGGGCAATACCCAATAGGATGGGGTTTTCAGTCAGCCGTTCTAATAAAGATTCCATACTATTGCTCCTCCTGTAATAATGGGATTATTAGCACTTGCCCTTCTCGAATGAGATCAGGGTCTGCAATCTTCTTTTCATTAAGCTCGTAGATATTCAACCATAACTTACCTGCCCCCAGATAAAACTCAGCCAATTTCCAGAGACTTTCTCCCTCCACCACAATGTGGGTTAAATACGACATAACAACCGGCTGTGTTGAAATTTCGTCACCTTTCTTCCCAGCCGCGGAATCACCTTCAGGTACTACAGAAATCTCGGTGATGTTAGATTCATCTTGGGTCCCCTCTGAAATAGAGGCTGCCCTCGTAGAAATTCGCTCTTTCTCAACTGTCGGCTCGTGGTCTGTCTCCTGTGTGTGATGGGGAGTTTCCATTGGAGGAATCTCGGCTGCTACCACTTCTGGTATGATCTTTTTCGTGAATAACGGGTGACGAATGCGTTCCGTAAAAGAAGCAAACTCAAACGAGGGACTGTTCGTTTGGTCATGACATCGCAGACAGGTTTCTTCTTCTATGGTATCCAATTCGTGAGGACCAGATTCCAGTAAGTGATCAGCTGGTACATAATGACATTCGGTACAATTAACCGTTTTCAAACTTGCTGTAATGTTATAGTTCAAGTAACCATCATCACGCCCAAAGCCAGATGTATGACAGGCCAAACAATCCGGAGCTTTATACTTATGTTCGCTTTCCAACGTTTCGAAAGAAGCGGCGTGGGCAGTAGTTAACCAGTGTTGCCATTGATCGGGGTGACAGTTCCCGCACAATTCTGGAGAAGCAACTAAAAATTCTGCCGGTATAGATACAATCCGCTGCACCCTTCTAGTCAGGCTTTGACGCTTTAAACGATTGTAATCAATAATCATTTCCACCATTTTAGGATCATTAGGTAGTGTAATATCCATGGGCACCAATCGTCCATGGAAAGATTGCAACACTTTTTCTTCATCAAATGTCAGTTTAAGTTCACCTACGTAATAGCCATCCTTCCCCGCCTGTACTATGATCGTATTATTGACTGACTCTGGTTCCAGCAGAACGGATTGTGTATGACTACCCACAATTATATCTATCCCATCTACAGACGCAGCCAGTTCCCTGTCTTTCTCTATCCCCAAGTGAGAAAGCAATACAATGATATCCACTCTTTCCTTTAAGGCCGTTACTTGTTGGCCAATAATCTCCTCAAAATTACTAAAATCTAAAGCAGAGGAAACACTTTTTGGATAGAATTTGAAAATGGCAGGATCTAGAACCGAGAAGATACCTAACATAATTCCCTGTCGTACAACAACAATCTCCGTCTTTAAATTGGGAAATTCAGGTTCTACCAGATTGGACGCCACGAATGGTAGAGAGGAGCTATTCATCAGAGCCTTCAGAAAAGGAATACCGCGAAAAAATTCCTGATCACCCAAGGCAACAGCATCATAGGGCATCATCTCGTAACCACGGAAGGCTATGCTATCTTTTAGACTATTATGAGTAGAGGATAGAAAATCTCCAGCATCGACCAGAATGGTATTAGGGTGCTCCACGAGCCATTGACGGAAATAAAATATCCGCTTCTCAAGAGAACCATAGGACTTCCCCGGGCAAAGGCAGTTCTCCAGCGCACCATTTGTATTGTTAGTATAAAGCAGGTATATTTCTACAGCTGAGGCTGACTGTGGAGATAATATAAGAACCACAAACAGGATGAACACTGTGATCATCTTCATAGCTGAGGGCAATCTCATTGTTTAGAAATATGGGTGGAAAGTGGCAGGATTTCAAGGGTAATTTTCGTTTATGTCTAAGCTCATCTACAACTTTGTCTTATTAATTACTTATTTGTCATCTCTTGCCGCCCAGGTAGAACATCCTGCAGATACGGTTATGACATCCAATAAAACTTCTATAACAGAAAAGGTATTGGTCGCACCCATTGCTTTATGGCAACGGATCAGCTACAGTACCCCTCTACTGGAGTGCCAGTTCTATCCCAGTTGCAGTAATTATGCAGCACAAAGCATTGCTGAAAAGGGAATATTTAAAGGAACAATCATGGCAGCCGACAGGATTGTGCGGTGTAATCCCGCTGCCTATCAATACCATCTGCGTGACAGGTTGGTAATCCTTACCAGTGAGGAAACATTTTACAAGGACGGACGATTGATTGACCCAGTGTTAAAATCGCTACCAGATCAACATAACGGAAAATCTCCATTTCTGGCAGCTGCTTTTTCATCCCTGATACCGGGTAGCGGTAGAATTTATGCCGGAAGAATCTGGGATGGAATTTTCGGCTTCTTGACCTTTTCCATATCCACAAAACTTGCCTATTCCCATTTGAAAAAAGGGCACCAAATCCGGGGAGGACTGTTTTCATTCGCAGCTTTAGCTTTCTACGGGGGCGAGATACTGGGCGCCTATCGAGCTGCCAAGACAACACCTTCTCCCACTTCCCACAAACATCATAAAGACCCAAATGCTCATGATGAAATAACCAGAGAAGTGTCACACTAATTCCGACATTGATATATAAAAGTACCTCCCAAGTGATTTAAATTATGGTAGTTAAAGAAACAACAAAAATCACTCAGGAGGTGAAGTCTTATGCGCGGGAAAATCTTACCCTTTTTCGTCAAGCAATCCAAGGAAGAACTGACCGATCGTAGTGGTTTAGCACTGGTTGATGAGTTCATGACAGGACTGGGATTTACGAAGAAGTTGCATGAAGTATTTGCCTTGCCTGGTTCAGGACGTGGGATCAAAGCCGCTGATTATGTTCGTACCCTGGTATGTCATTTTACAGATGGCGGTCATCATTTAGAGGAGATAGAGGAGCTTAGCAGTGATGAAGGTTTTCGTTCGCTTATCAAAATGAAGCATATGCCGGGAAGTGATGCCGTTGGCAATTGGCTGCGTCGTGTCGGTTCTAAGGACGGTAAAAGTAGTGTTAGAGAGATAAACAACTATTTGGTTGGTCGCTATGCAGATATCAGCAGGGAGACAGATTTTGTGCTGGATGTGGATTCAACGCTTATCGAGAGTAATAAGGGAGATGCCACATACAGTTACGAGGGTGAGAGGTCCTACCATCCCATGCTGGGCTTTTTGTCTGATGGTAGAGATGAACCGATCTGCTCCTATGTAAAGTTTCGTCAGGGGTCAGCTTCACCCCAGACAGACATCCTGGAGGCCATCCAACAGACAGAGACATTATTACCTGAAGGTAAACGGATAAAGTACTTTCGTTCGGACAGTGCTGCCTATCAGGTAAAGATAACTGAATACTGTAATGACAATGGTATCTATTACACCATTACAGCAGATCAGGATGTGAGTGTAAAGGAAGCGATTTCCACCATATCACCGGAAGAATGGACACCGCTGCATGATCGTCTTGATGGATTTAAGACTGGTCGCGAGGTAGCTGAAACGACTCATACAATGAACGATTCCCAGCACAGTTTTCGTTTAGTTGTACAAAGAGAGTTGAAAGAAGAAGGCGATCTGTTTGGTGACTACAGTTACTATTGTATCATAGCCAATATCCCGACAGGCGGGTTCGATGGAAAAACAGCAGAAGCAGTAGTGTGGCATCATAACGGTCGAGGAAACTGTGAACGGTATATCGAAGACACAAAATATGGTCTGACCTTACGATACGTTCCCTGTGGACAATTTGAAGCCAATGCCATGTATTACACGGTTGGCATGTTCACCTTCAATCTTCTAAAACTGATGCAGATGATGGTTCTTCCCAAATCGTGGTTGAATCGAACGGTTTTGACTTTGCGCAGAAAGTTTTTACGTATGGTATCAAAAGTAACCTATACAGGGCATCAGTGTTTTTTACACATCAACAAGACGATGGAAGAAATACGAGACATCATACGTGTAAGAGAAAGTATATGGCTTTTGAAACAAGCGTTATGACACGCTACTTACTCCGAAAACTTCAGTGAAAAATGGAACCCGGTGGAAAGGTGCGCCCTGTTCCTGAAAAACCTGTTGAAAAAGCGTGTAATTTACAGCAGATCGGTTTGTTCACGAGATCCTGTTCGGACAATTATCTCTGAATCCACCCAAACACATACCCAATCTCCTGAAAATATGATTTCTAACAACTCTCAAACCAAAAGTAAGCCGTTTTGCCTGTCAATATCGGATTTTGGGTGAGGTGGATGCCCTTGAATTATTAGGACTGAAAAGTTATATTTAGTAAATCTAGTTGCTTTCGTTTCATCATGTTACAGATAAAATATCGAATAATCTCAATACGGGTTACAGATAGAGACTATCGTTCTAATGCTTGGCCTGCTT
>JBHHUM010000075.1:0-10573 GCA_046861645.1 Fidelibacterota bacterium | reverse complement strand
GATGCCGGCTACCCGCGGCAGGACGAAAAGACCCCGTGAACCTTTACTACAGCTTGACATTGGGTTTTGGTTCTATATGTGTAGGATAGGTGGGAGGCTGTGAAGCCCCGATGCTAATCGGAGTGGAGCCATCCTTGAAATACCACCCTTATATTACTGGAATTCTAATCCCGACCCTTGAATCAGGGCGAGAGACATTGTCAGGTGGGTAGTTTGACTGGGGCGGTCTCCTCCTAAAAAGTAACGGAGGAGCCCAAAGGTTCCCTCAGCACGGTCGGTAATCGTGTGTAGAGTGCAAAGGCATAAGGGAGCTTGACTGCAAGGCTGACGAGCCAAGCAGGTGCGAAAGCAGGGCTTAGTGATCTGGTGGTTCCGAATGGAAGGGCCATCACTCATCGGATAAAAGGTACTCCGGGGATAACAGGCTTATCGCCTCCGAGAGCTCATATCGACGAGGCGGTTTGGCACCTCGATGTCGGCTCATCACATCCTGGGGCTGGAGAAGGTCCCAAGGGTTGGGCTGTTCGCCCATTAAAGTGGTACGTGAGCTGGGTTTAGAACGTCGTAAGACAGTTCGGTCTCTATCCGCCGTGGGCGTAGGAAACTTGAGGGATGCTGTTCCCAGTACGAGAGGACCGGAACGGACGAACCTCTGGTGCACCAGTTGTCTCATCAGAGGCATCGCTGGGTAGCTACGTTCGGATGGGATAAGCGCTGAAAGCATATAAGCGCGAAACCCTTCCCAAGATAAGGTTTCCCTCCCCGATTTGATCGGGGGTGAAGGCTTCCCGCAGACTACGGGATCGATAGGTCACAGGTGTAAGTTCGGTAACGAATTCAGCCGAGTGATACTAATCAGCCGTCAGGCTTTTCCTCAACTTTCTGTATTCTCTTCAGATTTTGAGAATGAGCACTATTCACGTTGACCAATTGCAGATTTCTCTCGGCGATCATAGCGTAGGGGGCACACCCGATCCCATTCCGAACTCGGTAGTTAAGCCCTGCAGCGCCAATGGTACTGCCCCGGTAACAGGGTGGGAGAGTAGGTCATCGCCGGGGACTTTTTAACCCTTGAAGACTTTTTTTCAAGGGTTTTTTATCTTATTAACCTGTAACTCTATCTTTTACATTTACATTTTCTAAGTTCTTTTAATTGACTTACCCTCTTCTGAGACATAAATTCTGGCTGCTCTTAATTTTTCCTTCTGAGATAAGTTGATATGCGTCACAAGAACCTGCGCTTGGAAGGTTTAACTTAAGTCAGGAGGCTTCGTTATGAAAAAGACTCTAATGACTCTTGCTGCAGTACTCTTTTTATGGCAGCAATTACCATCTCAATCAGTTAAACTGATACCCGACCCCGGGTTTGTCCCTTACGAGATGTATTATATCAGCAGTATTGATCTTACTACAGGTTCTAGTGATGTCCTATTCTTTGGATATCGTTTAGCTGATGAAAATAACGACTACTCTAACGTATGGGTCAGTATCGAATTTGAGATGACTATGCAATCTCCAGCTTTGGGTATTGATGAACCCACTACTGTCCTTAAAATAGAGACGGACCCTTTCAGAATGCTTGCTGATATTCGTATTGACAATCGGGATCTAAATATGGAAACCAGTGAAATATTCGATATGGCTTCTAATCCTGTGGATCTGGGTGGAAAGATTCATGTGGTTGAACAGCTTGATATGGCTGAATTTGAGAGCATGAAAAGCGCCATCCTCTCTTCAGGTAGAATGCCTAACGGAACCTATTCATTTAATGTGATTGTGAAGAGTAGCAACACTGAGACAGGTGGATTTGAAATATCTGACCAGGTTCAAGAATCGATTGTTATTACCACTCCTACTTCGTTGACATTGATTGGTCCTGGCGGTGCCCTGGCTGATACCAGTCAGAACCTGGTTTACAGTCCTTACCCTATTTTCCAATGGGAAACTGAACCATGTCCGAATTGTGAAGCACATATCCGCCTTGCAGAGTTTGATCCCACAACCCATAGCTCACCTCAGGAAGCAATTGAAGATGTGACAATCTTACCTCTGGACCAGACCGCAGGGTGGCAGCCCGTAGGGGTCTCGACCATGTATCAATATCCGGTAATGGCACCAGAATTAATTCCGGGTCATATCTATGTCTGGCAGATTAAAAAAGATTTGCCTACTACAGTCGGAACAGAGAGCTACATCAGTTCCATTTTTGCGTTCGTAATGGTAGATGCCACTTCTCCACGTGGACCAGAAGAAGAAATGCTTCACCCCGTACTGCAACATTTGATGGATATTTTAGGGGAACAGCAATTCAAAGTGTACTTTGGCGATACAGGTAATCTTGAAGGATTTTCTCCTACTGGAATTTACAGTTTGGATGGTTCAAATGTAGGTGAAGATCAAGTCCATTCCGTTTTTAGTGAGATCGCTGATGAGTCAGCGACTATAATCACTATCACCATAGAGTAGCGGGACTGTACTATGAAATTGACAAATAAAATTTCTGGTGTATTAATTACTTTAATTGTCTTTTTATCCTTTATATATGCTGCAGAGAGAGTTGCAGTAGTTACGAAAGTCAAGGGTAGTGTCGAGGTCAAAACAACAGGTAAGTCGAATTTTGCTCCCCTGAAAAAGGGATTTGTTCTGAATGATCGTGATTTGATCAGAACTGGATCGGATGGAGCCCTGGTCGTTGTTTACCTGGATGATAAAAGTATGTTAAAGGTGAAAGCCAATACCGATCTGGAAATCAGGGGTACTCGCAGTGGAGAGGGATTATCCAAAAAAGTGGATATGATGGCCGGTACCTTGAAAGCTAATGTATCCAAACAACGTAAAGGTGATTTTGCTATTTCTACCCCTACATCTGTAGCTTCCGTAAAGGGTACTGAATTCTGGATAATGTCTGATCCTCTCTTGGGAGACAAGCTTATTGGCATAGAAGGATTAGTAGAACTACTGAATTTAGTTTCGGGTGAAGTGATAAATGTGGGTGTAAACCAGACGGGTACTTCTACACCTAACGGAACTCTAAATGTTGAAGAAACAAATCCTGAAGATATCCCTGAAGATATAGAAGTGGAGGAGGAGATTCACGAACTCCGAATCCAACTTCAGGATGTTGATGGTCAGGAAAAGGAGCTCATCATCAAGTTTCAGTGAGCTACCTGAGCTTACGCCAAACTGCTAATCTGAGCTTAGTCTCTTAAGGACATCTCCTTGTGATCCGGGTACTTAAAACAATCATATCCGGATGTTTAGTCCTCACATTACTTCCTGAGTTCTTAATCGCAGATACCAGACTTTATCATGTTCCGCCCGATCCTCCTACAGCGGGTGAGCCATTAACCATCGAGGCTGTAATTTTTGGAGACAAAGCGGTTTTGAGCGCTCGTCTGTTTCATAGAATAGTGGGTAGTGAGAGTTTTCAGGAGGTTCACATGCAATTTTCTGAAGGTACTTGGTATGCAACTATTTCGGGGGGACATATTTCTGAAAAGGGATTAGAGTATGCGGTAATTTTTACATTAGAAGATTTATCCGTAGTTGCTTTTCCCACGGATGATCCCTTTGAATCCCCTCATTTGTTACCTGTTGAACCTGCAGTAAAACTGGGGCGAGTGTTTGAAAATGCAACTGATACTTCAGCTAAATTGCTTGAGGCTGATGTGCTGATAATCAGTCCGGAGGTAGAGGAGATCCTTGATCCGGATGATGTTCTGATTGCAGTCTCTCTATTTAGTGTGACTGGTATTGACTTGGATGAGGTACAAGTATTCATCGATCAAGAGAATGTCACTCGTTTGTGTGAAATTACCCCTGAAATAATAACCTGTGAATTACCTGATTTAGAAGCAGGTATGCACACTGCTCGAATAGAACTGAGAAACATTTATGGTTATGCTTTAGTTCCTACAACCTGGTCGTTTACAGTTGCTGGAATAGGTGCCAGACTAGTGACTGCTACCGAAGAGTTTACCTACTCGGGAAAACTACGTTCTGATTACTCTTTGGATCGAGTCGAAACAGCAACTCTCGGCGTGGGAGTATCACAGATTAATATTGAAGGAGGCTGGGACTGGCTCAGTTTTAATACTGATATTAAGCTTTCCACCGAAGAAAGTGAGTACCAACAACCTCGGAACCGCTTTTCCCTCGCCATTAAATCAGGTAAAAATATTCTGGTTAATCTTGGAGATTTTACTCCGGTTCTTTCTCCATACACTATTGATGGGAAACGTATTCGAGGATTTGGAGTGAACGTGAACCTGAATTTTCTCAGAGTACAGATTGTGAATGGACAACTCGAGAGAGCAGTGAATGGACTTCCAGATGTTGATAAATCCTATGTGATCACTGACATAAAGAGTCAGAGTTCAGGTCAACCCTTGTATTCTCTCAATCGTGTGGGATATACTTTCGAAAGGAGCTATCAGGCTTATCGATTAATGCTTAATTACAAAAATCGTTATTACTTGGGACTAAATTTTCATAAAGCCAAGGATCAGACCTGGACAGTTAACCGTATCCTAAGCGATGCTAAATTCACAGTTCCAAATTGGGAGGATTATGTTAGTAACCCTGGCATTGACTCGGCGGTCTATACCCTAACTGAATTTGAGAATGCCCTTAAGGGTATTGGAGATTATGAATTGCCTACTACCAATTGGGCTGATGACGATCCTCAGGACAATATAGTTTTTGGTTTTGATGCGGGCCTTGCTTTTGATAATCGCAGATTGACATTTGATATATCCTGGGCGATGAGCCTTCTGAATAAGAACATATGGGATGGAGCTTTGACTCTGGCACAAATGGATACGGCTCTTGACGATTCTGTGGATGGTTTTGTGGGTCGTTTGTACGATGACTACGGTGTTGTGACCAGTCTGGGGTTCTCAATTGAGGATTTGATGGATCCATCCTCTGTAAAAGATTTCTTTATTGTCAACCAGTATATGACACCTCTTGTGCCTGTGGATATCGACCTGTTTGATCAGTCTCCTTTCCAGGCTTATATGAGAATGCCATCTGCAGCTTATAAAATGAAACTCCGGGCTTACTACTACGAAAATACATTTGAAATACAGTATTCCCAGGTTGGACCTGAATTCAATTCCCTGGCTAATCCCTATCTTAATACCAATGTAAGGGAATTTATAATCTCAGATAGAATTCGCCTTTTCCACAACAAACTACGTTTAAATTTCAGTTATAAATTCAAAGACAATAAAGTTCTGATAACGGAATCCGATCCTGATTTTCAGGGGACCTATACAATGAATTTTACGTTTACGCCAGGCATCGATTTGCCGTCTGCAGTGATAAATCTCCAATCTATACATCGTGGAAATGATAAAACTGCTCTAGACTCAGTCTGGTTTACCAGCAGTACCGGGGAGGACTCTTTAACTCTGCAAGACCTTCGTGAAGACATGCGTACAAAAAACAGTCTCTTTTCGTTTAGCGTACCCGTTCGATCAGGAAATAACAGCTATCAATTCACCATGACGATGAGTTCTATCACCGTGGAGGATCTGCTGGTAGATGACCGCGACTTAGATTTTCTATCGCCAAATTCTTTAGCAAGAACAATTGCCTTTGGTACCAATGTACAATTAGGTAAAAGGTGGCGATCTTCCATAAATTTCAGC
The DNA here is from genome assembly GCA_046861645.1 of Fidelibacterota bacterium. GTDB lineage: Bacteria > Fidelibacterota > Marinisomatia > Marinisomatales > UBA2128 > UBA2128. The sequence goes on along the minus strand of JBHHUM010000075.1, from coordinate 4,919 downwards.
CGCTATTCATTTGAACTACCAGAGACAATGACTGCTGGAGAAGAAGGATTAAAGACGGTTTATACCAGTATAGGATTCAACTCCTCCTATTTTTTGATTCCCGAAAAACTTAAACTTATGAGTGGACTTAATGGTCTCCTGGCATCTGGAATTTCCAAGTTTGGTAACTATGGCATTAATGGAGGTGTAGAGTGGAAACCGTGGCAGCGATTTTCTGCGAAAGCGGGATTCTCGTTAAAAATGAATCAATTGGATAGTGAATTTAGTTTAGGAACCTTGGCTGTGAAGTTTTCTGTGAATTACTTATTTTAGTCTGGTCCAATTAAAAGATAAATGAAGGATCTGATCAAAATATTTAAGAAACAGGGTGTAGGTATCATCCTGACTTTAATCTCAATCCTTATTGTTATTTTTTTCCATCAACTCCACGTCTTTGATAGCCTGGAAAATAAGATGTATGATCTCGCTTTCCGTATCCGTGGTCCTCTATCCGGATGGGCAGCCAGGGAACCCATTCCTAGGAATTCTGAATCATTTCATGACCAAAATGGTAATGGGAAGTGGGATATTGGTGAACCTTTCGAGGATGTGGGTGATGGGAATTGGAACGAAGGAGAAGACTTTGAAGACTTGAATGGAAATAGTGTTTGGGATGATGGAGAACCGTTTTCTGATGAAGGAAATGGAAGGTGGGATAAAGGGCTCGATGTGGTCATCATTGATTTTGACCAGAAATCGTATGAGATCATTCCCTGGTCATGGCCATTTACACGGGAAGTTTGGGCACGCGTCGTCAGAAATCTGGCCAGGGCTGGTGCTAAAGTTATCGTATTTGACTTTCAATTTGATGCTCCTGACCGCCTCGCTGAAGAGCCAGCGTTGAAAGAAATCCGAAGTGAATTAATGGACAGAGGACTGCGCGAATTGGTGCCCACCCATGGTGACAGTGCTTTTGCTGCCGCAATCAGTGAAGTGCAAGAGATGGGCACTGCTGTTATTTTAGCCTCAAAGATTGGATATAATTCCCTGGAGCAACGTAACGAACTCATCTTACCTAATGACGTGATTATGTCGGCAGCACCTCGTACTGCTCTCGTGGATGAGACCAAAGACCCAGATGGAACTACCCGGCGTTACTACGCCTTTAACATGCTCAGGGAAGATCCAAATACCTGGTATCTTACCATAGCCATGCGTTCCGCTATGGAATTCCTGGATTTTCCTCCCGATGACTCTCTGCGACTGGAAGGCGACCCCGAAGAGGGTATCATTCAATTCGAGGATATTGAAATTCCAACCTACGGAGCAACTTCCACATTTTTCATTAACTTCTATGGTCCTACTTCTTCGGCAAAAACCGGAGACAACCCTCCCTGGAAAACTTTTGATACTTATTCACTCTTCCAAGTTGTTGATGTGGCTGATGTGGATCTGAGAGATTTTGATGCTGATATCGACTGGATGGACATGTTTATCGATTCAACACATTGGGCCTATTACATTCCCGGGATGGGGGGGCCGGATGAAAGTCCATTCCGTGATAAAGTTGTGCTTCTGGGAGTATCTGTAGAGGTTTTTCACGATACCAAGGAAACGCCCTACTTCAGTTTCGCTGGTGAGCAGAAGCTGATGCCGGGTGTTGAGGTTCACGCTAACGCCCTGCAGACTATCATTGATCAGAATTTCATAACGATGTACGGCAAAGATAAGGAATGGTCGGAGAAATCGTGGGTATCACACATCTTTCTCATCGCCATTCTTGCTTTTATTGCCTTCATTTTTCTGGCTTCCATGAATCCCCTTTTCGCTGGCGTGAGCATTCTTGTAGAACTGTTGATATTTTTCAGCATAGCTTTGGGATCATTTACAAATGATTATTTCTGGTTGGTTAAGCTAACGTTTGGAAACTGGAATAATATCAACGTACCCGGAAAGGGAGAATCTCTTTACGTACCCGTAGTAGCCTCTTTCATTGGTGTCGCTGTGACCTACATTACCAATGTTTTGTACAGGTTCATCATGGAGCAGAAGGACAAGCGATTCCTGAAGAACACTTTTGGAACGTACGTTTCTCCCGAACTTATCGACCAGATGTATGAAGAGCACCAAGAGCCTAAATTAGGAGGAGAAGCAGGTTATCATACGGCGTTTTTCTCAGATATACAGAGTTTCTCCTCTTTCTCAGAAGTGTTGGAGCCAGAGCGAATGGTGGCTCTGATGAATGAGTATTTGACAGAGATGACGGATATTCTCCTGGCTCGACGAGGTACATTGGATAAATATATCGGTGATGCCATAGTGGCTTTCTATGGAGCTCCGGTACCTGTTGAGGATCATGAGTTTCAAGCGTGTATGACTGCCCTGGAGATGGATAAACATATTGCTGAGCTGCGACAGAAGTGGGAACAAGAGGGGGATTGGCCTGATCTGGTTCATAATCTTCGTCATAGGGTCGGGCTTTGTACCGGTGAAATGGTTACAGGAAATATGGGCTCCAACATGCGCATGAATTATACCATGATGGGCGATACAGTTAATATTGCAGCCCGGTTGGAGGCTTCCGCTAAACAGTATGGAGTATATATTCAGGTGAGTGAATCCACTTACGAAAGAGTAAAAGATCAGTTTGAATGGAGGACGCTTGATTACGTCCGTGTTAAGGGGAAAACAGTCCCCATAAGAACCTACGAATTGATGGTTGAGAAGGGGGGGCTAAATGGTAACCAGACGAAACTCCTGGATACTTTTCACGAAGGCTTGGAGTTGTACTATGATCAGAAGTGGAACGATGCCTTGAGAGTGTTTAAAGCAGCTGAAGAGTTGGAGGACATGTTTACTTTACGACCTTCAAATCCCAGTCGAGTTTATATAGAGAGATGTATGTATTTTAAAGAAAACCCACCTGGTGAAGATTGGGATAAAGTTTGGACCCTGACCAAGAAGTAGTTTTATTTATAAGACGATCTCTATTTTCGATCGAAAACCTTACGTGAAATACGTCACAATTTTGTAAGTTTCTTAAGTGTAGTATCTAAGCGGAAAATTGTTCAGAATTTGAGCAACTGTTTAATATGGTATGAAGCAAGTGGTTTACTCTAGATCCTTCAATCGGATCATACTTGTTATGATCATCGGGCTGGTTGTGTGGACCTGTGATGTCCTCCAACCTCTACCGGAAAATCCCTTCGATCCTCTTAACCCGGAATTCAAAGAACCTGAAACGAGGATTCTTTCCGGTCCCTCTGGGACGGTTTCTACCAGGGAAGTAACCATCATCTGGCAACCCAAGGATCCTTTCTATCGTACAGGCAACATTGATAGCCTATATGGCGCTATTGCTTATACCTACCGATTGAATCAGGGGCACTGGTCACCCTTTTTTACCGATACTTTTGTCACCCTGTCTTATCTGGACGATACCAGTTATTTTTTCCAGGTTATGGCTCGTTATCCCACCAATATCACAGAAGATGAACCCTTTCCCTCTCGTTCCTGGACGATGGATGCCTATTCTTCTGCCCTGATGATAACACCTCGAACGACTATCCTGTCCTTCCAGGAATCCGGGGATGAATTTGTAGTCAATGTTACCTTAAAAGACGTATCGGCAATGATGGGTGTTCATGTAGAGATGTTTTACGATCCAGAAGGAATGAGCTTAAAGGAATATGCGATTCTGAAAGATTCGAGTGATTTTCTGACCCAGAGTGGCGGATCAATTCTTGATTTTGTGGAATGGGATTCCTTGGCAGGATCGTTAACAGTGGACCTGGCTTTAGTCACGGGTGCCGAAGACGGCTTAAACGGTAGTGGAGATATCATGGAACTGAAGTTTCAGCAACTCCCCCTAGATTCTACCCAGGTAGATACTTTTTACTTGGAATTTGGAGCAGGATCGGCCCTGAGGAATCTCTCAAATGAAGATATTCTTCTTGATAGTGGGGATGGGGTGGTTTATGTCTGGTAATAATATCTGAACCATGATTAACGGGATTACAGGATTATGCATAATTAAAAATCTTATCAATCAAGCAAATCAAGCGAATCAGGCAAATCAAGGTTCAGACAATAAAATTAACTTTCAGACTATGATAATATTTTTACAATTGGACAGGTTTTTTAATATGGGGTCAGGATAAAGGAGTCAGTTATGAGAAAATTTAACTTAATCATTTTAACGATAATTTTCGGAATATCAGTCGGATTCTCTCAAACAGCATCGGTGACAAATGTGACTGCTGCCCAGCGTACTGATGGGTCCAAAATGGTGGATATCACCTATGATCTGGCTGAGGACACCCTCTTTAACGAATACAAAGTGACGGTGGAAGTGAGTTTCGATGACGGAGTTACCTATACTTCTACCAGTTATGTATCCGGGGATGTGGGAGCCGGGGTTACGGCTGGAACCGGGAAACAAATCGTCTGGAACCTGGGAGCGGAATACGGAGGCGTTTTCAGCGACCAGGTAAAGGTAAAGGTAATAGCTACAGGGAGGTTGATTGAAGTCCCCTTTGAATTTGTATTAGTGGATTCCGGGGATTATACGTTTGGGGGTGGGGATGAAATACGTTTGATTGACTACAACTACGAGATCATGAAATATGAAGTGACCAATGCCGAATATGGCCAATATCTCATTGAGGCATTGGAAGCGGGGGAAGTGTGGATATCAGGCGACTATGTACAAGGTTTTTATAGTGGTGATGAATACTACGGACCAAGTAATTACGGTTTCATCTACCTTCCAGAAAGTAGAATATCCTGGAATGGAACCACTTTTATTGTAGAAGAAGGATATGGAGATCATCCAGTTACAAGGGTCACCTGGTTCGGCGCAAATGCATTTTCTGAACATTACGGATTACGCTTACCTGATGAATTTGAGTGGGAAAAAGCCGCCAGGGGTAATACAGGCT
>JBHHUM010000074.1:0-10603 GCA_046861645.1 Fidelibacterota bacterium | reverse complement strand
AACCAATACAAACTCTGACGAGACAAAAACCCTTGACTATTAACATAAGAGGATCATGCGGATTATACTTTTCTTACGCTAAGAAAAGTATGAGTAAAATGTTTTAACTTATCACCGATCTCCTCATTCAGTACGGAGCATGCTGGGCATGATGAAAATTATCAAAATATGTTAAAAGACCAGTAACCTTTTGTTCTATACCAAGAATCAACGACTCCTTCAAGATTTTGCTTGATAAAATTGTGAGTGGGAAAATTGACAACTATCAAATGTAATTCTTCCTTCCACAATGTCACCCTCACTGTGTAACTTTTCTCTGTCGTGAAACGAAAGGAGTGTGTTACGTATGAGGAATTTCAAGTTTGCGCTTTGGGGGATATTCATGATGTGGGGTACTGTTATGGCTGAACCGCGCATCAGCTACACACTTTCCATGCCGGAGCCCAGCAGCCACTATTTCCATGTGACTCTGTCAGTTGAGGATTACTCCGGTAAAAGCGCCACACTGAAAATGCCAGTCTGGACGCCGGGCTCATATCTCGTACGGGAGTTCTCCCGGAACATCCCTCGTATCTCAGCATCCTCAGGAAAACATGAACTGACGGTACAAAAGAATGCAAAAAACGTCTGGGAAGTTGCAACAGGCGGGACTTCAAATTTCACGGTTACATACAAAGTATACGCATACGAGCAGACAGTGCGGACCAGTTTCCTGAACAGCTCCCGTGGTTACCTGAATGGCGCTTCCGTATTCCTCTATATAGACGGACTTCAGGATCAGCCGGGCGAGTTGAAGATTCAGCTTCCTCGAGGTTGGCGCAAGATCTCTACAGGTCTTCAGCGAGTTGACGGTAAGATTAGAACATTCGCTTTTGCTAATTACGATATCCTAGTGGATTCACCTATTCTCTTGGGCAACCACGAGGTCCACAAATTCAAGGTTGATGGAACACCGCACGAAATCGCCATCTATGGCGAAAGTAACCTGGATAAGGAGAAATTCCTGAGTGATACGAAAGCCATTGTCAGCCAGACACGAGAACTTTTCGGCTCTTTTCCATATGACAGGTACGTCTTCCTGATTCTGTTACTGGAGAGTGGAGGCGGGGGACTGGAACATCTTAATTCATGCACTGTTCAGGGTCAGCGGTGGAAGTTCTCCGATGAGAAGAAATACAAGGATTTTCTGACATTAATCAGCCACGAATTTTTCCACACATGGAATGTGAAGCGTATGAGACCTTTAGCTCTGGGACCTTTTGATTATGACGTAGAGAATTATACGACGGATCTCTGGATAGCGGAGGGATTCACAGAATACTACGAAAGTGTCATCCCCTACCGGGCGGGACTGTTCACTGAAGAAGATTATTTCGATTACGTTGGCCGATTAATCAAGCAAGTGGAAACCACTCCTGGGCGAACAGTTCAGTCCTTAGCGGAAGCCAGTTTTGACACCTGGATCAAATACTACCGTCCTAACGAAAACTCCCCCAATACTCAAATATCTTATTACTCGAAAGGAGCTTTAGTTGGTTTACTGCTCAACCTGACCATTATAGAAAATACTGGCGGCAAACAATCTTTGGATGATATCTTGCGTAAAATCTATCATGAAATTTATGAAGATAAGCAACGGGGGTTTACTGCGACAGAATTTCGTCTTATTTGTGAAAAAGTTGCGGGACGAAACCTGCAAGATATTTGGCAATATGTTGACACTACCGACGAACTCGACTACAACCGTTATCTTTCTTACGTGGGATGTGAGCTGGAAAGATCTTATGCTGATGAAACCAAAGCCTCTAATGCCTATTTCGGTTTCAAGTACAGGACCAATGATGGACGAATCGTAATCAAGACCGTGTACGATGGAACACCTGCAGCAGAAAGTAATGTTAATGTGAACGATGAACTCATAGCCTTGAACGGTAATCGGTTAACGACAGACAATATAGCTAAGCTTTTAAAGGAGGTAACTATCGGAGAGAAGTCAAAATTGCTCCTCTCACGGGAAGGTGAAATTATAGAAGTAGAGGTTATACCCTCCACTTCACCACCTGATAAGTTTATAATCAAACGCCTGGAGGAAGCCACTCCGGATCAAAAGCAACTGTTTGAAGTGTGGCTGGGATCATCATGGGAGAAGTAGATCATCCAGAGCCGGTTGTCATCTTGGCTGACGGCCGCTTTCCCTCTCACTCCGTTCCTCTCTCTCTCCTGTCTTCCGCCGCAACCCTCATCTGCTGCGATGGCGCCGCTGACCAGGCTCTTGCTGTTGGTTTAACACCATCGCTCGTCATTGGCGACCTCGACACTCTCCAGACTGACCGGGAAAGTCTCAGTGGTGATGTCATCCGGGATAAGAGCCAAGAAAATACAGATCTGGAAAAAGCTATCGAGTGGTGTATTAATAACGGTATCTGGAAAGTTACTTTGTTAGGCATCACCGGTCTGCGGGACGATCATACGCTGGCGAATCTTCATCTACTGGCAAACTTCAGTGGAGCTATCCAACTGACAGCCGTCACGGACTATTTCACCGTCACACCTGTCTCTAGCGAGCATAGCTTTAATGCTGAAGCCGGCCGGCGAGTTTCCCTCCACTGTCTGGGAAAGCCAGTGAGAATTACTACAGAAGGATTGCAGTATGATCTACACGGCGAAGTGCTATCCAGCAGCGGTCACGGTATCAGCAACGAAGCCACTGGTGTTTCCTTTTCAGTGACTGTTGAGCACGACACTGTGCTTGTCTTCATTGCTCACCCATCGTGAAACTATGGAACAAATTCATACTTTATTCTACACACAGACAGTGTTTATAGATTATTTCATCCCCTCTCAGCCTGCACCACCCAGTACGCGGTTGGCAGGTTTTCATTCTCCACAGATCAGCGATCCGCACTACAGAATCTATAGGAAAGGAAGTCTTTGTCGTCGCCTTGGGAAAATCTGGGATAAAGAGAGAGGACTAGCCGCAGGATCAAGACGATTTTACTGTCTGAGTCCCGACATGCTTGTCGGGATGAGTTTAAAAGCGTCCCGAAGGCAAATACTCTCTCCCCAGATTTTTCCACAGCGACTGTTTCTTTTGCAGCCGTTTTCTTTGCGTCAAAGAAAATGGCGAAAGATAAAACACTACATTTATAGAGTTTCTTCTTCTGAACATAAAAAAACAATTATTTACCCACTAAAATGTTTGATGAACTTTTTGGAATAATTCAGTGAAACTCCCCTTTGATTCACCCGGAGCTATAGTTATTCTCATCTATTTTACTGTGGTCTTGGGGATTGGACTTTTTCGCAACAAACGGAGATTCAGTGAGGACGAAAGCGATTATCTCTTAGCAGGACGAAAATTGACCATCTTCCCGTTTACCGCCTCGCTGGTAGCGACATGGTACGGAGGAATTCTTGGTGTTGGTGAGTTTACTTTTACTTACGGCATCTCCAACTGGGTGGTGTTCGGACTTCCCTACTACATCTTTGCCCTACTCTTCGCCTTCTTTGTGGCGGGAAAAATTCGACAGAGTGAGTCATTTACAATCCCTGACCGGTTTCACCAAGCTTACGGCAGAGGTCCAGCAATTATCAGCGCCGTGCTGGTGATGATTCTCGCTTCGCCTGCACCATACATACTAAGCGTTGGTGTCCTCCTCGGATTTCTCTTCGATTTACCGCTCCTCCCTGCCCTCATATTGGCAACACTCTTAAGCATGATCTACATCTACCGGGGCGGATTTCGCTCGGTGGTACGGACGGACGTCCTGCAGTTCATGCTGATGTTTACCGGCTTCGGGGCGCTTGTGCTGTTCGCATTCAGCAAGTACGGCGGCTTTGGCGAGCTGACAGGAAAACTGAATATAATGGGTAAATCACTCCACCTCACATGGCACGGCGGTAATTCTACTCAGTATATTGTAGTGTGGTTTTTTATAGCACTCTGGACTTTCGTAGATCCCGGATTTTATCAGCGATGCGCTGCGGCGAAATCACCGGCAATCGCCCGCCGTGGAATCCTCATCTCCATCCTCTTTTGGGTTGCCTTCGATTTCCTTACACTCACAGCCGGACTCTATTCCGTTCTCCTTCCTACAGGTGTTGTCACAGACGCGAAGCTCGCCCTCCCGCTCCTGGGAATGGAGATACTCCCGCCGCTCCTGCAGGGACTCTTCTTCGCCGGACTGCTGGCCACCATCATGTCCACCGTGGACTCCTTGGGATTCATCAGCGCCATCACTTTCGGCCGGGATATTATGGCAAGAAGAAAAGAAAATTCGATAAAATGGACTCAGATAGGGTTAGTCGTGGTAGGAATCGGGTCTCTGATAATGGCATGGGCAATTCCATCCGTTGTGGACTTGTGGCTTACGCTGGGGAGCGTGGTAGTGCCCGGACTGCTGCTGCCGTTTTTAGGAACCTTCCTGCCGCAGGTCAAAATTCCCAAGGTTGAGTGGATGATGATCGCTTCTGCCGGAGCGAGTATAATCTGGTTTCTACTGGGAGCGGCAGACGTACCATTTCTGGGAGTGCAGCCGTTTTATGCGGGGTTGGTGGTTTCTGTTATTTGGACAGGTCCAGGATTACTGAAGAATCGTGGTAGTTAACCCATCTTTTCCATCTCTTCACTATACTCTCCCAGCGTAGCGGCACCGTTGCATTTAGCCCGGTGCAGGAAGGCCTCCTGAGCCGCTGGAACATTAGCTGCCTCTCCACTCCACGCTTGCAGGGCCGCTGCCTGTAGAGCACGACCGTAAGAAAAGCTCAACTTCCACGGCAGGTCAACACCTAGGGAGTTCATGGCATTCAGATGCTGAGTGGCAATGATGTCACTCTGTCCACCGGAGAGGAAGCAGATTCCCGGTACTGCCGCCGGCACCACTCTAAGGAAACACTCCACTGTCGCTTCTGCCACCTCTTCCACTGGCGCCTGCTCCGGGCAATCCAATGCTGATATGACCATATTGGGCTTCAGTATCATCCCTTCCAGCAGAACGCCCTGCTTGAACAACTCTTCGAACACTACTTGCAGTGTCTCCTCAGTCTCTACAAAACAGTGGTCAATTGTGTGGACACCGTCCATGAGTACTTCTGGCTCTACGATGGGAACGATGCCGGTTTCCTGGCAGAGAGCGGCGTAGCGAGCCAGTGCGTGAGCGTTGGCTTCGATGCAGGTCCGGCTGGGAATATCCTCCCCGATGGTGATGACCGCCCGCCACTTAGCGAACTTGGCTCCAAGGTCGCTGTATTCGGCCAGTCGCTCGCGGAGACCGTCCAGCCCTTCGGTAACTTTTTCACCTTCATGACCGGCTAACGGCTTGGCGCCTTTATCTACCTTGATACCGGGCAAAACTCCCTTACTGCTCAATAATTCCGGAAAAGGTGTACCATCAGCCAGGGCGGACTGGCGCAGTGTTTCATCAAACAAGATTACACCACTGATGTGATTCTCCATCCCTTCTGCAGAAAAAAGCATATCGCGGTAAGCATTGCGATTCTCTTCGGTACTCTCTACGTTTATGGAGGCAAAGCGCTTTCCTATTGTCGGAGTACTTTCATCCGCTGCCAAGATTCCCTTTCCGTCTGCCACCATGGCATTTGCTATCTGTATTAAGTCTTCCATCTTACGTCCTCATTGATTTATTGTTAATGATATACCACTAAGTCACTCCACAGAACCCTTTGGAGAGTCTTTGTGGCCGTAACTATTTTAGTATTTCATCAAGCATATCCACAAACCATTGTACCGAAGCATCAAATGGCTTCCCGCCTTTGATGCGTTCAAAAGCAATCAGCCCAAGCTTATCATCATTCTCCTGATCCATCCCGACAACACCGCTCTTACCTTTCAGTCCACACTGAGCAGCCAAATTCGCTGTCCTGCGAATCAGATCAAGATCTCGGTCATTAGGTGCAGCCGAACGAGCGAAATATCCACTCTTCTGTACCAATGTCTTATCCGCCCCAAGTTTATCAGCGAACTGCTGGGCAAACCACTTTCCGGGATTGATGTCATCCAAGCGGACATGACCGAACGGATCCCTGGGAACCTCCTCACCGGCAGATTCCATCTCAGCTACGATAGTCTCCACACCGGCGCCTTCGCTAAGGAAGATATTAACACCGTCCTTCTCATCCATTCGGTGCAGTAACCGCTCCACCTCGCTGTTGAAATCAATATGCATTTCCGGCACATATACTGCATCAATATCCCAGCGCTTCCGGGTAATCATTAACTCAGGCAGAAAGCGTCGATTATCTAAACGAGACCGGTATTCTCTTGCTGTAGCAGCCGTAAGCCAGCCGCAGTTGCGACCCATCACTTCATGGATAATGAGTTGACGAGTGCTTGTGGTGTTTTCATTAGAAATGTTCTCGAAGAAGATCGCTCCCTGCTCCGCTGCAGTCCAGGCACCGAGAGATTGTGTGATGGGAACAACATCGTTATCCACAGTCTTTGGCAGTCCTACCACTGTCAGCTCGTGACCTTTCTCCGCCAGTTTCGCAGAAAGAGCAGCTGCCATAGTATTGGTGTCGTCACCTCCTATAGTGTGCAGGATGGTTACTCCATCTTTTACTAACTGCTCAGCAGCCACCTCCAGCGGATCCTCTCCCTCTTGAACGTAACCCTTACGTAAGCAGTCATCTATATTGGTCAGCTTTACACGGCTGTTGCCAATGGGGCTCCCGCCATACTGCATCAGGATGTCAGCATTTTCACGCACACTGTCCGGAAAAACGATACTCCGCCCGAGCAATAATCCTCGATAGCCATTCAGGTAACCAATGAGTTCCGCATCTGGGGCGTGTGAGGAGTATTCAGTCACCAGAGCTCCGATTGATGCCGAAAGGCAGGGCGCCAGTCCACCGGAAGTAAGAAATGCTATTTTCATTTTATCAAATGTCTCAGATAATCGACTTGAATTTAGAGTGATTATTTCTCTAAGGAAAGCGTGATTACTATTTAAAATTGATAGATCTTCAATATGAGTAATTTATTGTCATATACATGATAATTAAGTCCGATTATCTGTATTTTTTGTTGACATGTAATCTGTATTGGTCTAAATTCTTATTGGAAGTGTAATCCCACTTTCTAACACAGGACAGGACAATGATTTTGGATTCTATGTAGCGGACTTCCCATGCCTATCTACGAGTACACCACTAACACAAAACAATAAGAAGTATACACTTCTCCAATCTGACAATAAACAATTTGTAAACACACAAACACCTTTTCCAACACTTCCATATTTCACGACTTTATGTAACAGCAATGCTATTAACTCACCTCATTTCCTGGAGGCTAAATCATGAAGGTTAACTGTTGGGACTACATGAACTGTGGACTGGGACCCGGAGGTCCCAGAGTGAAAGAACTGGGTTCCTGCCCGGCCGCCACTTATATCTCCTTTCGAGGCATTAATAACGGGTTTCTGGCCGGACGTTACTGCTGGCATGTCGCCGGTAACCACCAGGACGGAAATCCTAAATGTACCAACAGTCAAAAAATAAATGACTGTACCGAGTGTGGATTCTACCTTCTTGTAAAAAAGGAACAAGGTGAATGGTTTCAGGCCTAAGTCAGGAGATATAATATGAAGCAATGGCGGATACCCTTCGATGTAGATGACCTTAACCTGCCTAAGGGAGAGGTCCATATCATCGTGGAGCAGTGCAAGGGGTGTGGTTTCTGTGAAGAATACTGTCCCCGTGATGTTTTGAAAATGTCCACTGCCTTCAACCGCAAAGGATACCACTACCCCGAAGCGTTAAAGCAGGGTGAATGTGTCCATTGTCAACTGTGCGAGATGATCTGCCCTGAGTTCGCCATATTTTGTACAGAAAGCGCACCTCATTCTAATCAGGAGGAGGCATCCGAAGAGGAGGAGTCATGATCAAAGCTGACCCTATCGGAGTTACGGCAGGTTACCACTACATAGATGGTGACCACGCCTGTGCCGAAGGAGCCATCGCTGCCGGTTGTCGTTTTTTAGCAGGATACCCCATCACCCCATCTACCGAAGTGGCGGAGCGCATTGCGGCCAGATTTCCCAAGGTTGGCGGTCAATTCATCCAGATGGAAGATGAATTAGCCTCCATGGCCGCTGTCGTGGGTGCCGCCTGGACCGGCGTTAAAGCCATGACCGTCACCTCCGGACCAGGATTTTCCCTGATGATGGAGAACCTTGGTCTGGCCACTATGATGGAAGTTCCCTGTGTGCTGGTGAACGTCCAGCGCGGAGGACCCTCCACAGGTTTACCCACCCTCACTGGTCAGGCAGACATGATGCAAGCCCGTTGGGGATCCCATGGAGATTATGAAATCATCGCTTTGTCGCCAAACTCACCCCAGGAATGCTTCGATCTGACAGTAACTGCTTTCAACTATGCCGAGACCTGGCGTGTCCCGGTCCTTTTCATGATGGATGAGTGCGTGGGACATATGACCGAGAAGGTTATCATTCCCGAAGCAGATAAGATCAAAATCGTCCCCCGCAACTATTACAAAGGGAAAAAGGAGAAATACCGCCCTTACCGATTCAAGGGCAACGGTTCAGTTGCGCCCCTGGTCAAAGCCGGGGATGGCTATTATATCCATGTAACCGGATTAACACACGATGAGCGCGGTTATCCAGCAATCAATGCCGAAGCACAAAATAAAAATGTTCATCACCTGGTCAATAAAATAAACCTTAACGAAGAAAAAATCCGGTTAATTGAAGAAGAGCAGATAGATGATGCCGAGGTAGTGGTTATCTCTTACGGGATCTCCTCTCGAGTGGCTTTGAAAGCAGTACAGGATGCCCGTAACCTGGGACTAAAAGTCGGTACCTTACGACTCATTACCGTTTGGCCCTTCCCAGAAAAGCGAATTCATGAACTCCGGAATCAGGTCAAAGCATTTGTTGTCCCAGAAATCAATCTAGGACAGATCGCCCTGGAAGTTGAACGTTGTGCGGCTGGCCAGGTGAAAACTATCCAAGTTCCCCATGCTGGAGGCTGGGTTCACGATCCCAACGACATTTTGCAGGCTATTAAGGAGGGCGCAAAATGACCGAAACTGTTCCATTGAGCAATAAACTACACATCCCTCAGCCGAGGGAACCCTTGGCTCATCCCATGGAGGAATATCTCCGCACAGAACGGCTACCTCATATATGGTGCGCGACCTGTGGAATAGGGACAATTATCACCGCTTTCATCTCAGGGCTGGAGAAATCCGGACTGGATCGGGACAAGGTTGCTGTTGTATCGGGAATCGGTTGCTCCGGTCGGGCTGCCGGTTACCTGCGACTCGACTCCTTTCACTCCACCCACGGCCGGGCTATTCCTTTCGCTACAGGTCTGACCCTGGGTAATCCTGAACTCAAAGTCACTGTTATCAGTGGTGATGGTGACATCGCCGCCATCGGGGGTAACCACTTCATCCATGCTGCCCGACGGAACATGAATCTAACCATTATTTGCATCAACAATTTCAACTATGCCATGACCGGTGGACAGGCGGGACCTACCACACCTGAAAAAGCTAACGCCTCCACAGCTCCTTACGGTGTTTATGAATTCCCTTTTAACCTCCCCTTCCTGGCTGAATCCAGTGGGGCAGTGTACGTGGCCCGGTGGACGGCCTTACACGTTCGTCGCCTCACCACTTCCATTTCAGAAGCACTTTTGAAGCCGGGCTTTTCCTTCGTCGAGGTCATCTCACCTTGTGCCACGCTTTACGCCCGACGCAACCGCCTCGGAACCGGACTTAATCTGATGAAATTTTACCACGATAATGCCATTATTAATCACGACGCCCCTACTCAGGATGTGGATATCAAATACCAGGAACGGATTGTGGTAGGCAAGTTTGTGGATATCGACAAACCAACCTTTCTGGAAAATAAGGACCGTTTCTTAAAAGAAAAGTTAGGAGATAATTATATCCCTTATACGGGAGTAAAATAACAGGAGCAATTAATGGATATTCGCTTTTCAGGATTCGGTGGACAGGGGATTATCAAAGCCGGTTCACTTATCGGCAAGGCGGCATCACTCTTCGATGGCAAATATGCTACCTTAAACCAGAGTTTCGGACCGGAAGCCCGAGGTGGTGCCTGTGCAGCACAAATCATCCTTAAAGAGACACCAGTACTCTATCCTTATATCGTTAAACCTGACATTCTGGTAACCATGTCCCAGGAAGCTTATGAGAAATTTTTAGATGAACCAAACCCGGGAGCCATCCTGCTTACCGATTCCGACCTCGTCAAACCTCACAAGATTCGTAAAGATTTACAGATGTACTCCATTCCAGCTACCCGTATCGCTGAGAAGATGGGTAATCGCATTTTCTCTAACGTAGTGATGGTAGGCTTC
Organism: Fidelibacterota bacterium; assembly: GCA_046861645.1. Lineage (GTDB taxonomy): Bacteria > Fidelibacterota > Marinisomatia > Marinisomatales > UBA2128 > UBA2128. Next base: position 232 of record JBHHUM010000074.1, on the reverse strand, counting down.
TTCACAGCTATTACCAATGCAGTTACTGCAAAGGCCGTCAAGAAGGCGTTACCTGGTTCAGTTCCAGACAGATTTGTGGATAAAAATATCGTAGCATTCCAGCATGGATTTGACTTTGGAAAAGAACTTTTGAAAAAAGATAAACCACCCACCAAAAAACAGACTAGAAAGAAAAAAGAAACTCTGGGAAAAACACCACACTGATTAAGTGAAGATATCCAGGACCACTTAC
>JBHHUM010000073.1:0-10655 GCA_046861645.1 Fidelibacterota bacterium | reverse complement strand
TTGATGTACCACCAAATCTGGAGTTCAAAGGGGTAATATTATCGGATTAAATAAAAAGCCTTGATTGGTGAAAAAGAAAAGCTAGCTATATCAGTAAGGTTCAAAATAATAAGTTGAAAGAATGTTTAAAGAAATTAAACGTTTTACTACAAATCAAAGTGTATATCCTGTAACTCTACCTCACCCCAAGAACCTTTCTATTTAATTCATTACTTTTCTGATTTTTTAGTAAAACCCACACCCTTTTCAATTAACAATATTAAATAATATTACAGAATCTCAATCGTAATCTAAAATCTGAGCATCACTCCCCCCTTGTAGATATACCACAATCCTACCATTTGGATCACATGATAAAGGTCATTATGATTGAAATGCCGATGAATGGAAACCCCTTTCATATGCATGACAGCACCAGTTAGAGTAACAATCAACCCGGTAAGAAATAGACCACTTCCAGTGTGATCTCCTTCCAGGAACAAATACAACATCAATAAACAGACAATAATCAGCATGGGGGCATAAAAACGAATGACGTTCGCGAAATCACTGTCGCGAATGATTATGAAAACATAGACTCCCGTAACCAGGAAGGCTATCCAACGCAGGAGGGTATACTGCTCAAAAGGAAAAACAGCGGCAAGGGCGCTCAGTAGTATGTAACAGGTGGTTAAACCGATCAATATCAGAGTGGTTTTCCAAACAATTTCTTTCAGAACCTGGGATAAGAGAGGTCCAAAACCGTGAGCAATACCGCCTAGCAGAGCTCCCATCCCTAACAGATAAAGACCGACCATTAGATTAAAATGAAAGGGATGAAATGTCTGCCAATAGACTGCAGATAGCCGTGTGCCAAAGTAAACACTCATCCCAGCCAGGATGAGGTCAGTGATAAAGGTTGTTGGTTCGTAGATAAACGGTCTGAGCAAAGCAGTGACTTCCAAATTACTTCCTGTCAGTAAATCTAATGATACTCTTACTCAGACGGCAGACTTCTTTTCACCACAATAGATGCATTCCAAACCCATTTGCACCTGGAACCCACAAGTAGAACATATCCATTCCTCAAGGTCGTTCTCATGAGTATCTGAACTTTTTGAATTTCGATAGGATGACCAATAAAATGTTCCCCCAACTATAATTACAATTATGGCAATAATGAACCAAAACAAGTACGGCATCAGAATTCCAGAGTAAATCCTCCTACAGGCATAGTTTTGTACTGCCACACTTTGCTCTTAGTACCATCAGAATTATAGGCGTAATCCCATAAATTGTTACGATCATAGATGTTCATGATATCAATATAAGCCACAATATTCATTTTAGGAAGCATCCATCTCTGGAGAAACATTAAGTCTAAACGGTGGTATTCCGGAAAACGGAGGTTATTCCAATCTGCGTACTCAGTAGCCACCCAATCTCTCAGCTCAGGCAGGTACGTTCTTTCCGTGTAGGGACGTCCACTGTTGTATCCAAAGCGGACATTCAATTCAATTTCATCGGCCAGAGGGTTAAGAGGACCAAGTATCATTGTAGTGATGCGGAACCATTTTTTTTTCTTCAATTCCTGATACCAGGTTTCCTCATGAAACTTCTTTTTCCAACCCCCAATAAAAGTAAATTGATGACGGATATCATAATCCCAGTCGTACCATTCACCATCCTGTTCTTGATCATTAGGTGATCCTGATTCGCTAAAAAAGAGTCGCATGTCTTTAGCTTGGGAGTGACTCCAGGCGTAGCTGAATAGCAGATGCCAATTGTGGGTCAGTTTCTTCTGTAGAAAGAATTCAAAACCGTAACTCTTGGCCTCACCTTCACTCAACCAATGAGTGCTATGCTCTAATGAAGAAGGATATTCTTCCTTGGGATTGGTCCAATAATAGTGCGTGGGGAGATTATCGTAAGTCTTATAAAACCCTTCCAGCGATCCTCTAAAATCAAGATCGAAAAAGCGTTCCATTCCTACCACAAACTGATGAGTGTATTTTGCTTTCAAATCTTTATTAAATCCTTTAGGATCGCGAAAAACAAGGTAATATCCTGGAAATTGGTAATGTTTTCCATAACCAAGATGAAAAGTTGTAACATCGCTCAAATAAAACTCCCAGTTCAACCTTGGTGAGAATACCAACTCCTCCGTAGCGGTAAAGTAATCAAACCGTCCTCCCGCCGTAACTTGACTTTTTCGACTGAGAGTTTTCTGCCACTGAGAATATATTCCCATTTTCCAGACAGATCCTTTTTCGTTAAAGTTGAACTCAGGACCAACATATGTAATGCCAACTGTTGGTGGATCATCGATACTCCACTCTTCGCCATCCCAAAAAGTGGTATCGTAAAGGTACACAGTATCTGCTTTTGCCCACTCCTTATAATAAAAGTTGACTTGTCGCATTTGTAAGCCGACCGAAAAATTTCCTAGGGATGTTTTTAAAAACCAGTCAGATTTTAATGTATTTTCGGTAAGGGAGTTATCACGGGTAAAGGTAGGATTATCTTTGGTCCCAAAGTTGTACACCCAGGTATAAGAGTTTTTATCAACTGCAGAGAGCGTAGTCAATCCATAGCCACGATTGCCCAAAAGGGTCTGTAAAGTAATACCGCCTACATAAGTTTCTCCTTTCCAATCGACACTCTCAGCACCCCTGCTAACAACTTCATTTTCAGACTCAATATTGATTTGATCAAAGCCAGCAAGTCCGATAGCAATAAGTCGATTATTGGGAGAAAGATCGTAAACTATCTTTGCCTGGTGGTTGTTGTATCTGGGAATCGCAACCATACCAAAGCTTTTCACAATCAGTTCCAGGTAACTCCACAAACTACTTGCCAGGAATGATCCTCGTCCTGCAGCCAAAGGTCCTTCCACATTGAACCCCGCTCCAGCCATGGAAAGATCAAAATCAGATTCATAATGCTTGCGCGAACCCTCCCGCAGTTTGATATCCATAATACTACTCGCTTTATCACCAAAGCGAGCGGAAAAAGCACCCGGCGTGAATTCAATATCCCGGACAAACAAGGGATTAATCATATTAATCGGTCCACCTCCTACTCCTTCAAATCCAAAATGATTAGGATTGGGAATCTCGATATTGTCCAATAAGAACAAATTTTCACCTGGCATTCCACCCCGAGTGATGATCTCATTCTCCTGATCTGTTGCTGTCATTACTGATGGAAGAGATTGTACCACCCGTTGTATATCAAAAGTTCCGCCGGGATCACTTCGTATTTCAGCATTATCCACATGTAGGGTACTTACAACAGATGCTGAAGATCGCGTAAAAGCTTTCCCCGTAACCTCCACTTCTTCTCCTTTTAGTGAGGATATTCTTAACTCCACGATTAAATCAAGAGGTCGGACAGATGTAACAGGTAAATTCAACAAGACGCGTTTTTCATAACCAATCATACTCACCCATAGGTGGTGTGTACCTACTGGAATTTCTTTTATGTAAAATCTACCCTCGTCATTAGTGGCGTCTCCCACACCAATATCCTTAACAATGACATTGGCACCGATTAAAGGTTGTTGAGTCTCTGCATCTAAAATGACACCAGTGATGATTCCTTTTGCATTTATAATGTCTTCTTCAGCCATCATTCCTGAAAACGGAATTATGAAACTAATAACCAGTAGAAAAATGTTTAATAGACTAACGGGTTTCATTTATTATTACCTCCACAATTAACTTTTATCATTCCACCATTAAATTGAAAATGATATATCAATATCATTTTTCTAATTCCTGTAAGGTCTTTTGCAACCATTTGATAAAAAACTTTTGGTATCCGATTCCAAAATAGAGTGTTCTCAGTCGCAGGTAATTACCCAAATCATTAGAGGGATCATCCTTGGGGATTTCTTTTAAAATCTGATTATAGACCTGCAGTTCTTTTTCCCGCTCAGCAATCTGAAGTGGCAATGCATTTCTCCAGAATTCGATACCGAGCTCAGCACCAAGAAACATGGACACTAAAAGAGGGAACTTCACTAACTGTGGCTCGATTGGGGTCAGTTCATCTAAAAAAAATTGTTTTCCAGTAGCGGTAATAGTGTAAATCTTTTTAGTAGGACCTGATTTTTGTATTTCATGTTCAAAAGTGACATAACCCTCCACTTCAAGTTTCTTTAAGGTACTATAAATCTGAGGGTGAGTCGCATGCCAGAAAAAACCTACTGAAGAATCAATTTGCTTGGATAGATCGTAACCAGACATGGGCTCCAAATTCAGAAAACCGAGAATAACAGTCTCAAGATTCATTTTAGACCTCCTCTGGACTTATCACCTTAAGATGAGCAGTTGAATATGTGTTATACATACCATATGTTAATATTAACATAGGTAATAAACAACAATTTATTTAAGAAAAGAAAATATATTTGCTATCACTGTGAAAAAACCTAATAAAAACAGCTCGTTCAGTGTTGACTCATTAATTCCAAATGATAGGGATTTCCTGCCCACATGTGCAACGAGTTCCAACCAAATTGATTTTCAGAATGGAATGCCAACTCCGCTCTATCAGTGGCTTCTGGCAACCTGGGCAGAAAGTAGTTTGACCTTGCTGGTCAAAAACATTGCCGATATAAACATACTGCATACCTTTCTTAATTGCCAGTCGACGAGCTTCAATTAAAGTCGATTTCGGTGTGGAAGGAGTGTCGAACATTTTGTAATCCGGATGAAAAGCGGTGAAATGCAGGGGGACTTCACTACCCACATTTTGCTGAATCCAATCAATCATTTGGCTTAACTCTTCTTTTGCGGTATTGTAGCCGGGGATTAGAAGATTGGTTATTTCTAACCAGACATCAGTTTCATTTGCCAGCCAACAAATAGTATCGAGTACGTCCTGAAGATGAGATAAAGTCAATTTGTGGTAAAATTTCTCTGTGAAGGCTTTCAGGTCCACGTTAGCAGCATCGATATCAGTATAAACATCCTTACGGGCGATAGGGGTTATATATCCTGCTGTAACCATTACATTTTTTATCCCTTCCCCATGAGCTAACCTGGCAATATCCATTACATACTCGGCATAGATAGTGGGATCATTATAAGTATAAGCTATGCTTGAACATTTGTGCTTCAAAGCCAACTGCACTACTTCTTCTGGCGTGATCAGCAGAGAATGAAGATCATTTAACCTGGCTTTGGACATGTCCCAATTTTGGCAGAAGCGACAACCCAAGTTACAACCGGCTGTACCGAAGCTAAGAATTGATGTGCCCGGCATAAAATGGTTCAGGGGTTTTTTCTCCATCGGATCAAGAGCAAATCCTGTCGTTCGCCCATAAGCCTTCTGATAAAGCTTTCCCTGGACATTCTTACGTACAAAACAAAACCCCGACTGTCCCTCCCCAATTTTACAAAATCGGGGACAGAGGTTGCAGATAACCCTATTATTCTCCAGGGGTTCCCACCACTTTGCTTCCATTTCCATTTCTATTTTTTAGGCATAGAAGAGCTGACTTACTAAGAGAGGAGCAGTAGTATGAAAATTGCAAAATTAATCATATGAACCAGGAGACATATCCGACATAATATCCCCAACTTATACAATCCCCATAGCAGATAGATACTGAAAAAAAAGGCTGTTGTTGCAGGAACCAAAAGAAGTTTTAAACCTAAAAAACCTTGTTGAACAAAGAGAATGAACAATATCAGACCAGGATAATAGAAACAACCCCAGAATGCGTTAGGTTTACTATAAAACCGCCCATAGCGAGTATCTGTTATACGCTGGCAGGATGATGAACTGATCCTACAAACCCCTGGGATCCACCAAACCTCAACGGGAAGGTTTCCCCGATACACCTGTAAGAAGTAAAACGAAAAAACCCACCCGGTAAATGCCAGGAGGGCTAAAACTGTTGTCATAAGTGTCACCTGTTACTGGCGGAGACGATAGGCGAGTCCTTCAACAGAATTAATAAACTTGTCTACTTGTGCTGAGGTATGAAATAATTCATCCATATCATGAAAGGAATCAAAAGGATAATTTTCCTCATCATAATCCTGGAGGAAGTTAGCTTCTAACTTCAATACGAAATCGTTCATAGCCGGTTTAGGTACTTCCTTTTCACGGAGATGGTTAACCAACAACCGTAAATACCCTTTAGATGAAATCTGAAAAATTGATATAAGTCCCATATCAGAATTACAGCGAAAGGTGAGCGTACCCAGTTCTTTCCCCCGGCCCCAGGAAGCTTCGTCAGCTTCCATCTCGGTAAAGTCTATTATTTTTTCAGCCATCCGGGCAATCTCTCGGTTCTTGTACTTACGGATATGAGTCATCATCTTTTCTTTATTCCAACTCACCTGATCTCACCCCTTAAATGAATGATAGTAGCTAACTCAAAACAAAATTTCACGGAGGAATTTACCAAGATTAGTGAGAAAACAGAATCGTTCTTTTTGAACATTTTTCATAAAGATAGTCTAACAATAATTAGCCCTCCTCTAAGGTACATGGATTCGACTTGCGTTAGATTAGTTTCTGAACCGAACTAAAGTTTATCTTCCCATGGAGATACTGCGGGGAAAATGGAATTCAAATCTCGCCCGGTCAACAATCCAGTCCAAGTTAGATGGAACCTTACTTTCTTCTTCCCAACTTTGATAGAGTGGAAAGTAGAAGCTAAAGACGGAGAGAGAGATTTTTAAACCGCCATCGATAAGAGTATTCTTAAGGTCTGTGGCCTTACCCAAATCTAAAAAAAGGTTTAAAGGAACAAGGGGTACGCTATGGTTGAAGTTGACCGCCCACGCTGTCTTTTTAGAAGGGGTGGGATAGGCTCCTCGCATACTGGGACCTTCCTGAATGAATTCCTCATCATACACATTGACGGGACTTACTCCACCATCATCCGTGCGGTTAAAAACAAAACTGTTTTCAAAGTCAGGATCCACGCCACCACTCATCCAGATCTGATATTGTGCTGGGATATCTTGGTTATTGAGGAAAGACCCAATCCAAAACCGTCCACCCAGATTTAACTTTTTAGAGTATTTCCAAAAGAGGTTTCCAGAAAAGGAAATTTTGGCAAAACTGCCGTTTTTCAGATCACCTTTAAGATTAATTTTACCTCCATAATTTAGAAATGGATCAGGGCGGTGATTATAGGCTGCACCCCATTCGCCAATAACATATTTACCGGCAGTATAGTACAATGGATTAACAGCGAGTGAGTCAATATTGTGATAAAATAAAGCGACATTAATAGTAGATGAAGGCGTCGCGACTATAGGCTTGCGCACCACTCCCTGGAAAGTAATTTTCAATCCTTTGCGTCCACTATAATCGCTGATCACCGTAGATAAGTTCACCGTTTTGAATCGTGACCACCGATAAAAAGTCTTCTGTGCCCTGATTGTACCTACGAGGTGGTTGTTTTCAAAATCCCACTGGGGCGATAAGGAGATACCATATCGATACCCCGGAATAAATCCGCTGTAAAGGATTAGACCAGGGGTTGTACCATTATAAGCGTTTCCATTTAACCAGGGAACAATATTTACCTCTCTATAATGAAATAAAGGTTGATCAAAAACCAGGTTCAACTTCCAAGGTTTGGATGTGGTGTTATTCTCTCGATTAATATCGGGCATATAGTTATCCGGATCGATAACAACTCGTACAGTTCCCTCTGGTATGGTTACAACCTGTCGATCTTGAAAACCAGGAATCCACTGTCGTTGCAGTTCAGTCCCCTTTCTATCCAGAAACACCAATTCCACAGGAGGAGACATAGTCCCCTCATTTGTTAAAGTCACTGTCTCCTTAGTCAGCTCTCCAATGCTGTAGTCTATCACTTTTGTATCAAAAATAGCATCATCCAGATACCAAGAAATGTTTTCCGTCAAGTGCTTCTTAAAAATCTCTCTCAAATTTTGCGGAGAGGGATGCTTGAATTTCCAATTTTCATAATACTCCTGCATAATTTCGTTGATTTTCTCTTCACCCAGATAGTGTTGAAGATAGCGGGTAAAGATGGCCGTCTTACCATAAACAATGGAACCATAATTCCCCGGATGGAATTCTGTTGAAGTTATATCGATAGGTTGGTCGTCAGCACTCACTGCCCGCTGCTGATACCCAAGGTATCCCATTATCCAGCGCATGTCCAAATTCTTTGCAATTCCCAGTTTATTCTGGGTAAAATCCTGCATAATAACGCCTCCATTCCGTTCAGGATACTTCTTCTCCCAGTACCGGATATTCGTGTATTCATTCAGTCCCTCATCCAACCAGGCGTGATCCCTTTCATTAGAACCAAGAATGCCATAGAACCAGTTGTGTCCTACTTCGTGCATAATGACGAATTCTAAAATATCTTGACTGGGCATTTTGGAGATGACAGTTATGTTGGGGTATTCCATCCCGCCACCTGCGGACAGGTCACCATCCACTGCTGTAATATGATCGTACGGATAGTCACCATAAAACTCGCTGTACCAGTATCCGGCATCGTGAATATATGCGATGGAATTTTCCCACAGCTTGGCATTTTTAGGAAAATACATACTCCACAATGTCACTTTATGTGTCGAATCTGCAAGCCATAGCACTCCTTTGCGGACGATCCAATTGGGGTCAGCGAACCAGGCAAAATCGTGTACCTTCTCCTGATGGAAATGAAGGGTCTTCATTTTAGGTTTATTAGTTTTCTTCTCTTTAGCTCTCTTTTTCCCAGCCTTTCGTATTGCTTTCTTAATTTTTTTTATCTTTTTTTTGAACGCCTTTTTATCGAGTTGGTGAAGTTTGTCTCCCTCCTCAGCCAGAGAATCCAGCCAGGCGTATTCTGCCTCGCCGTTAATTAAATCCCCCGTAGCCATCACGCGATAACCTTCGGGAAGAGTCAGAAAGACATCAAAGGTACCAAACTCGCTATAGAATTCCCCCATATCAAGATAAGGCATGGGGTGCCACCCCTCTTTATCATAGACAGCAGGCTTGGGATACCATTGCGTGATTTCATAATGCTTCCCTGTGTGTCCCAGACGAGAAAAGACTTTTGGTATTTTGACGAAAAATGGAGTTTCGATGGTTACACTGTTACCTGGTGGAAGTGGTTCTGAAAGATTGACTTTGGCGACATCGATCCATTCCGGATGATAGGTCCACTCCAACTCTTCTTCGTTAGATCTGAAGTCAAGACTATCGATGAAACCCCGCTCCTTAGCACTTGACCAGTGAAAAGAGGTAGAATAATGAGTAATTTTCTGTCTGGCGTAGGCTGTCTCGTTATTCTTATAAGCATTTGGCCAGAGATGAAACCAGATAAAGGTTAGTGTGTCCGGAGAGTTGTTTGTATACGTAAGTTTTTCATGGGCAGACAGCGTATGTGCAGAATCATTAAGGGAAACGTGGATTTCATAAGCCACTTCCTGCTGCCAGTAGTCCTGTGTATCAAGAGGAAAAATCTGCACAACTAACAGGATAACCAATATACATACACTGGAGAAACGACCCATAGCCGGAAACCTCCTCTCTCTATTATTCATCTCTGCGACCCATATTAGTGCTGAAACTCAGCTTTCATTATCGTCCCAAGTAGTCTGCAATAGTCGCAGTAACCTGTACCCAAGTATATCCAACAGCGGGAATATACGTCTGTAACATGAACAGAACAATCTGACCCTTGACCGGAATAGACATAGTGATAATTCCTATCCCACCCCTCACCCGCAACCCTTAACTTCCCGCTCATGATAGCAGTCCAAGATCACCGTGTCCGGGGAATCATCCTGCTTATTATGACAGCTCTTCTCTGGAGCCTCGGTGGGCTGTTTGTAAAGCTCATTGACTGGAACGCCATGGCCATCGCCGGAACCAGAAGCGGCATCGCTGCCGTTGTGATCCTTCTCTACCTCCGCCAGAAAAAATTCACCTGGAGCAAATACCAGCTATGGGGCGCTGTAGCTTACTGCGCAACAGTAATGCTCTATGTGGTGGGAAATAAATTAACAACTGCCGCCAATACTATCCTTCTTCAATACACATCACCTATCTGGGTGGCGCTGTTTGGAGGGTGGTTCCTGGGTGAGCGGGTTAAATGGCGGGATTGGCTTTTCATCGCCGCAGTGCTTGGCGGGATGGTACTTTTCTTCCTGGATCATATTACTGCTACAAACTTGTGGGGAAACATAGCCGCCCTGATTAGCGGTATCTCCTTCGGCTGGCTGACGCTCCTCATGCGGAAGCAGAAAGAGGGTTCACCCGTTGAAACCGTACTGCTGGGAAACGTTTTGACTTTCCTTATCGCCCTCCCGTTCATGGCCCGGGATCCGCTTCCTCCGTCAGGCGACTGGGGCTACCTCCTTCTCCTTGGCATCTTCCAATTAGGACTCTCCTACATTCTCTTCGCTGAAGCCATCAAGCATGTGGCAGCTCTCTCTTCCAATCTTATCGCCATGATCGAACCTATCCTGAATCCGTTGTGGGTGCTTCTGATAATCGGTGAGGTACCGGGACCGTGGGCTGTAGTAGGCGGAGTGATTATCTTGGGAACGGTAACGGTGAGAGCGGTTAAGGAGACTTCATCGAAACCATAGACAAGTCGGGATAGTAACCTACAGGAAGTACTTCCTTATTTCAGCAACACAACTTTCCGGGATGCAGCTCCCGTCTCCCCTTCC
>JBHHUM010000160.1:0-2595 GCA_046861645.1 Fidelibacterota bacterium | reverse complement strand
TTACGGTAGAGCTTATCTTTTTGCTGGGGATACCACGCTTACCGTAGGGGTTGCCTCTGAGGTGCCTCTTTTCCCATCTACAATTAAGGTACGTTTGGTCTATCCCAATCCCTTTAACGATACGACCCATTTATCTTTCATGTTGGATAAAGAATCCCCGGTTACCATAGACCTTTACAATATTATGGGTGCCCGTGTTAAGTCTTTCGGTACCATTATTTTTTCCCCTGGGGAACATCTCATATCCCTGAGCATGAATACCAATGCCGGAAATGACCTACCCACGGGTCTTTATTTCTTGGTGCTTACAGTACCCGGGAAAGTATTTACACAAAAACTGGTGTACCTGAAATAGAGAGGAGTTAATCATGAAGCGTATATTAGTAATCAGTGTTTTGATCAGTTTCCTGTTTTCCCAGCAAGATCATTTCATGCTGGGTGTCTGGCCGGGAAACAACTGCATCGACCCGGGTTGTGCGGAGGTTGATCAAAGTTTATTCACACCTTACCAACTCCATCGTTTGAAGGAGTTGAAAATCGACGCCATTATTCAAAGTCAGGACTGGATATTTGGCGCTGCCGTGGATTCCGGGTTTAAGATAATCTATAAACCCTTCTGGTGGATAGAAGGGTATAATTACGGCCAACGGTGGGAATATAAAGTGGGTAATGATGTACAGTTCGATACAACTTATTTATTGGGTATTTTCATTGATGATAATTCGTTACCAAATGAAAGATTCAAAGTAAACATGGCTGATCCTTCACTACATTCTGCAGGCTTTGTCATGGACAGTCTTAAGGTTACGTGGCAGCAGGACCGTAGCACCCGGCAGCATATGGATGACAGTCTGGGAACAATTTTTGAGTATAAGGCCAATTTTCTTCTAAAAGTCGGGGATAATACAGGTCATATCCCGGTGGCCACCCTCTTTGTTGAACGCGGGAATGATGAAGTCCCTAATATCAATACTCAGTGGTCTGTCCTCGATTCCATGACTATCTATGCCGATGACTTCCAAACAACGACAGATTATGATACCTTTACTCTGGAATTCAATCAAGAAGATGTACTACCCCTTTCCATGGCTGCTCGTGATTCACTCTATGCAATCAATAGAGAGGCTGTATATGTCCATGATTACTGTATGAATTTCCGTGTGTATTGGCATGGCTTAAAAACACTCTATACTTGGAAAGTGGAAGTAATAGACCAGTTCGCTGAAGCAGTTTTTAGCGGTAATATTGATAGCCGTATTGATTCAATATTAACAGATCCAAATTCTGAGCATGTAATATATTATTATCATGATGAACCGGAGGCTGATGAATTGGAGGTAGAACGATATATTACAGAAAAAGTGAAAGCACAGGGGAAAAAGGAATATACTAACCTTTATCCTTCTTACTGTCCCTATTACGGTTATGACACTGATTACCGATCTGGAGAATTGGAGGGATACCCTTATTATTTAGGAAAAGTGGAGGAACTACTTGATCCGGATTATTCAGGTGCTGACCATTACCCAGATTTTATTTATGGTGACCATAATCTCAGGATCAATAACTTCATTAGTGAGTTACAACTGAACCAGTCCGTAGCTAATAAGAAACTATTCTATCAAGTAGATTGTGGAATTAATGGTATTTGGATCGATATCAATACCTATCTTCCTATAGCTTATGGGGCCAAAGGAATCATCTTTTTTCACTGGTGGGCACTTTCCAATTATGATAGTCGCTATGAATTTGTAAAAATAATTACCGAACATATTCGAAGTATCGAAGATCACCTCGTTGGTTTGGTACCTTTTGAAACCTATAGTCCGCCTTTATCTTTCCCCGATAATTCAATAATCAGTTCCATATCAGAGGATTCTCTAGTTATTGGGGAATTTACCAACGTTGATTCTGCTGGCACATATTTATTTGTTGTGAATCTTCGTATCGGTGAGAATGATACGAGAACTTTTCAAATTGAAGTGAATGGGTTACCGACACAAAAAGTGGAATATTTGTCGGATAAACATTTTGGAACTGATCCGGGTGATATTGTTTTTCACGTAGATCAGCCAACTGTAATTCCGGTTACTCTGGGACCTGGAGAGGGTAAATTGATTCGAATAGTCAATACTTACGATACTATGTTAACAGGTGATATCTCCGGTACAATTGCGGATAATGCGGTAATGTATGGGAGTGTGCGCGTCCTTCAGACCCTTACTGTTAATCCTTCGGGATCGCTAACCATCTTGCCTGGTACAAACATCAAAGTTTCGACGGGTAAACAGATATTAATTCTAGGTGGTTTGGATATTCAAGGAGGGACCTTCTCTGCGATGGTAGACAATGCAGATTGGGGAGGCTTGGTTCTTTATACTAATTCCAATATTCATATTTCAAACGCCGTATTTCGTGATGGTGAAATAATGGGTGTTGTTGTACTTAAATGCGGTAATGAGACCGTAATACAAAACTCTACTTTTGATGAGTTTCCCGTTATTGTATCGTCTGATACACTTAATCAATTAACGCTCTTAATCAGTCAATCGACGTTCAAAAACGCCCATCATCCCGATCCTGACCAGGGGGAAC
>JBHHUM010000072.1:0-10852 GCA_046861645.1 Fidelibacterota bacterium | reverse complement strand
GTATCAGGGTAAGGAGCTGGTGACTGTACGGGACAGGTGTTGAATGTTTTTATTATGTCTAATTCAGTAAGTTTATGGAACATAGCCATTATGATTCATTCCATCATCTCATCTTTGTAAGCGATAAACTTAACTCAGAAGAGAAGATTGATCAATGTACAGGTATAAAACTGATGGTTGTTCATGACAACAATAATAAAATTCTTCTGTAATAAATATAATACATTTGACGGTTTTGTTCTTTGTCTGTTCACACTTTTGTGTTGTTTTTTAATTCTTCGTTTCTTGTGTTGTTATTTACGTGCAGTGTAACAGGTCAAACCTTGACATAGAGCCTTTTCTGGATTACTTTCAGTTTAATCTTGCGGGAAAGAAATTAACCCAGAGATGGAGGTAAGTGGAATGAGAAAAATAGCTGGTATAGTTTCTTGTCATGTTCTTGTGCTGTTGATTGCAGTACCGGGTATGGCACAGGAGCATCCCAAGGAACACCCTTCTGAACACCCCCAAGAACATCCCGTTTCTCTCAGTACAAAAGCAGTGTCGAAGGAGAACTTGGCAGCTGCCGTCAAGAATCACGTAATGACGGTAACGGCAGAAAATGGGGCTTTTACCTTTACTGATGATATAGAGCATCAAGTTTTGAATCTTAAACTTCTAAAGGTTCATGATGATAAGTTAGCTGCTTTGGGAGATCACACCTACTTCGCGTGCGCAGATTTCGAGGCTGAAGATGGAACGACATATGACCTCGATATCTTTATGAAAGGGGAGGCGGAAGAAGACCTCCAACCCGTGGAAGTAACGCTTCATAAGAAAGACGGTACAGAGCGTTACACTTGGATGGAAGTTGAAGGAATCTGGCATAGAGTGGAAGTAACAAAGTAGATTTTCAGGTTGGAGGACGCCGTGTAAAAAGGTTGTCCTCCGTGATGCTATTTCAATTTTCTCTTGGGGACTATGTGCCAAATTTTCCGTATAGTGAATATCTTGGCTGGTATGGTTGGCATGCGTCTGGACCGACCTCCAGCCCGTTTAATGGTTTGGGGAGTCCTTATTATTTGCTCCCTGCTGTTGAATAAGTTTGTCAAAGATAGTGGTTTAGTAGCTTGGTATATTACCGGTGCCTGGGCCTTTTATTATTTGGGTAATACAATTATTCTGGGCACTCCTTTGAGGTCTTGGCTCATCAAAAGATTTGGGGAAACCCGGGCCTGGGATATTTATGAGGTGGTGCTGGGAGTCATGTTTGCAAACATCGCTTTGAGCTTAAGTTCCCTTCCGCTGGTATATTCCCAAACATTGAACCTGCCAACGAAAACTGCTGTCACTATTTCAGCCGGGCTCTTTGTTGTGGGCTTTGGTTCTAAGGTCTGGTCCACTTGGCTAACCGGATTGGATGTTTACTACTATAACGATCTTTTTTTACGGAAGCCAAACGAAAAGTTTATTACGGAGGGTCCTTATCGTTGGTTTAAAAATCCTATGTACGGCATAGGGAATCTGCATGTCTATGCAGCAGCCGTTTTTTTTGGTTCTTTGGAAGGTTTAGTGTGGGGAATGATCTGCCACGGGAGCATATATGGTTTTTACCTGTTAATTGAGAAACCATTTGTAAAGAGGGTCTATCAGTTGGAATGATCGTTTTGGGGCTTTTCAGCCCTTACCTTGATACTGGCAGCATAGCGGCCGGACAGGCGCCTGATAGTCCCTCCAGGTAAGGGAATAAATTTGAGCAAAGCCTGTAGGTTGGGGTCATTTTCAGGAAAAACTTCATCTACCGTTCTTTCCTCCTGAAGTTCCAGATTAACAAAGCCAGCTTCTTGAATAAATTGTAGGTAATTGTCCTTGAGGGAAGCCCCTGCTATGCACCCCACGTAGGCACTAATACTTTCCCGAATAAACCAGGGCAGTTTTTTAAGGAGAACAATATCGGAGACCGCTAAAACACCTCCCGGCTTTAAGACTCGAAAAGCTTCGCGAAAAACCTGGGGCTTGTTTTCAGAGAGGTTGATTACACAGTTACTGATGGCTACATCCACAGAATTTGGTTCGACTGGGAGCTTCTCAATCTGTCCCAGGCGAAAATCAACGTTTTTTGCATGAACCTTTAGTTTGTTTTCATTAGCTCTGGCAATCATCTCGGGGGTCATATCCACACCTATAACAGTTCCTTCCGGTCCTACTTTCTGTGCGGCGAGGAAACAGTCAATACCAGCGCCACTGCCCAAGTCGAGTACGGTACTGCCGGTCAGGATGTTTTCAAAAGCTAGCGGATTACCACAACCCAGACCCAGGTTTGCCTCCTCAGGTAAGGATTTTAGCTCATCATCACTATAACCAATTCTAATGGCGTTTTCCTTTGTAGAATTTTCACCACAGGCACAGCCCTTTGATGGTTTGGTAGCTACTTTACCGTATTTTTCCTTTACAAGGTCTTGCATGGTAGTATTCATATTAATTTTCCTCCGGGGTTGTTGGACAGCACTGTTGAACGATGCTCAGTATGGATTGTAGACGCTGAGCAATATTCTGATAGTCGATCTGGTAGTAGATTTCGCGCCCGCTTTTTCTTGCTTGAGTTACACCAGCCTGTTTCAACAATGTTAGATGACGAGAGACGTTAGATTGGTTGATGTCCATCTGCTCAGCAACCTGATTAACCGTCATTTCTCCGTTTTCCATGAGAACAAGGAAAACCCCCAAGCGACTTTCATCGGTAAAGGCCCGGAAAAAGTTATCGGACAGGAAGGAACGGCATTCCTGCACAAGTTCAGGCGGGCAACAAACAATCATTTTGTTTTCCTCATTAGATTTACTTATGCGCATATATGCATAAGTTATGATATTGTTTATTTTCTACCAAGAAAATATTTTTATAACGGAGATCTTTAACAGAAGAATTTTGGTTGGGGTAAAAGCAATTATAGCGACAACAGTGCACTACTTATCTTAGCGTCAGTTTGGAGTAGGAGGAAAATTATAGAAAAGATCTTAAGAATCCTTTGACTTAGGGAAATAATTACTCTTCGTCTTCCTCCTCTTCGTCCTCTTCATCTTCGTAGTCCTCATAGTAGGCTGCCATCATTTCCGGATCATAGTAGTATTCATAATCTTCGCCGTAGGTACCTCCCGGCCATCCTGGATAAGAGGCGGTAGGGGGTCCCGTCGGGAGCGGTTTATCTGAGGTAGGTGGAGCGGTTAGCGGTTGTTTTGGTGGAACGGTAGGAGAGGCGGGAAATGGAATAGAACGCTTGTTGTTATAACGTATAATCATACCTGGAGCGACGGTAAGAAAGAGGATAACAAAAGTAAGTGTAGCACCATCGGGCTTGATATGATAGCCACCCCACTTGTCTTGCTCCACAGCAAATAGAAGAAACACGGGGATTGCCAATAATAGGCCGTGGAGAATGAGTATCGATCCTAACTGTCCTCGAAGAGCGACGCCGGCGACGTTGATGTAAGCTAACCACAGGAAAAGTCCACCGACAACAAACAGCGCGGCAAGATAGTATTGGGCGAAGCCAATCGCAAAGCCGAACGCGATGACAGAAAGAAGCAAAATGAAATAACCAAAGACGGTTCTAGTATCCTGATCTATCACAATATCCCCTAAAATTCTCAGTTATTGACAAATTCCTGATCCGAGGTTGAAAAATATCCCTATTCTCTCCATCAAAAGCAAGACTAAATTACGATCCACTAAAGAACGATTTTAAATAAGGATGAAGCATCCTATATTCCTGAAAAGTACTCCAGTTATACATGTCAGCAGATAAGCATAAGGTAAGGATTGGTATTGTCGGCGTCGGTCATTTAGGGCGGAGACATCTGGAACATGCTTTGCGTTTAAAAGGAGCGGAGTGCACAGGTTTTTTTGATATAGATCCTGATCGGGCAGTTCTTATTGAACAGGAGACCAGAGCTATCCGGCATGATTCTCTCTCTTCGTTGCTGCAAAACACCGATATTGTCTCCATTGTAGTACCTACGGTGGAGCACTTTCCCGTGGCTCAGACCTGCATCGAAGCCGGGCAACATGTTTTTATTGAGAAACCTATGTGTAAAACGGTAGAAGAAGCTGATACCCTGTTGGACTTGGCTGCAAGGCAAGGAGTGCAGATTCATGTCGGACACATCGAAAGACTCAATCCAGCCTTGGTTGCCCTGGATGGTGTCAACCTGACACCCCGGTATATCGAAACGCATCGTTTGGCGCCTTACAATGTCCGGGGAACGGACGTACCGGTAGTGCTGGACCTTATGATTCACGATTTAGATGTGATCATTTCACTGGTAAGGTCTAAAGTCCGAACTGTGGATGCCTCTGGTGTGTCCATCATGACACAGTCAGTGGATATCGCTAATGCCCGCATAGCCTTTGATAACGGTTGTGTGGCGAATATTACCTCGAGCCGTATTGCGAAGGATTATGTCCGCAAATTGCGACTGTTTCAGCAGGACATGTATGTTACTATTGACTTTTACCGGGGACTGACCGAGGTGTATCGTCTCCTGAGTGCAGAAGAGAAGGACCCGGAGGCGGTTTTTACGGCGCCTTTAACCACAGGTGGTATGAACCGACAGATTGTTTACGAGACACCACCGGTAAAGAAAGTGGATGCGCTAAAGATGGAGTTGGAGAACTTTGTCTCCTCTGCAGAAGGACGCAGCAGTCCCATTGTTTCGGGTTTGGAGGGCCGGGAAGCTCTGGCAGTCGCCCTGCAAATTCAGCATAAGATTGAACAGACACTTCACTGATCTGGTAATTAACTAAACTTTCAATTATGGATGTTCGCAATTTTTTCTTTAGGAATAGAGGCTACTTGCCGATTCCCCTGGCAGTGCTTATCCTCTATTTTGCTGAGATCAGGATAGAACTGTTGATGGCAGGCTCGCTTTTTGTTGTGTTGGGAGAAGCTCTACGTTTAAATGGTGTCCGTTATGCCGGGGGTGAAACTCGTACCCGGAAAGTAGGCGCCAGCTCTCTCTGTACTTCCGGGCCCTTCGCCTATGTTCGCAATCCACTGTATCTTGGTAATGTGATCATCTATTCTGGAATGGTGTTAATTGCTGGTGGAGAGCATGTCTGGCTATTTCTTCCGGTAACACTGGCCTTCTTCTCTATTCAATACGGTTTGATTATCTCTTTGGAAGAAGAGACCCTGCTACGGAAGTTTGGTGAAGACTATCAGGAATATAGACTATCAGTTCCCCGTTTGTTCCCCCGGTTGTCACCATGGATGGGAGGAAGTAATACTACCCCTGTAACTCTAAGTCAAACAGTACGAACCGAGAAGCGAACTTTACAGGTAATTGGTGGTTTTCTCTCTTTGCTCGTCATCCGCATCATTTTACTTTCCTGAAGTCAGAGTATGGTAGATCAAGAGACAGTTTTGATTGTAGCTGGCGAGGAGTCAGGGGATCTCCACGGCTCAAGTCTGGTACGTGCCATGGTTCAGCGGAAACCGGAACTTTCCTTTTATGGACTGGGAGGTGACCGTTTGCAGGAGGTGGGGGTGACGATTATTGAGCACGTTCACAATATAGCGGTCATGGGTTTTACTGAAGTCGTAAGCAAGTACATGTTTCTGCGTAAAGTCTTCCAGAGGGTTTTGGAGAAAGTGGACAGGTGTATCCCTACCAGGGCAATACTGATTGACTATCCAGGCTTTAATCTACGTCTGGCAAAGGAGTTAAAAGCCAGGGGAATTCCTGTCACCTATTTTATTTCACCACAGCTGTGGGCCTGGAAGGAGAAGCGGGTGGAGACTATACAGGAGTGCGTGGATCAACTCCTCTGCATCTTTCCCTTTGAAGAAGCGTGGTACGAGGAACGAGGTGTACAGGCGACCTTTGTGGGACACCCCTTCATGGATCTCCCTGAGCCCTCCATGACCAGAGAGGAGTTTCTTAGTCGTCACAAATTTGATCCAGAGATAACGACTATTGCCCTCATGCCCGGCAGCCGTCAGCAGGAGGTTGATCGTCATTTGGGGGTGTTGATAAAATCCCTGTTCAGTCTCCGGGAACGAGGGCTGAATCTGCAGGCAGTGATCGGAAAAGCCCCCGGTGTGACGGTTCGTGGAGTAAACTATCACGGTGTATCTGTGGAGGAAGAGAATCCACAGCAGGCCCTTCGTTTTGCTGATGGCGCTGTAGTGGCTTCAGGGACAATCAGCTTTGAAGCAGCTCTCTATAATACCCCGGCCGTGGTCATCTACAGGTTATCACCGGTAACCTGGTTTTTTGCCCGGCGCATCGCCAGGGTGGAATTTGTTTCCATGACCAATTTAATCGCTGGTCGAGAGGTGTTTCCCGAGCTTCTTCAGGAGAAGGCTACCCCGGAACTTGTCGCTGCCAACCTGTTGCCCTTTCTTGTTGATGAAAGCAGGCAGGATGAAGTTTTCGCTGGAATGGAGGAGGTGCAAAGAACCATGGGAAAACCAGGAGCGGCTGGTCGGGCAGCGGACTTGATCTTACAGCGCTTGGGCTGAAGACGTTGGCTGGAAAAAGGAAAGCAGGAATATTATTAGGGAAATCCATAGTGGGTACGCTCTTTAGCTGTAACCGTATAGATTTAATAAACGAAGAGATCCTGCTACAGGCCCTAGCGGCTGGTCGATCCGTGATTCTTTGTTGTTGGCACGGACGACTCCTTTTTCCCCTCTACTGCCTGCGGAAACGGGGTTATCACGCTCTGGCGGGGCTCCATGAGGATGCGGAAATAATTTCTCGGGTGGGTGAAAAGATGGGTTGGCATTTTATTCGCGGTTCCAGTTCCAGCGGTGGACGAGAAGCCTATCGAGAGATGGTGGAGGTTCTCTCGCAGCCGGGGGAAGTTGTTGTGGTAACACCGGATGGTCCTCAGGGTCCGAAGCATGTGGCCAAGCCGGGAGCAGTTAAGGCTGCTCAGCGAACAGGGGCACTCCTCATTCCCATTACCGGACAGGCCTCCCAGAGATGGGAGATTACCAATTGGGATACGTTTATAGTTCCCAAACCATTTGGACGGGTTCGGTTTGCTGTTGGTGAACCTCTTCAAGCGGATGAAACAATACCTTTTGAGGAACTGAACCGTGAACTGGAAGAACGATTGCTGGTAATGCAACAACAAAATGATGCCCAGCTTATCTCCTAAGTTTCGCTTTCTACTCTTTCCCCTGGCCCTCTTCTATTGGGGAGCGGTCTTCTGGCGTAATCTCTATTACGCTATAGGATTCTTTGTTACTCGTCGTCTGCCGTTGCCCGTAATTAGTGTGGGGAATCTGACTGTAGGTGGTACCGGCAAAACACCAGCGGTCATCTATCTGGCTCAAAAACTACAGGAAAGGGGAATTGCTCCCGCGATACTTAGTCGAGGTTACGGACGTAATACTACCGGAACGATAGTAGTGTCAGATGGCAAGAAATGCCTGGCTAACTGGGAAGAAGGTGGCGATGAGCCTTACCTCATGGCTCAACGTCTTTCCGGCGTGCCCATTGTGGTGGACGAAGTACGCTATCGTGGAGGCTGTTACATTGTTCAAAACTTTCAACCTGACGTTTTGCTTTTAGATGATGCCTTTCAGCACCGTGCCCTGGCTCGAGATCTGGATATCGTACTACTCAACAGCCAGGAACCAGTTGAAGCGTACCGGATGCTGCCTTACGGTAAGCTTCGGGAACCACCTTTTCATTTGCGTCGAGCTGATGTGCTTATCTGGACCAAGCGTAATCTGGCCCGTCCCCCAGTTAAAGTGCGGAGCAGGATTGAGCAGCAAGGCATTCCCATTCTCTCCAGCCGCCTGATTGCAGAACCGGAGCTGCGAAGTCTGGAGGGAGCGGTGATAAGTTCAGCGGAACTAAAAGGGAAGAAAGTATTCGCCTTCTGCGGAGTGGGTGACCCGCAGTCGTTTTTTAATTTGTTAGAGAAAGCCGGAGTTGAGATTGTGGAGCGGATTGCTTATGACGATCATCACAGGTATAAAAGGGATGATATACAAAGGATGATAGGTCTCGGAGAAAAGAACGGAATAGAATATTTCATCACGACGGAGAAAGATATCTTCAAAGCAACGCCGTTTTTTGAAGGGAACAGACTTTATGCCTTGGGAGTAGAATTCCGGCCTACACGGACGGGGGAAAAGGAACTATTGGAATTGGTAAGAGGAGTATTAGGGTAGTTAAATTTTTTGGGCAGACAGCGCCGAAGGAAAATAGGTATCATCCATTTCAGAGATATTATAGAAATCATATAACCAAGGCAACTGCCTGCCCATTGTACTTGTCACTCCTAGCGAAGTATAGATTGAATGTAATGGAGATGGATATGTCCAAACAAAAGTTACTCTGGAATCACTGTTGCTAATCTCTTCCCGATGTCAGATTCACCAGATATGGATAGGATATCCCAAGAACCTCCGCTAGAACCTTCTTGTTGTACTGGTATTCCTCCAGCAGAAAAGAGAGAAGATCTGATTTAAAGGTACTGTTCGCTTCCCGCCATGTGAGGCGCGAGAGTGATTCCACATAGCTCACGAAATATTGGTTACGGGAGAGCTGTGTTTTCGTTTTTAATCCACGCTTTAACCCGAGCTTTTTCTGGTAGTTGAAGTAGGTCTTGCTGTCTATCTGCAGCATCCGGCACAGTTCCGGAGCATTTTTCGTACGGCTTAGGATAATATTGAAGAAGTGAGTGTGGAAGATATCACGGATCTCTTTCAGTGTCTTTCCCACTGTAAAACCGAAGACCTCTTCTTTAACCCTCACAGTAGTGATCTGTTGATTATCTTTCAGAAATGTCAGATACCTGTCCAGTAATTTCTTGCTGTAGCCTATTACAGGCAGCTTCATCTCAATTTCTTTCATCACCTCGTCACAACCAAGTGAATAGAAATGCTCTGACAGGCTGAGGTTTCCAACTCTCTCATAGCACAGTCCTAACCGGTAGTAATCCTCAAACATCATGTTCCTCATCTCATACCGAAGAGTGATCTGCAGAGATTGGCTGTAGCATTTGATGGCTTCCAGGTAGTTACCTGAATCATATTCAACAAAGCCAAGATTTTGAAGACAAAGAGATTTTTGGTAAGGAGACAGATCCTTTTGAGTGAGCTTAAGAAAAAGGCTGCGAGCTTGCAGATATTCCTTCTGCTGATACCACAGCCAGCCCCTGTCGTTGAGGATTTCATATTGAAACTGAGGTAGATCGAGTTCAACCGCTGTTTCAAGGACTTCTGTGTACAAGGAATCTGCCAATTCGAAATTCTTTAATTTAACATGTACATTGGCCATGTGCTTCTTCAGGCGTGTGGCTCGAAGGGTGTTCTCGACAGATTGATAATAATCAATAATCTTACTCAACTTATCAATAGCCTTTTCCGGCTCAGTATATTTATAACCAAGCACGGTCTTCCACTTAAGCCGCCAATGCAGCTCTTTATTACTAGTGTAGCGGATGGCTTGATTTAGAATATCCACTGTTGTTTCATTATAACCCAATATTCGTAACATATCTGACATGGCGGAATAGACATAGGCTGTTGCTTCATCGCTTTTAACTAAACCGAGAGCTTTGTGAAAAGCAGCGAATGCTTTTGTATAATTCCCGTAAAACGATTGAATTTCCCCGATACCGGCTAACAGCATTCCTTTTAATTCGGGGTCTGAGATTTCCTCTATTTTATGCAGCTCACTCAGGGCTAAGGAGACGGATTTAATCTTCAGTTCATCTATTTCCATGAGTATGACTGTAAATCTTTGAGCGTCTACATTCTTTGAAAGAACACCTACCTCAGCAGGTGTTTTCCCATATGGAATGAGACCACTGACATCAATGATTTTTGATTTATACATTTTTTCTACTCTCTCATCTGATTGTTTACTTCGGCAGTTCTAGGGTGGTATCTATCGTTAATATGGTGTAAAGTATAATATATATGGTAAATAATCCAAGATAATATTAAATATTCCTTGACTGTGATTCACCTCTGAATTACCTTAGTTAAAGCCTATGACCCATTCGACGAATACACAATTCCCTGGAATGTGTTCGCAGAACAAGAGTGATAGGCTTAACGTGGTGGGTAATTGTTCCAAATCCTTACACTAGATGGGGTTATCCTAGACGTTGAGATATTCCCTAGCGTGTGGCTATAGGTTATCGTCTTCGAGTGAGAGGAAGAGGCTACAATGATGTTTTTGTGGTAGGTAGGCGAAATTCTATTCTTCATTAAAATGGCAAAAGTAAGAGCAACTACCTTGAACATTATGAAGTGGGGGGTGTTTAGCTAAGTGCCGTAGCGCTTACAAGCAACATAGCTTACGAAGTAATACAATCATGAAAGCAGTAATAACAGAATAAGCCCAGATAGGGGGACCTAACGTAAATTGTGGTAATTGTAGCACCTGCTTAAGCAATGAATACAAGAAAGAATATTGTACTTATTATATGGGTGACTTTTATGCTATTGTCAGGTTGTACTGATGAAACACCAGAAGGAGGGCAAGGGCAGGGTACTTTTCACGATATTAAAATTAGCAAACCTAGGGAAG
This sequence comes from Fidelibacterota bacterium, assembly GCA_046861645.1. Lineage (GTDB taxonomy): Bacteria > Fidelibacterota > Marinisomatia > Marinisomatales > UBA2128 > UBA2128. Next base: position 313 of record JBHHUM010000072.1, on the reverse strand, counting down.
GTGACAAGTTCACTTTCGGCTTGCCTAGCGTGGAGGTCGGTGATAGTGATATCGAGATAGCAGTAGAGGGAGCGCCAGCTGAAGGACAGCAACAATATAGTTCACAGATGATATGGGAGATTACACCTCAGTCAGGGTGGACAGATGTTCAGGGACCGACAGCTCGGCTTATGAGAAGTAATCTTTATGGGCTTAATTCTGATTTTGGTGATCACACGATATCTGTTTCTTACGAGGATTCTACTCTAATAACACATACAGGAAGCGTCGAAGTACAAGTGTTTTTCAAGAAATATGATGAAACTAACCCGGG
>JBHHUM010000071.1:0-10874 GCA_046861645.1 Fidelibacterota bacterium | reverse complement strand
GATCGTCTCGGCGAAACGAGGATTCAACTTGATTGCGACCGCGAACACGCGAGACCGCGGCGTCAACGAGATGAGCGCCGCGCTCAAACGTCGATTCAACTTCGTGACGGTGCCGGTGGTCAGTGATCTCGAGCAAGAGATTCAGATCGTGACCAAGAGGGAAGCGGAGCTTCGAGGCGACTACGCGATCGAGACCACGCCACCGGCGGAGCTCGTGAAGCTTCTGGTGACGGTGTTTCAAGAGCTTCGGACCGGCATGACGAAAGACAAGAAAACGAAGCTTCGCCCACCGAGCTCGGTTCTCTCGACGGCGGAAGCGATCAGTGTTCTGTTCAATAGCGCCATCCTCGGCGAGCACTTCGAAGATGGCAAAGTAACCCCTTCCGCTCTCTCACGCTCTCTCGTCGGCGCGGTCGCGAAGGAGAGCGAGGAAGACGTCAAGGCCATTCGAGAGTACTGCGAAACGGTCGCCAAAGGACGAGGCGGCCCGTGGAAAGATTTCTACAAAGAGACCAGGCGTCATCTCCGTGCGCAGGAGTAGCCGAGACCCGTGAGCTCCGATCTCGACGCCGTCAGGCGGGCGCGCTACTTTCCCATCCGCCATCACTCCCCGCGTGCCGCGACTGCCGTGCATGCGTTTCTGACCGAGACCGCACCCGAGCTCATCTGAATAGCCTTTTCGATATCTCCTAATATAGACCTGTCGTAAGGTTGAACTATTAAAAGTGTCGCATCCTGAGCAACAATATTTGCTACCGTTTTGAGGGGGGTAGGAGAGCCATAATAGGAAACCTTAACACTATCCAGGAGCGCTGGTGAAGCTCGTCCTGTTCTAATTTGAGCCAATTCGTTGCGGCAATGTTCTACTGCTGAATCCATTCTGCTCGTGGCATCACTGAAAAATTCTTTTATATCCATAATCAATCTTTTATTAAAGTGCCAATCTTTTCACCTGATAATATACGATATAAAGCACCAGCATTGTTAATTGCAAAAACAATAATTGGAAGGTCATTTTCTTTACATAGAGTTACTGCTGTTAGATCCATCACCCGGAGCCCATCTTCGATTACTTTCTGAAAAGTAAGATTTTCATATTTAATAGCCTCCTGATACTGTACTGGATCTTTATCGTAAACTCCATCAACCTTGGTTCCCTTCAAAACCACATCTGCTCCCATTTCTGTGGCTCTAAGAGCAGCGGCAGTATCTGTTGAAAAATAAGGATTTCCCGTCCCTCCTGCTACAATAACAATTCGTCTTTTTTCCAAATGACGTAGGGCTCTTCGCCTAATATACGGTTCAGCAAGTTGGGTTATGGTGATGGCGGACAGAGTTCGGGTTTCACATCCGGCTTTCTCTAATGCATCCTGAAGGGTAATGGCATTTATAATTGTTGCCAACATACCAAGATAGTCTGCTGGTACACGATCCATCCCACCCTCTGCTGCCATTTCACCTCTTATGATATTCCCTGCACCAATAACAACACCAACTTCTACTCCAAGGTCAGCAACAGATTTTATTTCATTTGCCAAGTGGCTGGCTTTTGATGGATCGACACCAAAACCTTTGTCTCCGGCAAGGACTTCTCCGCTGAGTTTCAGCAGTATCCTTCCGTATACAGGTTTTGGCATTATATTAAATTCTGTGTTTTACCCCTCGCCGTTGGCTGCAAAACTTTCACCAACTTCATAACGGGCAAACCGGGCTATCGTGATGTTCTCACCTAAAGAAGCAATGGTTTCAGTGAGGATATCCTTAACTGTCTTATCATTATCCTTGATAAAAGGCTGCTCAAGAAGACATTTCTCCTGATAAAATTTTTCTAGTCGACCGTCAACAATTTTATTGATTACATTGTCAGGCTTTCCCATGGATTTTGCCTGTTCCATATATATATCTCGCTCTCTCTCAATTACAATTTCATCTATCTGTTCCCTAGTGATAGTGAGAGGATCAGCAGCAGCAATCTGCATGGCAATATCCTTGATAAAACGGTTAAAGCCATCCGTTTTAGCCACAAAATCAGTTTCGCAATTGACCTCTACAAGAACACCAATTCGATTCCCTGGATGGATGTAAGCGACTACCGCTCCTTGGTCAGCCTTCCTCCCGACCTTCTTCTCGGCTTTGGCAATACCTTTTTTTCGTAATACCTCCACAGCGCTTTCCATATCGCCATTTGCAGCTAATAAAGCTTCTTTACAATCCATTATCCCCGCCCCAGTCTTCTGGCGGAGAATCTTAACTACTTTTGCGTCAACAATCATTTGTTATTCATCCTTAGTAGAATCAATTGCTAATTCTTTTTCCTGTTCTTCAGTCGCACTGTCAGCTTCAATATCTTCGGTCACTTCAATTTCACTCAAAGATCCATCATCCTCTTGAGTTGCCATCTCTAAAATAACATCGCTATCTGGATAAGGAACTGATTTAGCTTCACAAATCGCTTTGGCAATTTCACTAACTATTAATTTCACCGTACGGATGGAATCATCATTAGCGGGAATAGGATAATCTACTAATTCAGGATCAGAGTTCGTATCCACCATGGCGATGACAGGAATGTTCAAATGTCTTGCTTCCTTTACAGCGATAGACTCATACTTTGCATCTACAACGAAAATAGCATCAGGAAGACCCTTGATATCCTTAATACCACGATGTAAGTCTTGCAGACGAATCATCTCCCTTTCCAGAGCTAATATCTCTTTCTTAGTGGCATTTTCATATAGGGGACTTGACTCCTTTTCTAATAATTGCAGGCGTTTAATACTTTTTCGGATTGTGGAGAAGTTAGTCAGAGTTCCTCCCAGCCAGCGCTCTACAACATAATACATGGTACATTTGTCAGCTTCCTGTTGCACAATATTTTTAGCATTCTTTTTAGTACCAACAAAAAGAATATCACCTCCGTCGGCAGCTATATTCTGAACAAACTCCACCGCTTTTCTCAATTCCTTAAGGGTCTCTTCCAAATTGATAATATGAATTCCGTTTTTAGCCATTAATATATACTTCTGGTAATTTGGGTGCCATTTCCTGGTGAGATGACCGAAATGTGCTCCGGTACTCAGCAGGTCTTCAAAAGTTACATCCACTCGTAAACTCCAATCATCTTTTAGAAAATTGAAAGGCTTTCCTGGCGCCACGTAAACCATACTTTTTCCGCTCCTTCTTACGAGCATCTCGAGTTAATAATCCGGCTTTTTTAAGTGTTGTTTTATAATCAATACTTACGTTTAATAATGCCTTAGATATTCCATGTCGTATCGCACCTGCCTGACCGGATAATCCCCCACCGTTAACATTCGCAATCACATCATATTTTGTATCTAATTTCAGAATCGTTAAGGGTTCACGAATTTGAATTTGATTGGAAACTCTTGTGAAATATGTCTCAAACTCCCGTCGGTTCACCGTAATTTTACCTTTACCGGGGAAAAGACGGATACGAGCTACAGATGTTTTTCTTTTGCCTACTGCTGAATAAACAGTACTACTGGTTGCCAAAACGTTATAGCTCCATTACCTGCGGATTCTGAGCTTCATGAGGATGATGAGGACCTGCATATACTTTTAACTGCTTAAAAATCTTTCTACCTAAGCGATTATGAGGTAACATACCCTTAACAGCATTTTGAATAATCCTCTCAGGATGGTTTCGTCTAAGGTAATGCAGATTAAATATTTTAGAACCACCTGGATAACCAGAATGCTTGAAATATTCCTTCTGTTTTTCCTTATTACCACTAACTCTGATTTTCTCTGCGTTTACCACAATTACATAATCACCCATATCAACATGAGGAGTAAACTCAGATTTATGCTTACCCCGTAGTAACTGGGCAATTTTACTAGCTAAACGTCCCAGTATTTGCCCTTCAGCATTTATGACGTACCATTCCTTTTTTATTTCTTCTTTCTTTGCAGAGTATGTCTTCATTGTTGCCATTTGTTAAAGCATAGAAATTTACTTTTATCAATAAGTGTAAGCAAGAAAATAAGTATAAGAAAAATAGTTTATTTATATACTACCTTATTACAACTCAATAAATCTTCCACGAGATACTACCCCATTTATTCTTCCCCTTAATTCTTCTCCTACAAAAGGAGAATTTCTGGACTTGGAGTAAATATTATCAAGGTTAAAAGTCCAATCTATAGTTGGATCAATAAAAATTAGCTCGGCTTCTTTCCCCTTCTGAAAAAGATTTTGATCAAACCCCATAATCTGTCTAGGCAAAACCGTAAACTTTCTTATGACTTCAAGGAGAGTTGCACCCTTAGTTGAGAGAATCTTCCACACCGCACCAAAGGCACTCTCCAGACCAATCATACCACAAGGTGCCCACTCAAAAGGGCTCTCCTTTTCCTCTACAGTATGGGGAGCATGATCTGTAGCAACGCAATCAAGAGTACCCTCAAGAAGTCCTTCAAGTAAAGCCACTCGATCTGATTCGCACCTTATGGGAGGAGCTACTTTCAGATTAGTGTTATAATCTTGTAAAGCAGAATCATTAAAATAGAGATGGTGGGGAGTTACTTCCGCAGTGACATGAATTCCTTGCTCTTTAGCTAAACGAATAGCCATAACTGACTTCTCCGAGCTTACATGAGGTATGTGTAATCTACCTCCGGTAAATCCGGCAATCTGTAAATCCCTCTCTACCATTACCGATTCGCTAATATCGGGAACACCAGCCAAGCCAAGGCGAGTAGACCATCCTCCTTCATGCATGTGACCGCCCCTGCGTAGATTAATATCTTCAGCATGGTTAATAATGGGAACAGAAAACTGCTGACAATATTCCAATGCCCTGCGCATTACTCCACCATTCTGGATGGGGATACCATCATCAGAAAAAGCAACTGCTCCAGCATTAACCATCTTACCCATTTCAGTAATTTCTTTCCCTACTAAATTGACTGTAACTGCACCTAATGGATGCAATTGGATAGGTAGACGAGCAGCTTGCTCAGCAATAAAACGTAAAGCTTCTGGACTGTCCAATGGAGGATCGGTATTAGGCATTACACATACAGTCGTATAACCTCCTGCAACGGCAGCCCTTGATCCAGTTTCCAATGTCTCTTTGTCTTCCCGTCCCGGTTCGCGGAAATGAGCATGAATATCACAGAAACCATGCGTCACTATAGCATTATTTACATTAATAATTTCCGCTCTTTCAGCATGAATACTCTTATTTATTTCCTCTATCTTTCCGTTCTTTAACAGAATTTCACCGGTAAACTCATTGTTAAGAAAAGGATCAAGTACAGTACAATTGGTAATTTTCAGGAGTCTGGGTAGGCGTTTGATTTTCATGTGTTAGCCTCATCAGGTTTTTCACCTAGAAGGTGATACAAAACAGACATACGGATCGCAACTCCATTCAGTACCTGATCCAGTATAATAGCATTCTCACTATCGGCAATATCACTGTCAATCTCTACACCTCGATTCATCGGACCCGGATGCATTATGGTTATCTCTTTATCTAGTGCTTCTATTCTTTCACGGGTAATACCATAGAGAGTACGATACTCTCTTATGGATGGAATATAGTGTACCCCCTGCCGCTCTCGTTGAATCCGTAGGACATTTACTGCATCGACCCACCTGAGCACTTCATCAATGTTAAAATTTACTTCCACTCCAAGTTCCTCAATATTAACTGGCATCAGAGTTGGAGGACCGCAAAGTGTAACAGCGGCACCCATAGTAAGTAACCCATGGATATTAGACATAGCTACTCGACTATGTCTGATATCACCGATAATAGCAACTTTTAATCCTTGGAGTTTTCCGAACGTTTCCACCAAACTCATCATATCTAGCAAACCCTGAGTAGGGTGCTCATGGGTACCATCACCAGCATTAATAACTATTGCATCGACAAACTGTGTCAGATGTAGAGGAGCACCGGGAACTGGATGGCGCATAACAATGGCATCAATTTTCATTGCTTCAATATTCTGCGCAGTATCTTTAAAGCTCTCCCCTTTCTTCAAACTGCTGGTAGATGCTGAAAAATTTACAGTATCGGCAGAAAGCCTTTTTTGAGCCAACTCGAAGGAGATACGTGTTCGAGTTGAAGGTTCAAAGAAGAGATTTACTACCGTTTTACCTTGTAATGTGGGTACTTTTTTAATGGGTCTATCCAAAACTTCCCGAAAAGTGAAAGCGGTGTCAATAAGGATTTTAATGTCTTCACGAGGAAAACCAGCTAACCCTAAAAGGTGTCTATGATGAAGGCTACCCATTAGTCAAATTTCTCCAGGTAGATGGCATCCTCACTATCAACTTCTTCAAGTCTGACATATACATGTTCGTTATCAGCGGTGGGTACATTCTTTCCTACAAAATCAGCTTTTATGGGCATTTCTCTATGACCACGATCCACTAAGACAGCTAACATGATCTGGTTAGGCCGGCCTAAATCTATGATTTCTGATAGGGCTGCTCGAACTGTACGTCCAGAATAAAGAACATCATCAGCTAAGATTATGGTAAGTCCATCAATGCTGAAGGAAATATCTGTACCTTTAACTTCCGGTGCAGCCAGACGCTCACGAAAATCGTCCCTATAGAACGTGACCCCGAGGAATCCTACCGGTAATTCAAGCCCAGATATCTTGCTGATATTGACCGCTAAGCGTTTAGCAATAAATTCACCTCGTGTACGGATACCGATAAGGGCTAAATTTTTCGGTTCACTAGACTGTTCAAGAATTTCATGAGCTATCCGTAATAAGGCTTTCTCTATACCTTCACGATTGACAACTTCAGTTTTATTTCCGCTCAAATTCATAAAAAACCTCCTGGAGAAGGAGGATTGCCTTTGCTACCCTAAAGATCATTGAAACAGTCCTTACCTTCTCTCTGGAACGGTTTAAAGGACCGATAAACCGACAGGAACTTAAGACAGCTCATGGGGGTTTCAAAAAGTTTTAAGTAGTATAACTTTCACCTCATTGATCTGCCAGGGGTAGTTTCATTAATGGCTATTTCTGTACATCTGCTCAATATGGATAGGAGCTTCTCTGAGATCCTTATCATTGGAGATTTGACATACATAATCAACCTTTTCTTTGTTAAACCAGGTAAACTGCTTCTTGGCGTACTGACGAGTTTTCAGATTGATCTGCGATACCATTTCCCCGTATTTCATCTCACCGTCAAGATGAGTCATAATCTCGTGATACCCTACACTATCCATGGGATGGGCATCTCTGGGGATTCCCATTTCAAGTAACGCTTTCACTTCATCCACCCAGCCGGCAGCCAGCATCTCATCTGTACGGTGACGGATCCGATCTTCCAGCCACTCCATCTCGGGACGGAGGTAAGTCACGAACAGTGAAACAAAATCTGATCTTACCTCTTCCTGATGGCGGTAATGTTCTGTAGGAGGCAAACCCGTCGCCTCGAGGATTTCCAATGCTCTGATCAGCCGTTTGTGATTGTTGGGATGAACGATCTCAGCGTACTCCGGATCTACTTTCTTTAGCTCAGCTAAAAGAACTTCAGCACCTTCCTTCTCCAGCCGTCTTATCAACTTCTTTCTAACTTTTAAGTCTGTCGTGCTATCTTCAAATATTCCCTTAGTGAGCGCACGAAAGTAGAGTCCACTCCCACCGCAGATGATGGGAAGATTCCCTCGTGACTTGATCTCCTCGATCTTCTCTTCTACGAGATGACTATACTCTCCTGCTGAGATAAGCTGAGCGGGATCACGGATGCTATATAAGTGATGAGGTATCCCCTCCCTTTCCTGGTTCGATGGCTGGGCGGTACCGACGGTCATATGATAGTAGATTTGGCGGGAATCAAGTCCAATCACCTCGCCACCAAGATGTTTGGCTACCTCAATGGCAACACCGGTTTTGCCGGCAGAAGTGGGACCGATAATACATATACTTTTCGAACTCACAGTGTTCAAATTTAGTTAACCCTAACGGGAGTAGCCAAAAGATGTCATGTTGTATACTGAGTCTATTTTTGAACTGTTTACTCTTTCACCTGTTTAATTCATCAGCCGCCAAGTTCGCGAAGTTTCACGAAGAGAAAACAAAAAAGTCCACAGAAATCCTGTTGGAAGATAATTTTCAACTTATCTTTTCAGTTACCCACACAATTCGGTGAAGAACCTTCATTTATATTGCCGTAAATAAGTTTTCAACCTGACCTCGCTACAGTCGTACCTCCTTACGGGACAGGCACGAACAAGGCTACCTGCCAGCCCTCCCGAAACTTCGGGATGGGGCAGGCCCGACTGCAATCTGTCGGGTAGGCTGGCCTGACAGGTTTTTGATAAATTCTATCTACTGATTACTCTCTCTTCTCCGCCAACTCCACTAAAACTCCTCCCGCACTGCGGGGATGTACAAATGCCACCAGATATCCCTCTGCACCAATACTGGGCTCGTCATTAACCAGCTCCACACCTGCTATTTTAAGTTCAGTGATTGCTCCACGAATGTCGTCCACCTGCAGGCAGATGTGGTGAATACCTGGTCCGCGCTTATTCAGAAATTTCGCAATTGGAGAATCCTCTCCCAGGGCTGTGAGGAGCTCCACTTTTCCACTACCCGTATTGTAGATATCAGTAACAACACCTTCTGACTCCACTGCCTCGGTAGTCTGTTGTTGGATTCCCAGTATCTCCCGCCAGAATGGCGCTGATTCGTCCAGTGATTCCACTGCAATTCCAATATGTTCAATACTGAGAATCTTCATGCCACAGCTTCCTCTATTGGTTCAGTTACTTGATCACGCAAAGAGATTCCTAGACCGGGGCCGTTGGGTATAATCAGCTTCCCCTCATCTATTTTTACACCTTGGTAGGGATCATTGCTGATCAGGATGTGTCCATCAAGGTCAGCGTAATCAACCAGCGGTGAAAGATGAGTCGCCGCTGTAATAGCCACAGAGGTTTCGATCATACATCCCAGCATGATCTCCAATCCCCTCTCCCTGGCCATCTGCACCATCTTGTATCCCTCTCTCACACCTCCACACTTCATCAGCTTAATATTAATCCCATGAAAGGCATCGGCGATGACAGGAATATCCCGTGAGTCGAGACAGTTCTCATCAGCAATGATCTTCAGAGGTGACTGCTCTTTCAGGCGGGCAGTTGCTTCCAGATCAGAGGCAGGAAGTGGTTGTTCGACAAATTCTACATTTTGCTTTGTCAACCAGTCACACATTTCCACAGCTGTCTTCAGGTTCCACCCTTCGTTAGCATCCACTCTAATCACCTTGTCAGTACAATTTCGGATGGCGTTTATGATGTCTCGATCGTCCTTCGTTCCTAGTTTGACCTTCAAGATAGGATATTGTTCTGCTTCAATCACTTTTTGACGGATAACGTTAATGTTATCAATGCCAATAGTGAAAGAGGTAAGAGGAGTCTTCTTGGGTGGAGCGCCAAGATGATCATAAAGAGGTTCGCCATGGAGCTTCCCCCATAGGTCATGGGCTGCCGTATCAATGGCCATAGAAAACGAATGGCTACCTTCTGCTTTCGGTAGAAGTTGATCGAGCCAGTTGTCTAACGATCCGAACGTATCCACGTCACTTATGTCAAAAGTCATGGCCAGTTTCAGCAGCCGCTTGAATGGTTCTCCATAACGGTCCATCGGAACAGCTTCTCCCACTCCCGTAACACCACCTTTCGTAAGATAAACAAAGATGATATTGTAGTAGTCGTGAGAGCTGCGTGCAATGGTAAAAGTGTGCCTTAGCCGGATACGATAGGTGGAGTAGTGGAATTCCATTATCGGAATGTAGGGGTTCCAAGAGGAAAAAGTCCAGCCTTAGACATTAAGGGTACTGCTTCAGTAGAGCTGACAGGTTTGTTCAAGTAAACTCACCCCCGTTCACAAGCAGTCGTTACGTCTCCCCCATCGGCTTACAAGGACAAAGGGTTCTTCTCTATCCACCGATTAAAAAGTGATGCCTGCATGTTAGTAGGTGGGTAATCCTTACAATGATGAAATGGAATAGAAAGAGAACATCTAAACCTGCTATCAGCAGGCAGGGATTTACCAGATTCAAGGATATAAATAAGTACTTTGACATAAAATCACGTTAATCAAGTAATTTGTAGATCACACAAAAATACAAAACCTGAGCTATTGGTTCCGATTTGTCAGCCAACCGACTATGTTTTCAGCAATTCTATCCATCCCAAATCGGATTGGATCGGATACCGGAACATTGAAGTGCTCCTCATATTCTGATACTTTTCTAGCTGCAGTAGCATCATCTAAAAGTGACGTCATTAAACTGATTCCCATCAATTCCGTTGGTCGGAACGGCTCTACTAACTTTAAATAAAGATTCAGAATCATGTCAAAGGATGCCATGGGATAATCGAAAGTGTCTAATTTGCGGTCAGGTTCGTGACAAAGAAGAATCATTTCCGGCATGCAACCATGCAGAAGTCCTACAGTGACGCCTGAATATGCCATATGGGTAACACTTCCCTGTCCTTCCACGATGACAATATCACTTTCTTCTGCAGCTTTATCAACTTCAGTTTCGATGGCTCCAGCCACAAAATCGCTTACGACAGCATCTACCGCCACTCCAAATCCTCCCAGAAGAATTCCAGTCTGACCTGTCCCTACAAAAGCTGCTATAATATCTCTGGTATTGAGTTCTTGTTTCAACTCCCAAGCGGCAGTCATTTTGCCTGTATCACAATCGGTACCGACAGTAAGAAGGACGGGGGTTTTCCGGGTCTGCCACGATCCTTTGGAAAACGGCAATGGATTAGGAGGTTTACGTAAATCTCGAATGTGTACGCCTTTTTCCTCAGCCAGTTTTCTGAATTCTATATCGTCGGAAAGGAAGGAAT
>JBHHUM010000070.1:0-10953 GCA_046861645.1 Fidelibacterota bacterium | reverse complement strand
ATATCCATCGTATTTATTCAATCCATCCTGTGTACCGAACCACATAAATCCTTTTATGTCTTGGAGAATACAGGTTACATAACTGTTTGAAAGTCCTTCATCAATTGAAAGACGATCGAATTTAAGAGTTTGGGGTTGAGCGTATCCAAGAGTACTGCATACAGCCACAACAGTGGCAACATTCCCAACAACGGTTCTTATGAATCTTGTTATCATTTCACGTACTTAATCTCAGGAAACGAATTGTGAAACTACCGGTGCTGATCCTCTACTGTATCATTCAATGTTGTCAATATTCAATCATTATGGAAAATTGTGAGATCATTCTTGATAAACCTACTCATCTGGTGTGTGTTTGTCAAGTTTATTGAATTGACAAGATTCCTACTGCTTGATTTCCCGTCAAATCCTTCTTTCTTTTTTGAGGTGGATAAACAGTATAGTAAAACGAAAAGATGTATTACAGATATTAAAAAACTTCATTGATGTGACTTACGGTAAAACAGCAGTATAAAGATCTCTACTGATGATCAGCGGTTTTATAATTTGACGTTTACCCCCAACCCCGGCACCCATTTTGTCTTTGAGCCGTATATCGATGGGAAAACCGTTGGCATCACCGAGAATTTCGTTCTCTCCATTCGCGTCAGGGCTCCATCCGGTTCAACGTCAAGGATTTTCCGCGTGAGTATAGTCCCGGCTGTGTAGCCACCCAAAACCAGAACCATCATAGGTTTCACATCCTGAATATCCATAATGATAGCTGTTCCGAATCCAAACATAATACCAGATGCGGACCCCAGAGCCATTAATATAGATTGCCCCGCGGTGAAATCATCATGAGTTATCCACTTATCATAGAGTAGGATTCCACTTACAGCACCAATGCCATTCACCAACAGCCAGTTTTTTTCATCTCCTTCATTAAACAACAGGCTTTGGAGCACCATCGTGTTGAAAAAACCGAAGGCGTATCCCTGATACAACATCAATGCATCACCAAAGCTGTAATCCTTCTGCATAGTCAATTTCTTACCCACCCAAAAACCTGCCGGATATCCAACAAGCAGTTCAAAGGTGGTGTTTCTTCGACTCCAGGTTTTGTAATCCTTATCAATTTTTTTTTTATATGCATAGGTAAGATAATAATAATCGACTCCACTTTTCGGATCAGGATCGAAAAAATTAGTCAGAATTCTCATACTGACTCCACCTACGGCTGTCCACCCTGTCAACACCCAAGCTTGCCCGTTCGTGGGATTCAATTTGTTATAAAGGTAATCCCCGGTATAAATCCCGGCCGGAACCGCAGCCATTAATACGTACGCCCATTCCTTTTTTGAGTCTCCATTCTCGTTCGTACCGTTAAGGTCAAAAATAGTGTTTAATCCAAAACCATAACGCAATCCTACCAGACCACCATAGCGCATCATCTGAGCCCGGGAATGGGGAATGTCCATTTTCTTCGTATACTGGTAGGTAAGGTAGAACGAACCACCCAAAGATAACATTTCCATTCCGGGTAACCATTTAGTGTCTGAGGCATTCAGAACATAGGGAATAGCCCAGCCATACAGTCCGGAGCCAATGATCATGTTTTGCAAAACCAACGGCCAGCGCCCGGATTGATCCAGTTTGTGCTCTGCTAAAGAATCATCCGGTAATATTTCAATAGTCTCCAGACTGTCGGGAGGAATCGACATTGATTTAGAGAGGACATTGAGCAAGGCTCTTTCGTCTTTCGTGATCTTGCCATCTGCAACGGCTGTTTGCCATACTTTTTTATAAAGAGAATAGTCTGTTTTCTGCTGAGCAAATGTTGCCAAAAAGAAAAGAGGAATTATGATGAAAATTGAATGATTTTTCATGGTAGTTACTTTTTGTTGGGGAATATTCCCAAATCAGGTTTTCGTACGTAATGTTACGTCAAAATACCAATTCTAACAATAAATGTAAATAGCTATGTTCTAAAGATAAACTGATTTGCATCTTGTTTACACCACCCAGTTGAACACCGACGGAGTTCGTGTTTACCGTGTTCAGTGCCTTAATAGACATACAATCTCCCGACATGAAGTACGGGACTGTAAACCTACGGGTTTTCTATTCATATTTAAAGACTCCGTCAGGAGTCAAAGGTCTATAACCTCCCTGTCTGCCGACAGGCAGGCAATCATAATAGATCGCCAACGCTGTAGGTGTTGAATATTTTTAAAGTCAAATTCAGTAAATTTATGGAACATAGCCATGTCAATAAACAAAGAAAACAAATACCAAATTCATGAATGGGAGATCGCAATAGTATCTGGTAAAAGTATTGAAATAGGGCTGGCTCCCCGAAATTGGGATGAAATAACCTGACTTGTTCGATAATAAATCGAGGAGAACCGGACCTTAGCCAAAATTAACACTATTATATCAGGACTGTTTAACATTTTTCCATGATATGAATTTGAAAAGCTGGAAAAACGATACAATGGCAATCTTTACACCAAGTATTTCTCAGGCAGGCAGCAATTGATCTATTATTCGCACAAGCAGGTAGTAAAGATAGTTTGCGTGACATTGAAACATGCCTTTCAGTTCATTACCGAAAATGGTACCATATCGGACGACAAGGGATTAAGCGTAAACCCCACTGAAATCAAACATCCTCATCCTGCCTGTCCCTTTCGGAAATATTAATCAATGAATTAATCGTGTAATGCTTTGTAATACGCAGTGTATCCCAAGTACATGATGAGTTCCTTATTAAGAGAGCTGTTCTTTCCCTCCGTATATTCCTCATTATAGTGAACGGTACAAAAGATACAGAAACAATAACGTAAGATATAAGAACAGCCACGTAAGTGGTGCGGCTGTTTGATTTTACAGAAGTTCGAACCTGTTTTGCCTGCCCGTCGAAACTTCAGTGCAGACGGGGTGGGCGCTACAGGATTCGAACCTGTGACCTCCGCCTTGTAAGGGCGGCGCTCTGAACCAACTGAGCTAAGCGCCCGGTAATCGTTTAATTTACAAATTTTTTCTCGCTTAGCGAAGTTGCCTGTCCCGTACCGAAGATACGAAGTATTAAGGTCGGGAAGCTAAGCGCCCATATTAATTCACTGCAATTGGCTTCTTATCAAGGTAGTATTAATCTACTTCCTCTTCTTTCACTGTACTCAATTTAAACGGCCAGTAGAGCGGACAAAATCCACAAGCACTGGTCACTAAGAAAATCACCGCAAAGATACCCAGTATGATTGCTGCCAAACCGCTAATCTGGTTGGTGAAATACAAGACACCTATTACTACAGCGAGAGTTATTCGTACTATTCGGTCAATGTTTCCCATATTCTTTTTCATGTCTATTCCTTAGTTAATTAAGATTGATGTTATTACTGAAATTTTTGCACTATCAAAACTAATCCAACCACAACTCCAATGCAAATCAGACAGACAAAGAACAACTTCAACAGTTTTGCTTTCATTTCTTCCTCAGTTCAAACAATTGCCCACTTTTATTAGTTACCTTGATCTATTCACCAGCCACAAAGTCTTTATTGATAAAGTATTAAATGGAGAAAAAGACAAGTGGATTCTTACTCAAGATCCTCCCCCTCTGATGATATAGTAAGTTCAATATTATCATCTCCTCATAGTGACTCGGTGCCTTGGTGGCGAATTATCTATGTTTGATAAGGATTGAATATCTATTTGTCCTAAATATTGTACCGAGAAGTATAACACCAATAAAGTAAAATATCCCGACTATTTTTTCATCCCATCAGTGTTTGAGTCTTTAGGAAAAGCGTAATCTACCACTTCTGAGATTTCTTTCACAAAGTGGAACTTCATATCCTTAAGAATCTTCTTTGGAATTTTTTCAAGATTCTTCTTATTCATGTTGGGCAAAATAATTTCCCGTAATCCAGCTCGATGAGCCGCCGTGACCTTCTCCCTCACACCGCCAATAGGCAGTACCGCTCCACGCAGAGTAATTTCCCCCGTCATGGCTACGGTATCTTTCACAGCCTTATCCGTCAATAGAGAATAGATAGCCGTGAAAATGGTAATACCTGCAGAAGGTCCATCTTTCGGAATTGCTCCAGCGGGTACATGGATATGAATATCGGTTTTTCCGGCAAAATCAGGATCGACCCCAAGAATATCGGCATGGGCCCGGACATAAGATAGGGCTGCCTGAGCCGACTCTTTCATGACATCTCCCAGGTGGCCGGTGAGCGTGAGGTTTCCTTTTCCAGGCATTTTGTTTGCTTCAATGAATAAAATATCACCACCAGCGGAAGTCCAGGCTAAACCGACAACAACCCCAGGCCGGCTTAGTCTCTCTGCAGTTTCTGAGTAGAATCGCTGCGCTCCGAGATATTTCTGAACCACACTTTTTGTCACTTTCACTTCATCAATCTTCTTTTCAACTTTCTGACGAGCTACCTTACGGCATATATTCCCAATTTCCCGATCAAGGTTCCGAACTCCAGCCTCACGAGTGTACGATTCGATTAATTCCTTAATCCCGCTACGGGTGAATTTCAGATCACCTTCACTTAAACCATTTTCCTCCATCTGCTTGGGGATGAGAAACTGCTTGGCAATCTGGATTTTCTCTTCTTCAACATAACCGGTAAAATCGAGGATTTCCATCCTATCCCGTAAAGCAGGAATGATAGGATCCTTCAGATTTGCTGTGGCAATAAACATGACATTGCTGAGATCAAAGGGAACTTCAAGGTAGTGATCACTAAAACTGAAATTCTGCTCAGGATCGAGAACTTCTAACAGAGCGGATGAAGGATCACCCCGAAAATCAGCTCCCACCTTATCGACCTCATCCAACATGAAGACGGGGTTATTGGAGCCAGCTTTTTTTAGACTCTGGATGATCCGACCGGGAAGAGCACCGATGTACGTTCGGCGGTGACCTCGAATCTCAGCCTCGTCCCGGACACCACCCAGTGAAATCCTGACAAATTCCCGACCCATTGCACGGGCGATAGACCTACCCAGTGAAGTCTTACCTACACCAGGAGGACCGGCAAAACAGAGAATGGGGCCCTTCACCTTTCCATCTTCAACAAACTCTCCTTTCAGCTTACGCACGGCCAGATACTCGATGATTCGTTCTTTCACATCATCCAGACCGTAATGATCTTCATCCATAATCTTCTTGGCTTTTACTGTGTCCACCCGATCCTCAGTGGATTTGCTCCAAGGTAAATCAATAAGCCAATCAAGATAGGTTCTTGAAACGGAATACTCTGGTGACTGGGGAGGAATACGAGTCAAGCGGTCCAACTCTTTCATGGCTACAGTTTCAGCCTCTTCGGACATATGGGCGCTCTTAATTTTTTCCTCCAATTCATTCAGTTCTGTACTACCATCATCTTCCCCAAGTTCTTTCCTGATAGCTTTCATCTGCTCTCGGAGAAAGTATTCCCGTTGCGTCTTGGAAATCTCTTCCTGGACATCAGATTGAATTTTTTCACCCAACTCAATTCTCTGAATCTCCCGGTTAAGCAGAACCGTGGTTTTGTCCATTCTTTCTTTTACATTCAACTCTTCCAGAATTTCTTGTTTTTCTTTGGTGGGAATGGTTACCAGAGAAATCACGCGGTCAGCCAACCGCCCGAGCTTGGTAATGTTTGTAAGAATGCCTGAATGTTCCTCGGTCAAATAGGGGGCAATCTTAATGAGTTCCTGAAATGAATTTCTTACATTGGATGCTAATGCCTCGACTTCCAGACCCTCCTCTTCCTGATCCTCCACCCTCTCTACAACAGCCTTAAAGTAAGGTTCCTCTTGAGTGAAAGACAGCAACTTGACTCGTTCTAACCCCTGGATAATAGCGGATTTACTATTGTCCGGCATGTCGAAAACCTTAAGAACAACTGCTAAGGTTCCCCAGGAATAGAGATCATCTGGTCCGGGATTCTCCATCGATCCATCTTCCTGGGCGACAACAACCAGGAACTTCTTTCCTTGAGGTAAGTCCTCAATCAGCTTAAGAGATCTCTCTCTCCCAATGTATGTAGGGATTACCTGTTGAGGAAAAAGAACTGTGTTCCGCAGGGGCATAACAGGAAAAGATTCCACTACTTCAGATGAGTCTTCGGTAACAGATTTTTCCTCAATAATCTCTGGTTCTTTGATTTCGTCGGTCATTAAATTCTCCTTTTTGGCATGCTCAACACTCAGCAACAAGCGTGCCACATATCAAACTCTGCTGATATGTCATAAAATGTTGATTTATTGATGTCCAACATATCGAATAGTTCTTACAAAACTTGCAAAAGAATTGCTCAAGGAGGAAACAGTTTCCTGTGGTCCTGTTAATTTAAAAAAATAGGCCCCATCAGGCGCCTCTACAATAGCCGCTAACATCTGATAATTGTCCTGACCCCGCTCCGCCTGCATTCCTAAAAATCTTCCTCTAATATCTACAAAAGTAATTGACAAGTCATTGTTATTAAACGTAGTATCCTTTCCGAAGGGATCCTCAAACTGACCGTACCAACGGTTAATATTAGCTTGAACTGATCCTCCGATACCTGAAGTAATCGCCAGTACTGCATCAGTCCCATTAGCCGCAAAAAGCCTGTATTGGGCTATCCTCATAGAACTTGCCGGTGGCTCTTCCTGCCAATCTTCGGGTACAGTCGCACCCAATTGTCCAATGATTACTTCACCGGAGCGGGGTTGAACGGGATTTGCCGTACGTTGGGATGGCATACGGGTCTCTGTCCTTTGGGCAGTAAAAGAGTCTTCTTTCTGTTGTGGCACAGGAGAACCTTTATTCCCGTTGATCCACCAAGCCAGAGCCAATCCAGCCAGAACGATCACTCCATAAATTAGATTTTTCTGATTTTGCATATCTACTCCATTTGTGCTTTTGCCTGTACATCAGCATGATAAGAACTTCTCACCAGAGGACCTGATTCTACCCACTGTAACCCATATTGCAGACCGATTTCACGGTAGAGATCAAATTCCTGGGGATGAACATAACGATCTACAGGATGATGTCTCGGTGTAGGTTGTAGATACTGCCCTAAAGCCAAGATGTCACAACCGGTCTCAGCAATCTTGTGTATAGTCTCCACTACTTCAGCCTTTGTCTCACCCAAACCTACCATCACGGCTGTTTTAGTCCGTAGTCCAAACTTCTTCGACTGCCTGAGTACTTCCAGGGATTGCTGAAAGTTAGCTTGGGGGCGAACCGCTGGATAGAGTCGAGCTATCGTCTCAACATTATGTCCCAAGATTTCCGGATGGGCTGCAAAAACCGTCATTAGATTAGCAGGGTCACCCTTAAAGTCAGGGATCAACACCTCCACAGTACATTCAGTATTCAGTTCGTGAACAGCCTGAATCGTATCTGCCCAGATGGCAGCTCCTCCATCAGGTAATTCATCGCGATTCACGGAAGTAATAACGCAATGTCGCAACCCCATCTGTCTGACCGCCTCTGCTATCCGCCGGGGTTCGTCTATGTCTTGCCAGGTAGGCCGACCGGTTTTTACATTGCAGAAACCACAGGATCGGGTGCAGACATCACCCAGGATCATCAATGTCGCCGCCCGACTTTCCCAGCACTCATAGATGTTTGGACAGAGTGCTTCCTGGCAAACCGTATGGAGTTTACTATTCTGGACAATATTCTTCAGGTCAGTATAATTGTGGCCCGTCCGCAGGAGGATTTTTAGCCAATCAGGTTTACGAATGAAATTCTGAGGAATAACCCGCATATCTACATTAATCCAGTAGTATCCATATGTTCCAGATAGTACACAACCCGTTTTAGGAATTTCCCTGCACCAGCCCCGTCAATTAACCTGTGATCGAAACCAAGAGTGAGGTACATCATGGAGCGGATGACAATGGCATCACCCTGAGATGTCTCATGAACGACAGGTCGCTTTTTAACTGCTCCGATACCCAGAATAGCTGAGTTAGGTTGATTGATAATAGGTGTACCATAAAGATTACCAAAGACACCATAATTAGTAATGGAAAAGGTTGAACCTTGTAATTCATCGGGAGATATTTCTCCGAGACGAGCCCGTCGAGAGATATCATTTACTCGGCGGCAAAGTCCGAGAAAATTCAGTTCTTCACATTTCGGGATAACAGGTACCAACAATCCTTTGTCTACGGCTACTGCTAAACCAATGTTAACATTTCTATGGTGATGAATCTTTGTTTCCTCAAGGGAAGCATTCATCATGGGATGATCCTTAATTGCTTTTACCGTTGCCATAATAAAAAATGGGGTGTAAGTCAGTTTATAACCTTCCTGTTGTTGGAATACCCCGCGCTGATGTTGAACATACTCTACCATATTGGTCACATCCACTTCGGAAACCACATGGACATGAGCGATGGTATCCAGACTGCTGCGCATATGTGCGGCGATGATTTGTCTCATCCGCCCCATCTCAACTACTTCATCTGACAGGGTGATCCCGGAAGCATCAGGTGCAGTTATTGCTCTTCGACCTGCCTCCAGGTAAGCCAAAATGTCCTTTTTGGTTACCCGTCCACCTCGACCAGTACCTGGGATAGCTGCCAGCTCTGTCTCAGTTAACCCCTCCTGCCTGGCTATAGACTTTACCAGAGGTGTAAAAAATATCTTTGTCCTTGCTTTCTCCCCAACTTCAAATTCAGTTTTGATTTTCGCTTTAGGTTTCTTAGCAAGTTCTATTTTTTCCTTCTTTTCAGGAACCTCGGACTCAGTATTTTCCACTTCATCAGAATCTTTGACAGATTCTACCTCAGTACCAGTATCAATCCGGGCGATCACGGTTTCCACGGGGACCACATCGTTGGTTTGTGCTAACAGCTCCACAACGACTCCCCCGGCCGGAGAGGGAATTTCCGAATCCACTTTATCCGTCCCGATTTCCAGTAGAATTTCATCTTCAGCGATAGTATCACCGACCTTCTTCCGCCACTCAATAATGGTCCCTTCCGTGATAGATTCACCTAATTTCGGCATGATAACATCTACGATCATCAGTACTCCAAAAGTTCTGTTGCCACTGCAACTATATTGTGAGTTTGAGGTAAAACCTGATCTTCAAGAATAGTGTTGAAAGGAATAGGACAATCTTCAGCCGCCACCCGTCTGACAGGACCATCCAGAAGTTCAAAGAATCTCTCCGCAATGAGAGCCGATATTTCCGCTCCCGGACCGTTCGTAAGGTTATCTTCATACACGACCAGCACCTTGTTCGTCTTACGCAGGGATTTTTCAATGGAATCAAGGTCAAGGGGATTCAAAGTTCTTAAATCAATAATCTCGATGGAAGCTTCTGTTTCGTCCTGAATCTTCTTAGCAGCATCAACAGATTTATGCACCATCATACCCCAGGTAATAATGGTTAGATCAGCTCCTTCCTGTACAATCCTGGCCAGTCCAAAGGGTAACAGATAATTCTCATCAGGTTCAGGAGTAACGGCTTGGGGATGGCGGTAAAGTCCCTTATGTTCCATGAAGAGCACCGGGTCCTCCATCCGGCACGCCATCTTAAGAAGACCCTTGGCGTCGGCAGCTGTCGATGGGTAGGCGATGCGAATACCGGGTAGATGGATGAAATAACCATCGATAGATTGACTATGATATAAGCCCCCATGAATATATCCTCCTACAGGAACCCGGATCACTGCGGGACAACTCCAGGTATTATTGGATCGATAGCGAAAAGTGGCTAATTCATTTCTGATTTGCATCATAGCCGTCCAGATATAGTCACCAAACTGTATCTCCACTACCGGTTTCCATCCCGCACAAGCCATCCCGATAGCCGTTCCCACGATAGAGGATTCTGCCAGAGGGGCATTATAAACACGATCTTTCCCGAATGCTGCTGTAAGTCCCTTGGTAGCGGTAAAAACACCACCTTTCTGGCCGGCAACATCCTGACCATAAATGATCATCATCTCATTACGCTCCATTTCCTCCTTGAGGGCATGGTTAATGGCATCTACCATCACTATTTTATCAGAGATACTATTTACATTAGTCTCACTGCCACCAATACCTGTCTTACTCTCACTGTACACGTGAAGTATTGCTGTTTCAGGTTCCGGAAGAGGTTGGGCTTCACCCCAAACAACATCATCACTAACCTGAGCTTCAACCTCTTTTCTGATTTTGGCAAAGTCTTTCGAGTCAGCAACCCCACCTTCCACACACATGGCCTCGAAACGGAGGATAGGGTCCCGCTCCCGATCGGCTTCCAGTTCCTCTTTACTACGATACTTACGCTGATCATCAGACGATGAATGAGGTAAAAGTCGCACCACGTCAGAAACAATCACACCGGGGCCTTTCCCTTTTCGGGCTCGTTCAACCGCTTTGCGAAAGGCAAGATGTGACTCAAAGAAATCGGTACCATCCACATGATAACGGGCCAGATTCTTATATCCAGCGACAATTTCATAAACAGAAGCCCCGGCAGTCTGATCTTCAATAGGTACAGAAATAGCAAATCGATTATCCTCAATATGGAAGATAACCGGAAGTTTATCCCGGCTGGCCCAATTGAGCGCTTCGTGGAAATCCCCCTGGCTGGTAGTACCTTCACCTGCGGAGACATAAGCCACTTCTTTCCCGCCACTCCTCCTGGCAGCCATCGCACACCCTACCGCCTGAAGAAATTGAGTTCCAGTTGGACTTGATTGGGTCACTATCCGCAATTCATGATGTCCATAATGCTGGGACATCTGGCGGCCACCAGAACTGGGATCATCCGCTCGCGATAAAAAGCAAAGCAACTGCTCCCGGGCAGTCATACCCATACCAAGGGTAAATGCCGAATCCCGGTAATAAGGAAAAGACCAATCTTCACCAGGCCGAAAGCATTGGGCTGCTGCAAGCTGCGCCGCTTCGTGACCGGAACCTCCAATGTGGAAAAACCCTTTTCCCTGCCGGATGAGCATTAGCATCTTCTT
>JBHHUM010000018.1:0-36947 GCA_046861645.1 Fidelibacterota bacterium | reverse complement strand
AGTCCTATAATAGGAGCTGCCCTTTTCTGTGATAATGAGATTGGTGCTGCCGGTGCTACTGGTAGGGGGGAAGCTGTCATTAAAACTGCCGGTAGTTTTCTCGTTGTCGAGCTCATGCGCCAGGGGAGAACCCCCCAGGAAGCTTGTGAAGAAGCTCTACAAAGGATTATTCGTCAACACAGAGGAGAGGTAGATTTTCAAGTTGCTTATATTGCCCTACGAATTGATGGAGTTGTTGGCTCAGCTGCCTTAAGAGAAGGGTTTCAATATGCTTTAAACAGGAAGGGTTCTAATTCACAAATCAAAGTAAATAGAATTATTGATTAATCTTAAAAATGAAATTTGGAAGCTTCAAACTTATGAATTCTTTTTACTTATATGTAAATTAACCATTCAGATTAGAAGGTAAGACCCCAGTGAAAATAGTGATCAGTTTTGCCATCATAGGATGGCTTCTTCTCAGCGGTTTTCAGACTGAAAAAGCTGAATACAAGCTGTCAGTCGATGGTGACTTTAATAATATTACTGTTAAAAAATTGCAGCAACGTTTGGCAAGTGGAGATACCCTCATCCTCTTGGATGTACGAACACTTCCCGAATATAATGGACCCTTAGGGCATATAGAAGATTCTATTCTTATCCCTGTTCAAGAACTGGAATCACGGATTGAAGAACTTGAAAAGTACAAAGATCAGGAAATCATTGTCATCTGTCGCAGCGGAAATCGTAGCAGGGTGGGATCGGAAATATTATCAAGAAATGGTTACCAAGCCACTAATCTACTTGGTGGAATGAAAGCCTGGAACCAATTAATTTCTACTGGCAATAATTGATAGTACACGAGGTAGAAAAAGTTGAGAATAAGAGTTGAGACAATTTACATCGTCCCATTATAGAGACGTAAAGGTAAGGGAGATTAAGGAGTAATGGAATACGGTTATGCAAGAACAATTTCCATGGGATTTGAAGAGGCTGATAGTGCCATCAGAAAAGCGTTAGAAGCAAAAGGATTTGGTGTCTTAACTGAAATTAATGTACACGATGCCTTGAAGAACAAGCTGGGGGTGGATTTTAGGAGGTACAGAATACTGGGAGCCTGTAATCCTCCCATTGCTCATCAAGCCCTTTCAGCCGATTTGGGTATTGGTTTGCTGTTACCATGCAATGTTGTTATCTGGGAAAATGATGATAAAAGTACGACTGTATCAGCTATTGATGCTGGCAAGATGTTAGCCATCAGTGGTAGGGATGATCTTAGTCCCTTGGCAGCAAGAGTGAATAATCTGCTCCGTGAAGCAGTTGATAACCTGTAATTGATTTCCAGATAATAGAGTTAAAAGATCATAAAAACTTAGGAGAAACTTAAAATGCCGATGTTTGATTTTCGATGTAGTGAGTGTGGATATATATTCGAAGAATTGATATTCGGTTGGAATAATGATAAAGAGATCATCTGTCCCCAGTGCCAGTCCCAGAAGACGGAAAAGCTCATGAGTGCACCAGCGATAGGAACTGCAATAGGAAGTTCGTCATGTGAATTTTCAACTAAAAACGGTTGTAATGCCCCTGCTGGAAGCGGTTTTTCATGAGCGTAAGAACTTAGCACCGGTCGGTGTTGTAGAGTTAATCGTCAGAACTCCTAACCTCGTGGATTTAACTCGCAACTTTAACCTAGATTCTCCTCCACAAACTCCCAGTTGACAAGATTCCAGAATGCCGCAACATATTTAGGACGAGCATTACGGTAGTCAATGTAGTAAGCGTGCTCCCACACGTCGCAGGTCAGAAGGGGGGTATTCCCAGAAGTAAGGGGATTGCCAGCATTGGCAGTACTGACTACTTCTAAACCACCGTTTTCATTTTTAACCAGCCAACCCCAGCCGGAACCAAAGGTGGTAATGGCTGTCTGTGAAAAAAGATCCTTAAACTCGTCAAAAGAACTAAAAGCCCCTTTAATTGCTGCAGCTAATGCCCCTGTGGGTTCACCGCCCCCATTGGGACTCAAACAGTTCCAGTAGAAGGAATGGTTCCAATGCTGGGCTGCATTGTTGAAGATTCCGCCTGAAGCGCCGGTGACGATATCGTCCAGAACCATATCGGCAAACTCAGTTCCTTCAATGAGATTATTCAAGTTTTGTACATATGCGTTGTGATGTTTTCCGTGGTGGTAATCCAGGGTCTCTGCAGATATATGAGGTGCCAGAGCTTCTTTTTCATAGGGTAGTTCAGGTAATTCGTGGATCATTTTCAATCCTCCTTTAATATTCAGTAATGTTGAATTCGATTCTTATTGCTTAGAATTGATTTCATTTTCAGCTTTCCTTTTCCCAGCAAACCATCAACCATTAAATGAAATTACTATCTGTTAGATGGGTGGGCAAGGTATTACAAATGATAAACAGTATGATTTTATTCTCCCTTTTGACAATTCCCATACAAACACTAACTTTGCGCACTTTCTAAACAGACAATAAAAAGGATTTAGTTATGGCAAAAATGTGTGCAATATGTGGTAAGAAGCCAGCTGCCGGTAACAACGTGAGTCATGCTCACAACAAGACACGCCGGCGGTGGCTCCCTAATCTGCAGCGAGTAAAAGCTAAGATTGATGGATCAGTGAAACGTGTTTATGTCTGCACATCGTGTATCCGCTCAGGTAAGGTTGTGAAAGCTGTCTAATCGCTAAACATACTAACTATCAAGAAGAAATCCCGCTTCAGACAAGTTCTTGGCGGGATTTTTCCTTATCAAAACCTCATTAAGTGAGTGCTTTCAGATAGTGGATTAGAAGTCGCAATTGTTATTACAACTGTTTCTGCCATAACCACTACTGATATATCACATTCTACTTACTGCTCACTATTTACCCTCACTCATTTTCCTTTACTGGCGGTGTCTGAGAAAAGCAGGTATCTCAAAGTCATCTTCTTTGAGTTTGCGGGGATCGATTGAGAGATCACCCTTTTTCACAATCTCTGCTGGATTGTTGGTCTTCAGTTCGTGGGTAGGAAGGTTAAAAGTATTCCGTACATTGATTGCTTCCTGCTCCCATCTTGTAGGTGCATCACCTTCACTGGTAGCGGACCGTTGTGAAGCTGGTGCCAGTCGTCCAAAACCAGTGGCGATTACAGTGACTCTTATGTCATTGGTCATCTTCGGGTCGATAACAGCGCCAAAGATGATGTTGGCGTCCTGTCCTGCCTCTTCAAAGATGATGGAGGTGGCTTCATCTACTTCTATTAGAGTCAAATCATCTCCTCCAGTAATATTAACTAAGACACCTTGTGCACCGCTTATATTGACTTCTTCCAGGAGTGGGGAAGAGATAGCCTGTTGAGCAGCCAGTACTGCTCGTTCCTCGCCATTCGCCACACCGGTACCCATAATGGCATCACCCATTTCCCGCATGATCGTGTTCACATCGGCGAAGTCAAGATTTATCAAACCATGAACATTGATCAAATCAGATATCCCCCTGGTGGCTTCGAATAGGATGGAATCCGCTATCCTAAAGGCATCTACCACAGTGGTTGACTTGTCAACGATCGAGAGGAGTTTCTGGTTAGGAATGGCAATGAGTGTATCACAGTTTTTTTGCAAATCTTCAAGCCCTGAGATAGCCCTATTCATGCGCTTGGGTCCCTCAAAGTTGAATGGTTTAGTAACCACTCCCACGGTAAGAGCATTCAACTCTCTGGCAATCTGAGCAACAATAGGCGAGGCTCCAGTTCCGGTTCCCCCTCCGAGACCCGCAGTAACAAATACCATATCTGCTCCTTCAAGGATGTTAGCTACTGCTTCTTTTTCGGATTCCATAGCTGATCTACCTATATCAGCTTTAGCACCTGCTCCCAATCCCTTAGTAAGATTCTTGCCTATTTGGATTTTAGTCTCAGCTTTATTGTTACCCAGGTCTTGAGAGTCAGTATTAATTGCTACGAATTCCACACCATTTAATCCCGAGGCAATCATACGGTTAATTGCATTTCCTCCTGCTCCACCAACTCCGATAACCTTGATCTTTGCCTGTTGATCAGCCATTGTATCAAATTCAAATAACATGTTCCCTCCTCCTTATCTTGGTTCCCGCTTGGTTAAAGTCTTTCCGCAGATCGCCGTAATCATCTGGCGATACATGGGTAAAACCTGTGTGTAAGTTTTCTCTCAAATTCCTTTGTTTTAAAACATGCCTGAAAACCAATGCTTTAATCTTGAAATGGTTCTTGTTCCGGTTAATTTTTCCGGACTGCCCAGGTTGAATTCTTCTGCTATCTGCTCGCCATACTGAATGAGACCGATAGCCGTAGCATAGACCGGGCTAGCGGCAATTTCAAAGAGACTATTCAACCCTTTTGGAATACCTATTTTTACCCGTCCGCCCAATACTTCCTCTGCCAAGCTGGTGACATTTTTCAAAAGAGCGCCACCCCCGGTGAGGACGATACCGAAGCTGACTGGTCCTTCTACATCAGCCCGCATAATTTCGCGATTTACCAGTTGCAGAATTTCCTCCATGCGTGCTTCTACATAACGTGAGACTTCGTGCTCAGAAATTACCCGGGGTGATTCCCCAGCCTGGTGAGAAAGCTCAAAATCCAGATCGGTGGAAGCCATAGCCGCTTTGGCAGAAGCATGTTTGATCTTGATCTCTTCGGCATCCTCCAGCGATACCTGCAACATTAAGGCGATATCATTGGTAATGTTATTCCCACCTAAAGCGATAACTGCAGAATGTCGTACTCCACCGTCAAAAAAGACAGAAACATCCGTCGTGCCACCACCAATATCGACCAGAGCTACACCCAGCTGTTTTTCGGTTGGCTCCAAAGTAGCTGCTGCTGAAGCAAGAGGCTGATAGATAAGAGCGTTTACATCGATTCCAGCCTCTTCGACACATTTTCTGATATTTTTTGCTGCTGTGATGGCACCGGTGACAAGATGGACTTTGGCTTCCAAACGGCGAGCCACCATTCCTGAGGGATCTTTAATGCTACGTTGCTCATCTACAATGTATTCCTGAGGTAAAATATGTAAGATTTCCCGATCAACCGGCAATGAGACTGCCCTTGCCAATTCCAACGCCCGGTTGATATCTTGACTGGTAATTTCATGGTCATAAACAGCGTGATGACCATTCTTCGCAATGGCAATAGCTCCCTGAGTATTGATCCCCCGGATATGATCACCAGAAATACCTATATAGGCACTATTTACTTTCTGGCCTGCCATCTTTTCCGCTTTCCTGACGGCTTTCTCGATTGAGTCCACTGCTTCGTCGACGTTGACTATCATTCCCTTACGAATGCCAGCAGCGGGACCTATTCCAGCTCCTAATAACTTCATGCTGTCGTCATCATGCTCCAGCTGGGAAATGATACAGCAAATTTTAGTGGTACCTATATCGAGCCCCACGCGGATTCCTTTATCCTGAGTAATAGCTAATTTCCTCATACCCATTCCTTAACAATTATTTGTCGCCGATAGCGAAGATCAATTGATTTGTAATCGTGTAAAGAACGAATATTCTTCAAAGTGGACGAGAATTCCTCTAAGACCATGATCCGTTCGGTGAGATAGTCTGTTCCCAGAATGATTTTAGTGGGACGTTGAGAAAGCAGTACGACAAATTCATCCTTTGGATTAATCAAAACTTCTGATATGTCCGTGTAGAGGGAAGGAAAATCGATCTTAGCCATGGTGAGAAATTCCACAGCTTCCAGGACTTTATTGGATAGACAGGTATCTCCCTCTGGATATAGCTCTGGGTTGGAGTTGAATCCAGAGAGGTAGGGTAGGTCAAATTCGATTTTGCCATGCTTTAGAGGAAGGATCACACCATCATTATCCACCATATAGAATGGACTGTGATTAAGATATGCGATCGGCTTCCGCTCCATGATCTCAATCCGTAAAGTAGAAGGATATCCATGACTGGCTCGAGCAGTTTTGATATAGGGATGATTCTTCAATCTTTCTTGAATCGCTGGCAAGTCTAAATGAGTGAGATCGTTAGGAATAGTTACTTGCAACCAGTAAAGCAAATCATTTTCATCAAGATAGTTATTTCCATAAAACTGGATCATTTCTAATTTGAATTGCTTCGATACATCTCCCCACCATAGGGCAGCATAAATCAATAAAAAGAAAGTGGTGATAGCTACTGTTCTACCTGTCCAGGAAAGAACTTTCCTCAGTTTCCTGCGCTGTCTCTTATTTAGTCTGCGATAGGACATTTTTTGTATCTTCAGCAATCAAAGTGATGTGGTGGAAAACCAAGGGTTTTTATCTCCAGTTCAAGATCTACATCGAACTGTTCCTTGACCTTCTTCTTAGCCAATCGAATCAGTTTGACGATATCATTTGAAGACGCTCCACCATGATTGATGAAAAAATTCGCATGTTTTCTGGATATTTCAGCGCGGCCAACCCGGGTTCCTTTTAATCCAGCTTGGTCTATGTAATATCCTGCGGAACTGTGTCCCGTTGGATTCTTGAATACACTTCCTGCCGATCTGTGCTGTAAGGGTTGAGATGTCTTCCGGTTTATGCTGGAACGTCTCCGTAAATCCTTAATCTTTTCAGGAGAACCAATCTGAAATTCAAAAGATGCTGAGATCACTATTTCATCATCCTTTAGGGATGAATAGCGATAACCAAAATCAATTTCTTCCTTTAAGTACTCTTTCTGGTCACCAGAGAGAGTTACAACGTTGAGTTTGACCAGTGAGTTCGATATTTCATATCCAAATGCTCCTGCATTCATCCTAAGAGCACCACCCACCGTTCCAGGTACTCCGATAAGACTCTCCACTCCAGAAAGATTCCGATGGATACATTCCCGTACCAGTCGACCCATCATGACCCCACTTTCCACAGAAACATGAGTACCCTCAAATTCAATTTTCCGGAAATGCCTGGACAGGCTGATCACGTATCCATCATAACCATTATCACTCACCAGTAAATTAGATCCTGATCCCGTGAAGAAAAGAGGAATTGCTTCCTTGTGGGCAGTTTTTAGGATGGCGGTGAGATCTTCTTTGTCTGCTGGATAGAAGTAAGCTAAGGCAGGACCTCCAATCCCGTAGGTTGTATGTTTCGACATAGGTTCGTTTATCAACGTCTCACCGTGCATGATTTTCATCAATCTTTCAGTTGCCGCCATTTTGCTTGATTTAGGCACATCAAACCACCACAACTTCCTGTTCTAAAAGGGTAGCGAATTCGTCTCCCATTTTCCAGATGTCACCTGCTCCCATAGTAATAACAATATCACCTGAATTAACCATTTCTAACAGCCTGGCAGGAATATCTGTTTTTTGGGGAATCCAGTGTACTTTATCATGTCCCAGGGATATAGCGGCGTCAACAATTAATTTACCATTCACTCCTGCGATGGGTTGTTCCCGGGCGGGGTAAACATCGGTAATAATAATACAATCAGCAATGGTCAGGGCTGAGGCGAAATCCTGATAAAAGTCCCGTGTTCGAGAGAAAAGATGAGGTTGAAAGACGGCAATAATACGTCGTTTCCATGCTTTTCGTACAGCTTCCAGTGTGGCACCTACTTCAGTTGGATGGTGGGCATAATCATCGACAACTAATATATCGTCAAATTTACCCTTTATTTCAAATCTCCGTCGTACACCGGTGAATGATTGCATCCCTTGAGCGATAGTATCAAAATCCATTCCCATCTCCAGGCAAAGTGCAGTAACAGTCATGGCATTCATTACATTATGTATCCCTGGAATTTGGAGGTTTAGAGTCCCCAAGAGTGACCCATTCTGTAAAAGATCAAAAGTAGTGGCTGTCTGATCGAATACAATATGAGCTGCTGAATAATCCGCTTCTACAGACATGCCACTGGTTATCAATGGACGGGAAATATAGGGGATAACCTTGCTAATAAGAGATTGATCCATACATACAGAAACTGCGCCATAAAAGGGAACAGCATTTGCAAATTGAGCAAAGGAGTGGACGAGGTCATGCTCATCCTGATAGCATTCCATATGATCATGATCGACTGTTGTAATAATAGCATAAGTAGGTGTCAGATGAAGGAAGCTTCTATCGAATTCGTCTGCTTCCGCTACAATTATTTCACCTTTACCCAAGACTGCGTTTACATCAAGGCTCTTTACTACCCCTCCCACAATGAGTGTGGGATCAAGGTCGGCATGGGTCAAGACGGTCCCTAGCAGAGAAGTAGTGGTAGTTTTTCCATGTGTTCCACCAACGGCTATTGAGGTAGGTTTGAGTTTCAATAGTTCTGCCAACATTTCCGCCCGGGAGATAACCGGTATCTTTCTTCTATTAGCTTCGACAACTTCTGGATTGCTTTCATTCACTGCAGACGAGTAAACGAGCACATCGGCATTCCCAAGATTTTCTGCTTTATGTCCCTGATGAATAGTGACTCCTTTCCGAGCCAGTTTAGCAGTGATTTCCGATGATACCAGATCGGAACCTGCTACTCCAAAACCGGAATTAATCAGTAATTCAGCAATTCCACTCATACCAATACCACCGATTCCAACAAAATATACATTTTTTACTTTACCAAACATTATGCCTGAGCTAACCTTTCAATTTCAGTGACTATTCTTTCTGCAGCGTTATTAATGGCAGTTCTTTGAGCAGCTTTAGCCATTTCCTTAAGAACTTTCTCACCCTTCAGGAGTTTGATGATTTCGTCGGCAAGTTTTTCCGGTGTCAGCTCGAACTCTGGGATAATCCTTGCTGCTCCGTTAGCAACTAACGTGGCGGCATTTTTAGTCTGATGATCTGCAGCAGCTCCTGGAAAGGGGATAAGTATGGAAGGTTTTCCACAAGCCGTAATTTCAGACAAAGTCATGGCTCCAGCTCTGGAGATGATAAGATCAGCCGCAGTATAGACTGCCCCCATATTATTAGAAAAGGGTTCAACTTTTACGTCATTACGGTTATAAGTTGCCAACTTTTCGTACTGATCGGGACCTGTCTGCCAGTAGACTTGCACATGGCATTCGGATTGCAACAAAGGTAAAGTCTGTTGAATGATACTATTAATGGCACGAGAACCCTGACTTCCTCCAATGATGGCCACCACAGGTCTATCCTGACGGAAACCAAGGCTTATCAAAGCATTCTCACGAGTCATTGTCAATAAATCCTTACGGATGGGATTGCCGGTAAGCAGGCACTTTTTTTTTTAAGATAGTGTTTTGTTTCATCGTAACTGATACAAACTGTGTCCACACGGTCTGCTAACCAGCGGGTGGTGAATCCAGGATATGAATTTTGTTCGTGAATCAAAGTGGGTATTTCCTGCTGGTAAGCTGCTAAGAGGGGAAGACCGCTGGCATAACCGCCGGTTCCTACAACTACGTCAGGCTTGAATCTCTTCATCAATCTCCGAGAAGAAATAAGAGCAGTCAGGAAACGAAGTGGAAAGAGCATATTTCTGCCCAGGGAACGAAGAGAGAATCCTCTTTGAAATCCCCGTATGTTCAGGAGTGTAAAACGTTCTTCTCGTTTTGTTAAATGTTCTACTTCCACACCATGTTTAGAACCCACGAAATGGATTTCACCATTGGGATAGTGACTTTTCAGTGTGTCAGCAATAGCAAAAGCTGGGAAAAGATGGCCTCCTGTCCCGCCGCCAGCAATGATTACTTTTAGATGCTTATCTGGCAAAGAGTATCCTCGTTGATTTAGGTGTTTTAGCTCTCCGTTTAGCCATGGAAATGTTTAGTAAAATGCCAACGGTTATCAGATTGATGACCAACCCTGTACCACCAAAACTGATAAATGGTATGGGTAGACCCGTTGTGGGAAGTAAACCTGATGCTACCGCCGCATTTATGAATGCATAAAGAACGATCTTTACGGAAAAACCAAGACAAAGAAGAATTCCAAAAACATCTGTACAACCTTTGGCAATAGTGACGGCTCGCTGAAAAAGTCCGAGAAACAGAGTAATCACCAGGAATACACCAAGGTAACCCAGTTCTTCTCCAATAATAGAAAGGATAAAATCGGTATGTGGAGCAGGAAGAAAAAGATTTTTCCCGATACTTTCGCCTAATCCTACTCCTGTAATACCACCGTTACCCAGGGCGATGAGTGATTGCTGAAGTTGATAATTCTTTCCCACCAGTTCAGTTGAAAAATCTCCAAATGATGTCAAGCGGTATACTCGATACTCAGCCAGGAACAAAACGGGTATCAAAATAGCACTGGCGACACTGACAGTAGCAAATAAATGGGATAACCTGGCTCCTCCGACAAAAAGCATTACAAATGTGATCACTCCTATGATGAATGCAGTACTAAAGTCAGGTTGAATAATTACGAGAGCCATAATAATACCAATCAGTACGATGGGAGGTAGAAATCCGTCAGAAAAATTTCTCAATTGATTTCGTTTCCGATCAATATATGCAGCGAGGTATACGATTATTGAAAAACGGGCGATATCTGATGTCTGAAGTGAGATCAACCCCAAATTTAACCACCGAGCGGGAGCGTTACTTCCCCGAAGGATGTAGGAGAGTTTGGTAATGGTCAGCATTACAACAGCTCCCATAATGAGGGGTACAGCTACCTTTCTCAGGAGGCGGTAATCAACCATGATACTTATTATCAGAGCTATAACTCCTGCTAGAACTCTTAAAACATGCTTCCAGAAGTAATGAGTACCAATGCCGTATTTATCTACCGAAATATTGGTACTGGCGCTGAAGACCATTACTGTTCCCACGATTAACAGAAGTCCAGTCAGGATCAGAAGGGGGAGGTCATATTTTTTTGATGAAATAACTATACTCATGTTACAATCCTCTTCAGATCGTTCACTGTCTTTTTGAAAACTTTTCCTCTCTCTTCGTAATTATCGAACTGGTCGAAGCTGGCACAACCCGGGGAAAGGAGTACAACATCCCCTGGTTGGGCGGATTGCCAGGCCATTTCCACGGCATTCTGAATGGTAACTGCATTTTGGAGGGGGACAACACCAGAGTATACTTCAGCGATGAGATCTGCAGCAGCACCCACGAGGATTATCGCTTTAACCGAGGATTTAATTAGTGGTACTAACAGAGAAAAGTCACCTCCTTTATCAAGACCTCCCATGATGAGAATGATCGGTCTATCGAATGCCTGAAGCGCAACCGCCACAGAATCGACATTAGTTGCCTTGGAATCATTGTAGAACACAATACCATCGATATCTTTGACGAATTCGATACGGTGTTCAACTCCAGGAAATGAAGTAATTACTTCTCCGATCTGATTAGAATTGATCTCTAAGAGTCGGCTGGCAGTGGCAGCTGCCAGGAAATTGTAAAGGTTGTGTTTACCTGGAATGGAAATATCCTTCAGATAAACGACAATCTCATTTTTCTCATCGTAGATTTTGGTCTCATTTAATGTGAAAAGAGTCTTTGGTGAACGGGAAAGCGAAAAAGGTACCTTTTGTGCTTGCGTTTGGAGATAGGGTAGAAGTCCAGAATCGTCTTCATTATATACAACCCAGTTTTCCTCCGTCATATTTTTCAGGATATTCATTTTTGCGGAAGCATAAGTGTCGAAATCTGGGTAACGATCCAGGTGATCTGGGGTGAGGTTCAGGAGGATGGCAATATAGGGTTTAAAGTACAGGATATGTTCCATCTGGAAACTGCTGATTTCCAGTACGAACAGACCGTTTGTTGGTTCATCATCAAGTGTAGTAAGCACGGCATCGGAAAAAGGGAACCCGATGTTGCCGGCGAGAAAGGTTTTGTACCCTCCGTGACGACTCATTTCGGCAAGAATAGTTGTGGTAGTAGTTTTGCCGTTGGAACCGGTAATTGCTGCAATGGGCAATGTAGTAAACCAGCTTGCCAGTTCCACTTCAGAAACTATGGGGATGCCCCTCTCGCCGGCCTGGGTGAGGATCTCCGCATCCTGTGGGACTCCTGGGCTGACAATGATCAGATCAGCCTCCAATGATTTCTCACTATGACCATTTATTTCTGATTCGATGCCTAATCGAGACAATTCTTTTCTTTTATCAACCCATTTTCCAGGCTCTCGCTGATCGGAGAGGAAAATGGTAGCTCCCACTTTGGTTAGAAGACGGCAGGCAGCCATGCCACTGCGCGCACCACCAAGTACTGTAACCCTCTTGTCCTTTAGATGAGGGCGGGGTGTATTTAACCAAGGATTCATCGTATTTTGAAAGTGCTCAAACTCATCAATGCAAAAAGAATTCCAAGAATCCAGAAGCGTATAACAACCTTGCTCTCGGCCCACCCCTTAAGCTCAAAATGATGATGAAGTGGTGCCATCAGAAAAAGTCGTTTTCCTTCACCATATTTTCGTCTGGTGTACCGAAAATACTGGACTTGAAGTATCACGGAGAAAGACTCAACAATAAAGATGGCAGCAGCGAAGGGTAACAGGAATTCCTTCTTCAGGAGTATGGCTACACCACCTATAGCGGCGCCCATGGCGAGGGAACCAGTATCACCCATAAAAACCTCCGCGGGACGAGAGTTGAACCACAGGAAACCGAGAGCGGCTCCAGTTAAAGCCACACAGAAAATGGTTAATTCCCCGGCGCCGGGCAGATAGAGGATGTTTAGATATCTACTGAAATCTGCCCGGCCTGTGATGTAAGCGATCCCGGCGAACACAAAAGCAGCAATAGCTACAAGTCCCGAAGCTAAGCCATCTAATCCATCAGTCAGGTTAACAGAGTTAGATGTTGCTGTTACTACGAATATTACAAAAAGTGCATAGGGTAACCAGTGTTGGAAATTGATTACAGATTGCTTGATAAAGGGTAGGGTAGTAACCGTTGCTTCAATAGGATTTTTTAAAGGGTCACCGTCGACAGGTGTAAACCATTGATAGATCTGGATTTCCTTACTGGATAGAATTACAAAGGTTAGGACCATACCTAAGATAATCTGTCCAGCCAACTTGTATCGTGCAATCAATCCTTTCTTGATTTTGCGCACATTTTTCAGGTAGTCATCTAAAAAACCGATAAACCCCATCCACACGGTGGCAGTAAGGATCATCAGGATATAGGGATTAGTCAAATTGGCCCAAAGGACGGTGGGGAGAATCACCGCCGCGAGGATAATGATCCCCCCCATTGTTGGCGTGCCCTTCTTCGAGAAATGGGACTCCGGTCCCAAACTTCTAACTTCTTCTCCAATATGTTTATTATGCAAGAGTCGAATAATTCTTGGTCCGATGACGAAGCTGATCAATAAAGCTGTCATCGCAGCCATGGCAGAGCGGAAGGTTATGTATTGAAAAAGGTTGAACCCGGAAATTTTACTGTGTAGGGGATAGAGCAAATGATACAGCATTATGCTTCAAAGACCTCGCTGATAATGGTTTCCAGAGCCATACCCCGGGATCCTTTAAAAAGAACGGCATCACCAGGTTTTAGATAAGCTTTTAAATCGGCAGACAATTCTTTTTTGTCAGTGTAATTGCGGGCATCGATTCTTCCTCTTGCTGTATTAGCAGTGATTTCACTTTCAGTTCCGTAGCAGAGCAGAAGATTACATCCTTTGGTGACGCAATACTTACCGAATTCTTCGTGGTCAGCTACCGATATATCCCCCAATTCCAACATATCTCCGAACACAATGACCCTCCGTCCCTTGACCGGCAGACTAAAGAGTAGATTTACAGCACCGATGGCAGAGGAGAGATTAGCATTGTAACTATCATCGATCATGGTAATCCCCTGGACAGTTTTCACAACACATCTTCCCTTAGTGGGTTTATAAGTCAAGATAGAATCCTGAAACGAATCCCAAGAAATTCCCAGGGTAAGAGAAATACTGGCCGCCGCTAATGTATTTTTTGCAAACGAT
The DNA here is from genome assembly GCA_046861645.1 of Fidelibacterota bacterium. GTDB lineage: Bacteria > Fidelibacterota > Marinisomatia > Marinisomatales > UBA2128 > UBA2128. Next base: position 23,079 of record JBHHUM010000018.1, on the reverse strand, counting down.
TCGTCAAAAGAGTTGAGCTCTATTTCTTCGCCATTAATAATAATACTGAGGGATTGGTCATTATGTCGGAGTAGATCAGCTACAAAATCACAAGTTGATTCAAAACCAAATGTAACTCTCTCTGCAGACGTATCCAGTTTTGCTACATTTTCATCTGACATGTTTACAAAAGCAATGCCGTCTTCAGGGAGTGCCGTGAAAAGCTCTCCTTTTGTCTGAGCAATAATTTTCATGGTGCCAAAACTTTTGAGGTGGGAACGGGCGACATTGGTAATTAATCCGTACCGAGGTAGAGACAGATTGCAAAGGTATTCAATGTCGCCCGCTTTATTGGCTCCCATTTCGAGGATGGAGAGGGTATGGTGCGAGGCAAGCTCGAGTAAGGTGAGAGGTAGTCCGAGGTGTGTGTTGTAGTTTCCACGCGTCCCATGTACTTCCCGGGAGGTGGAGAAGATGTGTATGAGCAAATCCTTGGTCGAAGTCTTGCCGTTACTACCGGTGATTCCTATGACTGGTAAGGTAAAATTTGAGCGCCATTCAGTAGCTAATGTTCCAATAAATTCCGCTGGATCTTCGACCTCAATCTGAGGTAATTCTACATCAGCTCGTTCAGAAGATACGAGAGCTGCTGCAGCCCCATTATCTTGTGCTTGCGGTAGAAAATTGTGACCATCGACCTTGTCTCCTGACAGGGCCACGAAAAGATCACCAGCTTGTACCTCTCTACTATCCAGAGCAATACCTGTCAGAGTGGAGAGAATATTTTGGTTTGCCAGTTTTGAGATCATTTGGTTAAATGTATCTGGATCGGGTAAGTCAATTCTCATTAATCGCTTTCAAGACGGTATCTATATCTGAATAGGTGATACGTTTCCTTCCAATGATGTCATAGTTGTCCTGACCTTTGCCTACTACGGCAAGGATATCACTTGCTGAGAGTTTTCCGATAATTTCACGTATAGCTTTACCACGATTTCCTCTGAATTCATGTTTATTCTGGGTAAAGCCCGCTTCAATCTCCCGGTTAATTTCCTCCAGTGACTCAGTACGTGGGTTATCAGGGACTACCAGAATATGATCTGCGAAAGATTCTGCTTTAGCAGCCATCATAGGTCTTTTTTCATGATCCCGATCCCCACCACAACCGAATATCACCCAGAGTTTCCCTCCAGCAGGTAGCAGTGTTTTTAATGAGGAAAACAGTTTTTCGTAGGCGTCAGGAGTATGGGCATAATCCACAATGACAGTAGCGCCGTTTTTTGTGGAGAATTGTTCCATCCGCCCGGGTATATTTTGGCATTGGGAGATGCCCGCTTCGATTGCTTCACGAGGGATACCCATGCTCCACGCTGTAGCTGCAGCGGAAAGAATGTTCTCCAGGTTGTGTACACCCAAGAGAGCGGAGCTTACAGTAATCCTGTCTTTACCTAAGGCAATAATGCCTGTAATACCTTTACGAGACATTCCCCATTCCACAAAGTGAACATCTGTATTACCAGCGAGAGAACAACTTAGAATCGGTGAAGAGCAAAACTCACTAAGGTTTTCTGCTCGCTCATCATCATAATTAATAATTGCCTTTCCCTCACTATTGATCATGGAAAAGAGTTTGGTCTTTGCCTGGAAATAGTTATTCATCGTCTTGTGGAAATCCAAATGATCCTGAGATAAATTGGTGAAGACGGCGTAATCAAATTGTACGTGATGTACGCGTTCCAGTTCTAAGGCGTGTGAGGAAACTTCCATAATCACATGGGTGACACCCCCATCACAAAAGAGACGTAACATGCGATGAAGTTCCAGGCTGTCCGGGGTGGTGAGGGACGTAGTAGCTTCCATGCCGTGCGACTTGGCTCCGAGTGTCCCCATGATACCAGTCTTTAATCCGTATGCTTTCAGGATGTCATAAAGAATGTGGCAAGTTGTCGTTTTTCCGTTGGTACCTGTGACTCCGACCAAAGTCATTTCTGCCGAGGGATTATCGTAATAATTGGCGGCCATCTGGGAGAGAGCCAGTCGTGGATTTTGTACGCGAATTAGCGGAGTGTTAGACTTAACCTCCTTATCAGTGTCTTTGCCATTGGAAATCACCGCTGCTGCCCCTTTGGCAAGAGCTTCCGGTATGAATTTTGTGCCGTCTTGCTGTGTGCCGTGAATGGCAACAAAAAGGGAACCAGGCCAGACCCGGCGAGAGTCGGCACAGATGGACTGGATGGGTACATCCAAAGGAATTTCAGAAATCAGATCTACACCATTGAGAATTGAAGTTAGTTTTTCCATCAGTCAAGTTTTAATGAACAGGTTGATCCATACCGGACTTCAGTTCCAGGTGGTGGCCATTGTCCTATTACGGCTCCAGAACCCTCTACCTTAGGTCTGAGTCCTGACATCTTTAACTCTGCAACTGCATTTCGTAAACTCAACCCACGCAGATTGGGCACCACTACTCCAGGTGGACTCAAGTTTGTGACTGCTGAAGTCATGATGGTCACGGGTAGATCGCCTTGTGCATCAGCCAGAAAATCGTTCGATTTCGTCTCTGGGTGAGGGTTAGAATATTTTTCCAACCTTGGTTTGTGGACTAGGATCTCATCATCTTGGGTAATGATTCTCTTCATAACATTTCGGAAAATGGGTGCTGCAGAAAATCCTCCCCAGTGCAGACCTTTCCGGGGTTCATCAAGGACGAACACGCCAACGAGTTGAGGATCATCTGCCGGAAAGAAACCTGCAAAGGACGAAATGAATTTGAATTTAGAGTATTTACCATCAATGAACTTCTGTGCTGTGCCAGTTTTGCCAGCAACTTTCCAACCTGTCAATTGGGCACTTGTTCCCGTACCACTTTCAACGACTTTTACCAGCATTGATTTCAGATTTTCCACACTTGCAGACGAAGATACCCTCCTCACAATCTGTGGCCTTTCGAACTGGAGAACATTTCCCTCAGTATCACAAATCTTGTCCACAATAATTGGTTTCATAAGATAACCGCCATTAGCAATCGCTGCATAAGCTAAGGCGATTTGCAGTGTGGTTACGGATACTTCATGACCCAGTGGAAATTCCCCTAAAGAAATACCACTCCACTCTTGTATGGTACGCAGATAACCCCGGGCTTCACCAGGTAAGGTTATTCCTGATTCAGAACCAAATCCGAATTTCCGGGCAAAACGATACAATTCTTTAGCTCCTACTCGCTCTGCAATCTTGATGACTCCAACATTACTTGACTGCTCAATGATTTGCGGAAAAGTAAGTAAGCTGAAGTCTGACCAATCCTTAATAGTAGTACCGTGAAATTCATAGCTACCATTTTCGCAATTGAACTCTTCCTGTAAACTTACTTTACCGGTGTGAAGTGCTGCCATGGCAGGAACAATCTTAAAAGTTGATCCCGGTTCATACTGGTCAGTGATAACTCGATTTCGATAGAATTCCTGTGTGGAAGAGCCTGGTTCGTTAGGATCATAATCAGGTAGGGAAGCCATGGCTCGAATCATTCCAGAAAAAGGATCCAGAATAATTCCCATACCTCCCTTTGCTCCGGTAGCGTTTATCTGACGGATTAACTCATCCTGAAGGATAGCCTGGTACTCCACATCTATAGTCAGAATGAGATTATTCCCGTCAACAGGCTTTTGAATAGGGTAAGCTTGGTTTTTTCGAGAGCGACCATAGCCATCTGTTTCCAGGATTGTCCAGCCAGTCTGTCCTTTTAGGTGTGAGTCATATTGTTGTTCAAGCCCTTCCAGACCTTTCCCATCGACGTTGGTGAAACCAATGATTTGGGAAGCGATATGTCCATGTGGATAAAGTCTTGAACTGTGTCTATGGGCTATGAGCCCTTTATCCTTCAATGCCAGAAGGAGTTGGCTTTCATCATGACGCAAATTGCGTTCTAAAAATTCGTAGGAATTGTCTGAATCTAAACGTGCCTTGTAATAGTCTTCACTACGACCAGTAACACTGGAGAAAGTGGAAATGATTAGTTCACGATTCTCTACACGACGGGGATGGACTGCAAAGTCGTAATGGATAACATTCTCTGCCAAGGGTTTATAGTTTCTATCATAAATAGTACCTCTTATGGCGGGCAGGAGAATTTTCTCCTCACCCTGCATTTTAACAATCTGGGTAAAATTGCTGCTTCTGAAGACTTGAATATAAAAGTAGCGCATAGCCAGGCTAGCCCATAGCAAAACGACAAAGCTTGAAAGAAACAATACCCGCTTTCGAAATTTTAAAAAGGATTTAGTCATGTGAACTTTCCAGTTTGGCGAGGATTTCTGGATCGACATAGACGACTAATGTTTCCGGTAAAGGAGTGATCATACCTAGTTTTTCACGGGCCACCATTGAGATCCTGTCCGATCGACGCAAGGCGGCATTGGTATTCTCTAACTCCCTATTTTCTGTGAGAAGATTCTCGTGAATTTGCTCCAGCTCTATTATTTCTCTCATGGTCAGATTGATTTCATTATATATCCATAGATATGTCAATAATCCTGAAATTGATAGGATCGCCACCAGGAAAAAGAGAAGGGAGTTAATGAAATCCTGCTGCCCTCGACGGGTTCTACTCTGCCTTTTTCTCGGATATTGTCTCATAGTTTCTCTACGGCTCTTAATTTTGCACTCTTGGAGCGGGGATTATCGGCAAGCTCATCCTGTGTGGGAGTCACCGGCTGGTGGGTGAGAAGACGAACGGTAGCTCTGTGATCGCAATGGCAGACTGGTAATTCAGGGGGGCAGATACAATCTCGTGCGTGGTTGCGAAAAGCATGTTTTACTATTCTGTCTTCAAGTGAGTGGTAAGATATAATGACTGCTCGTCCAAGTGGTTTAAGATAATCCGTAAAATTGCTCACTACTTGGGTCAAAGCTTCAAGTTCTCCGTTTACAGTGATCCGGATTGCCTGAAAAATTCTGGAAAGTGATTTGTTCAGAAATCTCCCAGGTATAACTGAAGATACAATTGTACGTAATTCCATTGTTGTATCAATCGTCGAGTTTGCCCTCTCCTGGATAATGGTCCTAGCTATGAGACCAGCAGACCTTTCCTCACCATATTTCTTTATGAGAGAACGTAGCTCTGACTCCGACCATGTGTTAACAATATCGTGTGCAGTTATCTGAGGAATCGTACTGTACCTCATATCCAGGGGACCATCAAATCGATATGAGAAGCCCCGTTGAGGGCTATCCAATTGAAGGGAGGAAAGTCCCAAATCAAGTAGAAGTCCATCGATTTGTTGGATTTTAAGCCTTTGGAGAAAATCGGGGATATCTGAAAATGAACCCTGGACGAGATGACAATTAGAGGCGGCGCCGATGGTATCTTTACAGCGAGCGAGTGCCTCATCATCCAGATCAACCCCTACAAGAGTCCCTTTTTCCGAGAGAATAGAGAGGATCGCAGATGCATGACCACCCAATCCTACCGTACCATCCAGATAAATACCTTCTGGGTTCACCTTTAAAAATCTGATAACTTCTCTGAGGAGGACGGGGATATGTGTGAGTTGGTCTGAAGAACATTTCTCTTCCAATGTTATAGAATTATCTTTTCGGCTAAGTTATCCAATTCTTCCTGAACCGTAGGAGGCATAGAAGCTTCCAATTCCTTTAATTTATCTGGATTCCATATTTCTATCTTGTTCACTACACCGATGATAATCACGTCCCTAACCAGCCCCGCAAAATCCCGCAAGGCAGGGGAAATTTGAATTCGTCCCTGTTTATCCATTTTTGCGGGGGTGGCATAGCGGACAGTTGATCTGATAAATGAACGATAGACCTGAGATGCCGATGAAAGTTGACGTAAACCCTCTTCCACTTTACGCCATTCCGTAGCCGGATAAGCCACTACACACGGATCCATCCCTTTAGTAATGATAAAAGTGGAATCATTGTCCGGAGATAATGATGACCGGAACTTGGACGGAATATTAACTCGCCCTTTGTCATCCAAAGAATAGAGAAACTCACCTGTAAATGTATTTTCTGAAATCATTAATCTCGAAGAAGAGGTAGGGAAAATTCCCCACTATCACCCACAACATTAATCTTTTAACCCACAAATGTCAAGTAAAAATTGCATTTCACTCAAGGAATCGTTGAAATAAATAGGGTAGAAAGGGGGAGGACTCTCCTCAGAAAGAGGAGAAGGTTACTCTTTTGAGGGAGTATCTGTCGAGGGTTGTTCGGTCAGTTCCTCTTCAGATGGAAGGGAGATTTCACCTTCTACTTGAGGGTTTGAGGTAGTAGAACCTTTAGAATAGGAGGATTGCTTTTCTGGTTGTGAAAGTGTTGTCGGGAAGTGTTCCTCGACACCCTTTTTATTAGCAGTGATCTGTTTAATTATAAAGATAGCAAAAATGAAGATTGCTACCAGGATGGCTACTTTGATAAAATCTTTTCGTGATTCGAGAGGAGATTTAGCTGGTTCCAGATAGTCTTCTAGATGATCTTCCTTCATGGTGTCATCGATGGTGAGTTGTTCTGGTGGGGTAATCTGTTCCTTCGTTAGAAAAATTTCCATCTGGTTCACAGTCTCATCTGGATCAATTCCAATTTCGATAGCATAAGCCCTCAGGAAAAGCCGTACGTAAACATGTGGTAAGAAGGTGAATTCACCCTTTTCGATGGACTCTAAATAAGCCTGATTAATCTTTGTGCGGTTAGTGATTTCGCTGAGATCAATCTCTTTTTCTCGGCGAGTTTTTTTCAGATCAGTGTAGAATGACATAACAGGTTATTTTGTTCAGAGGGAACAATTTTACGTTGATTCCCACTCCTTTCCAAACCAAATCTCTTTGCTAATCCATAGATATGCTATTAGATGAAAAATTACAGATATAGAATGCAGGAGTACGTTATTTGGCATGTGATGAGTAATTATTCTATGATATCCCTGAATGTATTTGAGACATTAATATTTTGTTTGACCAATAATATAATCAACTTAATAATAACAAATTACAGGCCGAAAGTATCTGAAAAAACTGAAGAAGTAATATAATCATTGAATTTTTGCAATGGAAAACCAATAACATTATCTCGACAACCAGAAAAGGTATCTACGAATTTTGCCTCCCAATCCTGTATTCCATATCCACCGGCTTTATCAAGGGGTGGATTGCTCTTGACGTATGCATTGATCTCCTCTGTGGACAATGTATGGAAGGTGACCTCGGTTCTTTCTGAAAAACTGAACTCAGCGTTCCGAGATAAGCGAACCAGGGTTACCCCGGTATACACTTCATGGGTTCGCCCAGATAGGCGACGAAGCATCTTTACAGCATGAGCATGATCTGTAGGTTTACCCAATATCTCATGATCAATTACTACGATAGTATCGGCACCAATAACAATCTTATCCGGGAAATGAATTGCGACATCATTGGCTTTTTGACGGGATAAATCCTCTGCAATAATTTCAGGTTTTTGATAATTATCAAGAGTTTCTTCAATGTTGCTCGGGTAAACCTCAAATTTTATCTCCAGTTTTTTCAAAAGCTCTTTCCGGCGGGGAGATTGGGATGCCAATATGAAAGGGGGAGTTTTGTCAGTCATCGGTATTTTGCCAGCTTGCCAATCACCGACACTTTTTTCCCACCGTCGTCGGGGATTGCCGTAAGCTGATATAAATAAGCGCCGTTGGCAATTTCGTCACCGAAATCATCCCTACCATCCCAGTTAATGTGACTATAACCGTAATGTGAGGTAAACTGATCTCCTACCTCAGCCACTAATTGACCAGTCAGTGTGAAAATCTTGATATTTACAGCAGCTGGTTGACTGACTTCAAAAGCAAATTGAGTGGTCTTACTGAAAGGATTTGGATAATTAAAGATATTACTTAAAGTAAATTGTGATGATTCAACGAGTTTCACTTTAATATTATCCTGGGCAACATTATTAGCGTTATCCCAGGCTTCAATAGTGAGCATGATCTCGTCATTAAGACTAGGAAGAGTATAAGAAATGGTTCCCTCAGTGTAACTTCCTGTATCATAGAGAAAAAGATCTGTGACTTCCTCGGCTGTTGATTCGTCCTCATTCTGCCAAATACGAATGGCGTGACCTACCTCTCCGGTGAGATTAATACCGGCAGGGTCAGCTAATTCTATGGTAAGTTCAGCTTCGGTAGACAATTGATCACCCCAGCCAATCGTACGGTTATTTGATGAAAAGGTGATCTGGGGTCCATCATCGTCCAGAGAATTGGTTGTTCCACCGATAAATATCAAATTTCCATGAACACCTAATCCCTCCCACAAGCGGTTATCTTGATTACCGTAAAGGTAAATTACAAACTTGCCTCTATTTCCATCCACAGTGACATCTTTCGGTAGAATAAAACCGCCATTATATCCATTATTAGAAAACGAAATTGCTCCACGGAAAAGTGTCTTACCGGATTTAGTGTAAGGTACAGCATATTCTACATCACCAAGTGTATAATTAAAATTAGCTTCTGATTCACTATCATACAGAATTGCAAATCCATCACCTACATCAGGTTGAGTGAGAGCTGATGTACCGCTATAATTTGCTGTTGCCAGGGCCATTAGAGTATCAGGAAGTAAGGGAGACGATAAAGTATCTCCCGGTACACAGATTCGTAAAGCAGGATCACCAAACAGATGAAAGAGCTCACTACCATAACCTCCAGTTTTTATGGTTTGAAAGACCGCTCCCAAAGGTAGGCCAGTGAGTGACTCGTCATCGAATAACGCCTGAAAAATATTCTTAATAAATTGCTCATTTGCGCCAAAAGAAATGGGATCGGTCGTAGAAATAATTGCGATAGCACCATTTTCCTCCATTCGCATTAGTTCCTCTGACATTGCGCTGCCACTCACATTATCGTATTTACCCCAACTACAAGTTCCAGCGATCCAAATGGGTAGTCGCAACCCCGTATTAATTGAAGATAAGTCACCTCTACTAGTAGAGAGTAAGGTTTCGTGAGTCCACTGATTAGGATTGCCATGTCCAATGAAGTTGATTAATGCAGTTCCTTCTAATAACACATCAAAGAGAGCTTGAGTGGCACCCGGACGAGTCAAACCGAAACTTGAACCATCACTAACTGCAGGGTATCCCTCAGTATATATTTTTCGTATTTCCAAACCATCTGAAATCAGGTCAGCTACATCTTCACTGTTCTCAACATGAGTTTTTTCTGTAATTATGGAAGTAGAAGGTGCCGAAAAGTCGTCAGCTACCAAGGTGATCCTTCGCCGCCAAAGACCAATCTCTGGTTCAGATTCATAGGCTATTGTCTTGGCTACCATGATATCAGCTTCAGTCAATGTCGATGCGGTAAAACGTCCTATAGCCATATCAGGAGTAGTTCCATCTAGATAGACGAAACGGTCATCAGAGGAAATCCCGTTCAATGTAAGTGATTGAAATGTGGGGATACGAGTGTTGGAATTTCCGGTAATGTTCCGGTAATCATAATCGCCATCGCCAAATAGAAGAACATAGGATGGAAAGGAATCATATGTTGGGTCACGCCAGTATTCTTTAGCCCACTTTAGAAAATACCTTATGGCTAAGGGATCAGCGACTCCACCTGAAAACTCGTTATAAATCGTCTCCAGTAAAGCTACTTTAGAGTTTTTACGATATGTAGCAAGGTCATTGGCTGGTCCTAAAAACTCCTGAGGTACAATTATTATATGGTTGACGGGATAGGTTGTATTTCTAAGATTAGTGAAGGTGATTTCAGTTTCAGGATTTATTCCAACCACTTCGGCAACGTTTTCAGGAGAAAAGGCAATGAAACGCATCATATTTTCTTCAGAGAGTACCCGCTCAAAACTACCCGTTCCAGTAACGGTGTTAATCTCCATGCTTTTTATTTCAGCAAAATTGGTTATATCCCAAATCTCCAGGTTGTCAGTAGCATTATCAATAGAGAATCGGGCTGCGGTGACATTAACTGGAGTCCAGAATTCAAACTCTGCTCCCTCCCAAATTAATTCCCTGCCATATTGAAGTGTTGACCAGTCCTGGTAAAGTTTTGAATTGGAATTGGTTGAAGCATTTTCAAAGAGGAAATAGTTGATGCCATTGGCAAGAAGTGATTCGTCAAGTTCGACAGTGTATTCTGGTACGGAAACACCACTAAAAGAAAAAGTACCTAGAGGTCCATTTGATTTGCTTTGTTGATAGACTTTAATAATATGAGCTGGCAAGTTACCAGATTCACTAATTTTAGCACCTTTTAGGGCAAATTCAAGGGTAGCATCCACACTTTGTTTAGGATGATTGATTGAGAATGAACTGGAAATAGTCTGTCCTTTAGTAAAAATAGTCCCAAACCATTCGATACCACTTTCGTATGGATTTTCTGAATCTGTCTCCTGATGTATGAAGGCGATTCCAAAGTCAAGAGGTACCGGGTTATTGGGTGATTCATTGATCGTGCTAACCCGTTGACCAGGAATGTCGTAGGTTGACGGTACTAAAAGCCAGTAGTAGTTTATATTCGTGTAGGGATTTTGGGTGTACTCTACCGAAGTAGGACCTTTAATATCAAAGCCCCGAGGACCCCTAGCATAAAATAACAGTTCGTCGTTACTGTCGAATGAAGCGTCATCTTCTCCGGTAATGGAAATAGCGACTTCAATTAGGTTTTCCGGGATGTCGCTATTCACGGATGTGGACATGGGTCTTCCACCCTGAGGATTGGTGTATAACCGTAAATAACGTGGGTCGATTGTGTTCACTGCTATTCCTAAATCATCCAGGATGTCATAAGTTATTTTAACCATGCCATCCATAGTGATGGGGATACGGAACCAGTCACCTGCGGGGAGAACTACCGATTTAGACCGATTTGTGGGTGTAGAGTGATGCACCCAATTTTTAGCTGTATTCCAGTTGATAATACGGTGACGATAAAGCTGTAGTTCACTTCCCTGAACTCTCTTACCCTTGTGAAATCGCTCGGTAAAAGATATGGTAACTTGAGCTGAGTGTACCGCATGTGTAGAATTGTTTCTCTTGATCAAGGGGGCTACAACTAAAACAGCCGTGTACAAGTCCCTGAATCGTCCCGCCTGTTCCCAGCGAAAGACTCTTTGAGGAAGCGTGACCTCTGGTTTAAGATTCTGTATGTTGACAGGTTTAGAGTTGAGTTCATTAATCTGAAGTTGAGGTAATTTATTACTGGGTAGCCCCACGGTCAGGCTTATCTCTTTGGGTAGTATTTCGGTTTTCCCAGGAGAAAACTCAGCAGAGATGATCAATCGCTCAGTCGTGCTTTCTATGATTTGCCAGTCTGAAGCGTAAAGGACAGCTACAGAAGATAGTAGCAAGGCAACATATTTTGGTTGAGTGTTTTTCACAGGGTAGTAGGACTTAATTGGAATTGAAATTTCGTGTGCCTTCATGTAATTTCCCAAAGCAATTCTTTCCGTGATACGAGTAAATTAAAAGTCAGTTCCTTCTCAAAGTGTCCGGTTACCGACGATTAAATAGCACAACCTCGGAGAATATTTTATCATGATCAAGGATTTAGAAATGATTACTTCCGCTTACCTTTCAATTCCAGAAAAGGTGATCGAGGCGCGAGAGATATTTCGTCGACCATTGACGCTAACGGAAAAAATTCTGGTGGCACACTTAGCTGAACCTCTACAGTATCGACCAGAACGGCTCAAAAGTTATATAAACTTTCATCCCGACCGGGTGACCATGCAGGATGCTACTGCTCAGATGGCATTACTCCAGTTTATGATGGCTGGTCGACGTCACACGTCAGTTCCTGCTACAGTGCATTGTGATCATCTTATCCGGGCAGAAGTAGGAGCAGAGGAAGATCTTGCCAACGCTAATACAGAGAATGCCGAGATTTACAGTTTTCTCCAGACAGTGTCCCAGAAATATGGATTAGGATTCTGGAAACCGGGCTCGGGAATTATCCACCAGGTGATTCTGGAGAACTACGCTTTCCCCGGGGGGATGATGATTGGTACCGATTCGCATACCCCCAACGCTGGAGGTCTGGGAATGATAGCTATTGGAGTGGGAGGTGCCGATGTCGTGGATGCGCTGACCGGAATGCCCTGGGAACTTCTCTGGCCGGGAATTATCGGTGTGAAATTGACTGGAGAACTGTCTGGCTGGACATCATCTAAAGATATCATCCTTAAACTTGCAGGTATTTTAACTGTTAAAGGGGGCACGGGACATATAGTGGAATACTTCGGTGAAGGAACAAAGTCTATCAGTTGCACTGGAAAAGCGACTATCACTAATATGGGTGCGGAGATTGGGGCAACTACATCGGTTTTTCCTTTTGATGAACGCATGTCGACTTTTCTCCGAGCCACAGGTCGTGAGAGGGTAGCTGAATTGGCTGAGGGGGTAGCTGAATACCTTCGATCCGACGAGGAAGTGTCGGAGAATCCGGAAGCATTTTATAATCGGGTGATTGAGATAAACCTGACTGAGCTTGAGCCTCACCTCGTAGGTCCTCATACTCCTGACTTGGCTCGTCCTATTTCTGAAATGGCTGAAGAGGTTAGGAGGGAAGGATATCCTAATGAGATCAGTGCTGCCCTCATAGGAAGCTGCACTAACTCCTCTTATGAGGATATAGAGCGGGCGGCTCATCTAGCCCGGCAAGCACAAGCCAAAGGCTTACAAACGAAAAGTAAATTCATGGTGACGCCTGGATCAGAACAGATTCGTGCAACTATCGAAAGAGATGGACAACTTGCCGTATTAACAGACTTAGGGGCTACAGTTTTAGCCAATGCCTGTGGTCCTTGTATTGGGCAATGGAATCGGACGGATAAGGAGGAAGGTGAAGTGAATACTATTGTCACTTCTTTCAATCGCAACTTTGCCAAGAGAAATGATGGTAACTCTGGTACTTTGGCTTTCATTGGGTCACCAGAACTGGTTACTGCTCTGGCTATTGGTGGGACCCTTTCTTTCAATCCTCTGACAGATTCACTCTTAAATGATGAAGGTGAAAAGGTAGAGCTTGATCCTCCAGTTGGTGATGAATTACCCAGAAATGGGTTTGATTTGGGTAAGGAGGGTTATGTAGATCCTCCTAAAGACGTTAGTGATCTGGAGATTAAGGTTTCTCCCCAGAGCGAGCGGTTACAGCTTTTGGAACCATTTCCTGCTTGGGAGGGGAAAGATTTGGATAATTTACCGATTCTTCTGAAAGTCAAAGGAAAGTGCACTACTGATCATATTTCTCCTGCAGGACCGTGGTTACGGTTTCGTGGACATCTTGATAATATCTCCAATAATCTCTTCATTGGTGCCGTAAATGCCTTTAATGACAAAATAGACAAAGGTATCAATATATTTACAGGTGAGCGTAATCTCCGTTTCTCAGAAATTGCCCGTACCTATAAAGCAGAAGGCGTCGATTGGGTAGTCATCGGTGATGAAAACTATGGTGAAGGATCGAGTAGAGAACATGCAGCTATGGAACCTCGGTATCTGGGAGGAAGAGCTGTCATATCCCGTAGTTTTGCCCGCATCCATGAGACTAATCTGAAAAAGCAGGGCGTTTTAGCTTTAACATTTCACAATCCAGATGATTATGATGTAATACGAGAGGATGACCGGGTTTCCATCCAGGGATTAACAGAATTTTTACCTGGAAGTCAACTGCAAATGGTTATCAGTCATTCTGATGGCACAACTCATACTGCCTTGTTGAATCACAGTTATTCTTCCATTCAGATCGACTGGTTTAAGGCTGGTTCGGCTCTGAATCTGATTGCACAGTCTTATTAAATAGTCATTTGGATCAGCCAAACACGGGTAGATCCTGAACCCACCAGATTTAATGTATTGAGAGTTTTGGGCGAGTTTGGTATTCCCCTGAATTAAAGAACTGGAAGAAGTTTTCGGCTGAATTTAGTAAGCATTTTTTCTCTTTAATTGGACTAATACAGCTCCAAAAGCTGCTATAACCATTCCTATACCTTCCTGAAGTGTGATTCTTTCATCAAGAAAAAACCAGGATAGAATTGCTATCTGAATCAACATAGTTCCGTTTATAATACTCGATTCCATAGCAGTGAGAGTGCGGAGAGTAAGATTCCATAAAGTAAATGCAAAAGCTGTATTTATAACTGCTAACCATAGGAGAAAAAGCCAATTCTTTAGGCTTATAGAAGGGACTCCCGTAACAGTGAAACCGATAATAAGAAGTAAAAGAGCTCCAGTTCCCATACTCATGACGGTCACAACAACTGGACTGATGTTTTTGTTGCGGTTTACCTCTCGACCAAGAATTGATGATCCTGAATTGACCAGCACTCCAATAGACATTACAATTAAACCGATGCCCTGACTACCAGTAAAAGAAATGGGGTGGAAGTAGAATATTACACCCAAGATAAAAAGTGTCGCCCCTAACCATTGTAATACAGTCGGTTTTTCATTTAAAAAGGTGAAACCTAATAGAGCCACAATTAAAGGGGTAAAGTTAAGCATAAGGCTTACACTTACTGCAGGCAATAAGGATAATCCCAGAAACTGTGCTCCCTGAGTGAGTGTGTAAAAAACTAATCCTAAAAGTATAAGTTTTTTCCATTGATGTGATGTGAGATTTCTGATTTCCGTCGAATATTTCTTTTTCAGGAGGAGTGGTAGAAAACAAAGAGAGGCTAATATATAGCGCAGCCCAGCAAAGGTAAGAGGGGGAATTTCAGCCAATCCCCATTTAATAATAATAAAAGAAGTTGACCAGAGGAAGGTGACTAGGAGTGCTTGTAAAACGGATATAAAATGATGAAGTAGTTTATGATTCAATAATTGTTCCCTGAACTAATGACTTTCAAATTAATGATACTATATTCTACTCTTGAAAATATCACATTATTACTAATACTAAAATACATAAGGGTAAAGTCCCAAAAGAGCCACTAAATGAATTGCCTTTTTAAACCGTTTCATTATGAGTTTCTTTTGGGTTTCCTAGCCGGACAGGTTAATATCATCATTTCTATAATTGCAACACCAGACATACTCAGCCAATTATAATGGGAGCTGTTCCTTTCTGATCCTACCTTTTGCAGCCTGTCTTCTTTTTCAAGTACCCCCATTCCGACACGTTGGGATAAGCCCGTTAATGTGGTTTCCTTTGCCATCACTGTTCTCACCAGCATAATGTTTTACCAAGCGTTGAACATAGCCCCTGGCAGCAACTCCGGTGTAACTTTTCCAGATGTCAGAGCATACAACACATCCAATCTCCTGCCATCGTGAGATCATGGATTATAATGTCTTCGCTTCTACATCAGGTCCAACTTGTGTCCACACCTTGCCCCCATGGCAGAGAATGCCAAACACTGACGTCTTATCCACAAGATTCTTTGGAAAAGTCACTCTATCACACTTGGTTCCGTCGGATTTTACGCTGTGTTCCCTGTTCTTCCATGGTCCACCTGTATAAATCTCATCAACTTCAACAATTCCTGAAAACACATTGGGTATATCTTTACGGAAAGCCATACGAACATTGGTCAAGGTTTGTAATACTCACTTGCGTTCAATACCTGTTTCCTTGGCAATAGTAACTGCTGGTAATTCGTACACAAACCAGTGCAGAATTGAGAACCACTCTTTTTGAGTAAAATGTAATGGAAGTCTCCCCGGTATCCATTCATTTAGACAGCCACTGCAACGTACCTTCCTCAGTCGAACAAAGTACAATTTCTTGCAACCACACCTTGAACGCTTTAAGCGGTGCTTCATATGTAAAATAGTAACATTGGTGGCTAAAATGGGACTTAACCTAAATTTATTATGTTAGGGATTACAACTAAAATCAGATATAAATATTATAGTTGTATTTAAGATGATCTCTATAGTTCAGAAGATGTTTATTTGTTATTCCTTATTGGCAGATCACACAAGTTCTCTTGAGAAGGGAATTTTTCATAGCTCGCCAGAGAAAGTATCTATTAAACAGACCTTTTAAGTGAATAGGAGTTCTAAAATTATTTTACTAATACGCACTTTTTTCTGAAAAGATGTTCGTCAGTTCCTCCCGGGGATATCATCGAAATCTGGTAGATATATATTCCTGATCCGACATTACTGGCATCCCATTGAACCGAATAATAACCCGCACTTTTTTGTTGGTTAACCAATGTAGCAACCAGTTGACCATTTAAATTATATACAGACAATTTAACCTTTGCAGATTGTGGTAGCTGGTAAGCAATAGAGGTAATAGGATTGAACGGATTAGGATAATTTTGAAATACCATAAATTCTTCAGGCAAACTGTGGTATTCCTTGTCAACAGTAACTGAACTTAATATGATTTCTCCATTAATCTTTATGAGAGAATCATTATTGACATAAGTGGTTAACCAGAGCAGATATTCTCCAGGTGTTATTCCTTGTGTGTTCCAGTTGTAGAGTACACCATTAATGATCTCCTGGGAATAGAGTAAGTCGGCTATAAATGTCATATTTGAGCTATCTGGATGAGAAAATTCAAGTATATAATTTGTGATCATATCTTGGTTTTGAGGGCCATTTACTGAACGTAATGTACCAGTGATAGGAGTAATATCTTCCTGATCTGGTACCAATACAGAATCCAGGGCAACTTCAAGGAAAAAGGTGGCATCGTTGAGGATCGGTTCTTGATCGAAGGTTATATTACTATAAATCAATTTGGAAGAATTGTTTAATACTACATCACCAGTAACAACGGATTCGTTTATGAATATCTCACAATTATCCTTGTTAACAATGATTGCTGGACCATTCCCAATTCTTTTTATTAAGGATTCATTGACAAGGATTTTGCTATTATTGCTTCCGCCAAAATATCCACCCGTACCATCGCAAATACTGTTTTCTATGACTAGTGTTGATTCGTTAAATGTCAAAGCTTCACCAAAAATGGAATTTCTGATGATGAGTTCTGAGCCTTCAAGAGGATAGAAATTCCAGGCTTTGATGATGGTGCTGTTCAAATGGAAATAGCGGTCAGCGAAGGGAGCTGTGAATTCGATATAAGACGAATCATTAACAAAACCTGAAATAGTGTCTATAATTGTTCCTGCGAAGGTGAAACCACATCCAATCACGTTTGAATTGTTGATGGTAGTGTTGGAACCGGTTTTTAGTAGAACTGCCCAAAATACGCCAGCAGTATTTTGTACATTGATAGTATAATGAATTCCCGAAACACCTGCTAAAGTGTCTGAAAAAGAATAACTTGTTACGTCGCTGGCATTTGGTATAGCTGAATTAGCTGGAGGAAATGTAATATCGACAATTGAGTTCTCGATAAATGCGTGCCAAAGTACGAAACCTATGGAATTACTGATGGTCACATCTGCTGAGTCAGTGATTACAAATTCCATACCACCCGTGCAATTGTCCACTGTCAAGGTCGTCTGACCACCGATACCTATCGTCATAGCAATTCCCACCTGACTTTGATAGCTTGTATTCAATTGAGTGAAATTAGATTGTCCTGAAAAACTCCCCCCAAGTTTCCCACTCCCTAAATCAAAGGTTGAATTGCTTATTCTAAATTCTGCAGCATCTGTCCCTATGAAATTATATTCGCCGGCAAATGTCATTGGGATTTCAATTTCTGCGCTATCGATAATTAGTGAAGCATTGCCAAAATCAATAATATTTCCAGAGAACCATAAATTGTCTTTGAGTGTTGTAGAACTGTTCTCAGCGAAAACACTGTTACCGGACACAGCAAAGTTGCTTTTAGCAACACTTAATGTGCCAGCATTAATAATTATTAGTGCCTGATTAATAGTAAAATTGGAACTTTCTATGATTAATTTACCTTGGTTTATTACGATAACAGAATCATATACCACAGTTGTATCCAAAACATTTATCACTTCGTACGGATCTGTAAAACCAACAACCAGGTTTTGAAGGTGGATTCGCAGCGGAAGAAGTAAAATGAAGTTAAGAATTAGAGTTCTAATTGCTATATTGTTCATTAATATCTCATTTTAATCGAGATCAATTTGACATATAATATTGTAAAACTTAAGTTCACGTTCAGTCATTTAAGGTTATTCAAGGAGGATGAGTTTTCTCATTTTGATAAAACTACCACTCCTAAGTCTACATAAATAAATTCCACTGGATACTTCCAGTCCAAAATCATCCTTGCCATCCCAGACGATAGAATAACGACCCGGTCCTTGATGATCATTCACTAAAGTCCGTACTTTCTGTCCGAATAGGTTGTAAATAGACAAGTCAATATGACCGGAAATCAAGAACTGGTAATTAATGGTGGTAGTGGTATTAAACGGATTGGGATAATTCTGTGCTAACGAATAAGCCTCAGGGAAATACTCAATCGGTTCATCAAATATTGTTAAGATTGAATCGCAAAACCCCCTCGTTTGTGCTTGAAGTACAGCTTCATCATAAGCCGGTTTATTGGTACCGTTACTAGGATAAGTTCTCAATCCTAAGGTTCGTAAAAATTCCTTAAAGACTGTATCATCCTCTAATCCATAGTAGATCGCCAGACTATCCACTACTTCTAATGGCCAGTCTGTTGATTGGAAAAAGCTGATATATTTTATATTGTTGTAATAGATATCCCATGCTTTAAAAACATTCTCCATGAACTCTGCTTGTTTTGCTTCCGAACTATTGCAAACGGGACTTGATGGATACCCACATTCGGTTAGATAGATTGGTTTAGTAGTATCTGAATATAAATTAACCAGATCATTAAGGTCAGCAATTACTTCATAAGGTTCCTTGACGGTAAAATCTGGATTTACCGCATAATAATTGACACTCACTATATCCGCAGATTGATTCAAATCTTGCATTGTTGTAGCGATTGACGAATCGGTGAGGGCATCAAAGGTTAGCGTAGTGCCTACATTTAAATCTTCTTCATGGATATTGAAATAGAGCATTTCAGCATATACTTTTACTGAGTCGAAAAAGGTTTTGTAAGCGTTAATCTGAGTCGTGTCTTCAGCTAAATAGAAACCATGTTCATTACCGATATTGAGGGCAATTAGTTGAACATCAGGTATTTTCATAAATATGGAATCGAGAAGTGTTTTGAATCGGTTGATGAATAAAGGACTATCAAAAGGCTCGGAGATCAGGTCAGGAGGGACTTCTCTCTGGACAGTGTTAATAATAGGGATATTCAGTTCGATCTTTGTGTCGGATTGAGGATAGTAGTAATTAACCATTTCCAGTAGATCAAATACCGGTCCACCTATCTGACCGGGTATTGGCTCTAAATCACTCCACTTGAAAAATTGCCCTGTAGCTTGCAAACAGGCAGCCTGGGCATAAGCAAAAGCAGCATCGTAATCATGATTTTCTGATTCGCTAATATGTAAACCAAGTATCCGATCTCCAGCTGGGATTACCTGATCATTCCAGGATTCTCCCAGATAAACCCATTGGTAGGTTTCCAGGCTGTCTTCCTCAGAAAGATAAAGAGTTAATTTGAGATTATATTGACCTGTCTCAAGTCCAAATGTGTTCCAGATTTCTAAAACATCCTGGCGGACTTCTTCCTGATGTATTGAACCGATTTGGATCCAATTTTCAGGATCATCACCGATACCATAATCCAGCCGGTAGCTCTCCAGATCAATAGGAATAAATGGTCCGCTTGATACCACAGCAGTACCTATGATAGGGAGGAGTTGATCAACAGTGGGATTACCTGGGGACTGGATGGCCAATTCTAAAATAACTGATGTATCCCTGGCGACAGGGAGTTGCTGTGATACCGTATTCGCAAGAACCAGCAGAGATGCATCGGTGGCGATAAGGTTCCCCAAAAGTGAGGAAGAAAAGTAATGTAATTGGACAGAGTGATCATTGGCTATGACATGACTCAGAATGGAAGAGAGGTAAAATAACGTAAAACTTGTCCGGCCTGTAAACACATATCCCCCACTGCCATCAACAATTGAATATTGAACTTGAGTTTCAGTGTTACCATAGGACCCTAATTCACCGATGATAGTTTGGTCTAACAGGAGTTTCCCAACTCCCCAGGGATAAACATTCCAGGAACCTAAAGAAGTGTTAATTAAATGGAAGTTTCTATCCGAAAGAGGTGCAGTAAAATCAGTATAATATTGATCATTAACGATACCCGTAATCGCTAACGAGTCTCCTTCCATGGCCATAATTCCTGTGGTACGTAAAAAAGAGTCACGAATGGTTACATCAGATCCCGCTTGAAGTATAAGACCCCACCAGACATCAGATGTTGAATCAATACTTACATTATAACCGATGCCATCGATGTTATCATCATCAACCGAGATAGTGAAATTGGTCACATATTCTCCATCCGGAAATGAGAAATCAGCCTGACTTGTGTCGGGAAACTCAAACCAGAAAATATGAGGACCGGATTGAGAAACAGTCATGATTGCGTTTTCAAAAATAACCCACTCAAAAGGGTTAGAACGTAGAATATCTACCTCAGCATTGCCTCCTAAACTCGCTGTTATGCCATCATAGAAGTATGTATCGTTAATTGACAAGTATGAATTGTCCGAAAATGTGGCATTCCAACTTAGTCCATTTACCGAGATTTCAGTACTATCAAAAGTAATTGTACTATTATCCAATCCGATAATTATGTACTGATATAGATATTCTGCCAGGATATTAAGATCACTTCTTTCTACATGAAACTGGGTGCTATCCACGACGATTATGTCACCCCTGAGGGTAAAATTGGCATCGATAAGATTTAATATACCATGATTGATAAGGTAGATATTTCCATCCAAAAAGAAATCCCCGGTGATAGTTATCTCCTCATAAGGGTCTTCTAAACCTATTATTAAATCTGCTTCAGAGTTCTTTTGTACATCTATCTGCAATGGTTGTAATGGTAACAGTTGCGATTGTAGTGCTTTTATTTGTTTTGAAGCAGGGGAGGAAACATCCCGGGGTAATTGTTCCAGGACTGCTCTTATCTTATCCATTCGGTCGTGGAAATCAGTTAAATTATCATCAGCATGAATTGCAGAGAAAACCGATAAAATAACAATTATGAGTCCTTTCTTCATTTTATCTCCTGTTAATAATATCATGAAGATACGGTATTGATTAAACAAATGAGTCTCCTACAAGCTTCATCTGGTATGGCTTTGATTTGGAGATTTACGACAATAATCTTTACAATCACAGTAAAGTGTTTTATACCTAGATAACGGAAAACAAAGTTCGATATATCGGCTATCATTCAGATTTTAACCAACTTTTTATCTGATTTAATATTTTTTGGAAATAACATGAACTCCATCAAAATTGTGAAAGATGTCATCATAGCCGTAACTATTTTAAGACCTCCCACAATTTTATCTCCATTTCGTATTTGACCTCTTGGTCTTCTATTCCATGAGTAATAAATACGAGTAATGCGTTAGCTTTTTGGATGGCTTCTCCTGACAACCAAGCAAAATTCAAAGAACCTGAGAAAGGATTATTCTAATAGTCAAACCACTTAAAATGATTAAGCCTTTTAAAGGGTTCGTATTTTTCAATTCCAGTCATCTATGTGAAGATGGTACTCTGTGAAAACCCGGGAGATAAACCTGGTTGATTTTGTATTTTTGCCTAAGAGTAATAACCAAATCACCAACATAATTTGCAATTAATGCAGAAGCCTGTACTATAATGCTCTTTTCACCACTTTACCAAAGTGACTAATCGTAACCTAATTCGTAATGACTATGTTCTAAAAATAAACTGATTTTCATGTTGTTTACACCACCCTGTTGAGCTCCGACGGAGTTTATGTTTACCGTGTTCAGTGCCTTTATAGACATACAATCTCCCGACATGAAGTACGGGACTGTAAGCCTACGGGATTTCTATTCATATTTATAGACTCCGTCAGGAGTCAAAGGTCTATAACCTCCCGGTCTGTCGACAGGCAGGCAATCATAATAGATCGCCAACGCTGCCTGCCCTGCTTGCCCGGTAATGAGGAACGCCAGTCCCGTAAGGAACGGAGTGACTGTATCGGGGAGTGTATCAGGGTAAGGAGCTTGTGACTGTACGGGGCAGGTGTTGAATGTTTTTATTATGTCTAATTCAGTAAGTTTATGGAACATAGTCTTTGTAATCAATAAAGCAGGTATACAGTACTTGTGGTACTGTAAAGAAAGATTCCAGATGCTGGGGATTTCCCCCAATTTCGACCAATTTTGCTATTGAACTACCTCCTCCATGAATTCCTATTAAAAGTAGGTAAATTGTTTGAGGATTGTAATTATGGGGTAGTTGTACTTTGTATTCAAAGAGGGCAGTACTTTTATAATAGAAAGTTTTAGTGGTATGGGTTCGATTTTTTTATACCTGATCCAAAAGAGTAGGGGAAGAACAAAGTCAGTAAATCGATAGCATGTAAACTGCAACGTTTTTATTGAGGTAAAGGCTCTCATATTGGAAAGTAATATTTAGTCTTCAAAAGGATATCTACCAGGTTTTTGATAATTTGGCTATTTCTTGAAAAGTTAAATGCTACATTATGTGAGTGTCTGTGATAATTATCACTTTTTAGTGGGAATTAAAATCAACAATTAGATTTGAGATAGATGGAATAAAAAACGGGGACCACGGTCCCCGTTTTATTGACACACTAGAGTATGATTATCAAACCACACCTTGATCCAGCATAGCGTCTGCAACTTTAATGAAACCACCAATGTTAGCACCTTTGACGTAGTTAATAAAGTTTCCTTCAGCACCGTAGTTGAGGCATTGGTTGTGAATAGCTTTCATAATACCATGCAATTTTTGGTCAACTTCTTCACGAGACCACGATAGACGCATGGAGTTCTGACTCATCTCCAGACCAGAGACTGCTACTCCACCAGCATTCGCTGCCTTACCTGGACCAAAAAGGATTTTGCTCTCAAGGAAAACATCAATAGCACCTGGTTCGGAAGGCATATTAGCACCTTCTGCCACGCAAATACAACCGTTCTTCACGAGCAATTTGGCTTCATCAGCATTAATTTCGTTTTGTGTAGCACTGGGAAGAGCAACATCTACATT
>JBHHUM010000159.1:0-2742 GCA_046861645.1 Fidelibacterota bacterium | reverse complement strand
CCTACGGATTAGAAGTCCGTTGCTCTATCCAGCTGAGCTACCGGGGCATATCAAGAACTTTTCCTGTAGAGAAGTTGAAAACTGCCTGTCCCGTATCGAAGACGTAATCAAAGTTGGGAAGCTACCGGGAACGTCCACAAAAGAAGCGGCGCAAAATTACCCGCACACCCCAAAAAAGGCAACGTAATTAAGAAACAGAGCTACTCCTCTTTTAACCCTGTTGCAGAACTTTAGGTGTTCACCTCAGCACTGGTATTGGCGCCTCACTTTAGTGCCACAGTGACTACTCTCTGCAGAACCTTCTTTCTCGAAGCAGCAATCATAGCTATACTCTCCTCCTTTATGGGAAACTATATCACTTGCTCCTCTTGAAATTACTCCCTTTTTGTCTAAGAATCACCGTACATTTCCTCAGAAATAAAAGATGCGTATCTGGACATTCGAAGGAGGCTACGATCATAATTTCACCTACCTCATTACCGGTGACAACTCTTCGGATGCTGCACTTGTGGACGCCGCTGTTCCCTTCACTCAGATAAAATCAGTAATTGAAACCGAGCAATTGCGTGTTAAGTATCTCCTTATTACCCACACACACGGCGATCATACGGCTTACGCTCGTCACTACCTCTCAGTTTTAACCAATACTCAAGCAGCTCTCTTCAGTGATCAATCATTCCCCAATTCCCTGATACTCCAAGACGGTAATACCTTGACAATCGGTTCCTCAGAAATAACCGTAATTCATACACCAGGACACTTTCCCGACTCTGTATGCTTTCTGGTGGAAGGATGCCTCTTTACTGGTGATACTCTTTTCGTAGGTCGCACGGGACGGACTATCAGCCCACAGAGTGATACCCGCCAACTCTACCAGAGTATTTTCAGAAAAATCCTGCCACTTCCCAGGAACACTATTATCTATCCCGGACACAACTATGGACATCAACCAACCATCTCACTTGAGGAAAATATCGCTATCAGTCCCCTCCTGAATGCCATTAGTGAAGATGATTTTGTCCGTCGCATGGCCGAGTACGAACGAAGTCGTCTACATAAGCGTTGATAATTTCCCAAGTGACTGCCACGCCAGCATTTCGTAGATTCAGATAGATTTTCACATATTGACACTAAGGAGGTTTGGCATGAGAAAAGTTATGACAGGAATTTCAGTCTTAGCTGTGTGTATATTCTTAACAGTTACGGCGTTTTCTACAACACCGCTGGATGAAGATGATATTCGTGAGTATATGAACAGATTGGAAAGTCTTATTCGCGAGAAAATAGAGCAGAATGTGCATGCCGGTCGTTACCAGTTACAATCCTTTTCTATCGAACGTACTCACTGGCACTATATGCTTGACACAGCTACTGGTGAACTCTACCGAATGGAGCTGGGGAGGAAGCCGGAGCGCAGCGAATGGGTACTCATTGCCAAAGGTATTCTCGATCCAGGAGACTTACCACCCATGGAAGAACCAAGTCCAGAAGAAGCGAGCGATTAACTTGTTATTTGATCGGCGGCGGAATAACTTCGCCTATCAAAATCGGAGCGTAGCCCAGTCCGGTTAGCGTCCCGACTTGTCGGGACTTTGGGAGCAGGGTTGCAAACATCAGAGCTTTTTGTAATAATTAATTTTCGGGGTGTAGCGCAGCTTGGATAGCGCACCTGCTTTGGGAGCAGGGGGTCGTCGGTTCAAATCCGACCACCCCGACACTAATCAAGCACCTGCTTTGCCTGTCTGTCGTATCCGCCCACCAACGGAGTAGAAAGTGGCGCAGGGGGTCGGGAGTTCTCCACAGGACCCTTTGGGGAATCTCCCTGCTCCAACTTAATAAAAACCCCGTCATAATCAATTAATCCTTTACAGGACTGTAACCTCCTGTTTGTATTGCTATTCTATAGATTAGGTTTTACATTCCTTAAAACCAATTTATTAATAGCTAATAAGCTAAGAGTCAAACAATATTAAGGAGGGTTATTATATGTTTAAGCAAGGAGTAATCCCAGTTGTCCTTAGAAAACTAACTCTATTCATTACTGCACTGATATTGATAATTGGTTGTACTCAGGTCAATCCGGATGAAGGAACATATAAAAATGGAGAGCCTTGGGAAGGTAAATGGATTGGACGGTATCAGACTGGAGAAAAGATGTATGAAGAAACTTACCAAGATGGAGAATTGACTCAGAAGATTGAATGGTATAAGAACGGTCAGAAGCTGTCAGAAGGTTCTTTCAAGAATGGTAAATTAGATGGGAAATGGACTTGGTGGTATGATAATGGTAAACTAAAAAGAGAAACAATTTTCTTGGATGATGAAGTTGTTAAAAGTTCTCAATGGGACAAAGATGGAAATTTGAAGTGATAGTAAATTGAATATATTTGATCTTGGACTTGGATCTCGAGTTCCTTCGTGAGAATTCCACCATCCAATAAATATAACAGCCCCGTTAAGAACGGGGTTTTTTGCTAAATTTTAAATAGATTTAAGCAGAAATAAAGGAGCCAGCTATGAAACAGAGGACCCTTTTCATATTACTATTCTTACCATTATTACCAATACGACCCCAAATTGACACTCCTCGCCCCCTCTCCACTTACTCTATAATTGCTTTCGATGAAGATACAGGAGAATTGGGGGTTGCTGTTCAGAGCCACTGGTTTGCTGTTGGACAACTGGTACCGTGGGCAAAAGCTGGTGTAGGAGCCGTGGCAACACAGTCGTTCGTCCGCGTGG
>JBHHUM010000069.1:0-11508 GCA_046861645.1 Fidelibacterota bacterium | reverse complement strand
GGAATCTGCAGACGTCGCAACAGGCGCTGCGTCTTTCGCTCGAACGTCTGTCGAGCGGCCTGAAGATCAACCGCGGGGCGGATAACCCGGCCGGAACCCAGTACTATTACCCTCGATATGAGGGAAATCGAGGTAGCTCCGGCTTTTATAGAAGCGGATGTCTTTCGTACTTTGCAGCATCTACCAGGTATCCAGACTATCAACGATTTTTCCAGCGCTCTTTATGTGCGGGGCAGCACCCCCGATCAGAATCTGATTATGCTGGATGGTATCACAGTTTACAACCCCTTTCATTTAGGCGGTATCTTTTCAACTTTCAATACGGATGCCATCAAAGAAGCACAGTTTAATGCCGGTGGCTTTCCAGCCCGTTATGGTGGGAGGATGGGCTCTATCCTGAATATCATTAACCGTGAAGGAAACAGTGAAGAGTTTCATGCACAAGGGAATATATCGCTTATATCCAGTAAAATCTTAATGGAAGGTCCTGTACCTCAGTGGAGTCGGTTAAAGGGTTCATGGATGTTAGCGGGTCGACGAACTTACTTTGATACCATTGTTGATTTACTGGCGATGACAGCCGGTATTAAAGATGATCCTGAATATTTTGGTTTTCCTTACTTTTTCTACGATTTTGAAGGAAAACTTAACCTGGACCTGGGGTCAGATCATCGTTTAACCTTAAGTACATTCTATGGAGATGATGTATTTTATATTGATTTTAAAGAAGATGACGCCTATGGTAGTGTTTATGAAAACTGGTATGAAGAATATCATGAGGATTTCCTCATGGATTGGCGCTGGGGAAATTTTACGAACTCTCTTACCTGGCGCTGGATTGTTTCACCTCGGTTGGTGGCCAAAACTTTTTTAGCTTCCAGTCGCTTCCGTTTCTGGATTGCTATGGACAATGCTTATGAGGAGTATTACTCAGAAGGTACAGATACATCTCGTTGGGAGGAAAAATACAACTTTGATGTTTTTGATATTGTAAATGATCGTACCATAGAGACGGAGTTGACCTGGGTTCCTGATGATCGTCAAACTATAACTGGTGGATTTCAGCATAAGGATTTGAAGTTCAATCTAGGTTTAACTTTTGGTTGGGGTTTTCTAGAACAGGATACTTTCTATACTTTCCAGGATACGGCCCTCTGGATGTTGGATAAACCCTACGAACAATCTATCTACCTGCAGGATCGCTGGGAAGTTTCCGACCGTTTTTCTACAGAGTTAGGAGTCAGGGTTTCACGTTATAGTCTTCATGATACCTTCTATTTCGAACCTCGTATTGGCTTGAAGTACCTTTTGACTCCAGATTTAAATATCAAATTTAATTGGGGTCGTTTCCACCAGTTTCTTGCTACGGCAAATCCTCAGGATGAAAATATGCGTTTTATTGATATTTGGTTAGGTATTCCTAAGGAGAATCCAGCTCCAGTGGCGACTCATTCCATCCTGGGAGTGGAATATCTTTCTCCTCGGAATATTCTCTTTAGAGTGGAAAGCTACTATAAGGATTTCAACCGGTTAATTACCTTAAAACAAGGCAATATGTTTGCTGAAGAAGAAGATGAAATAAAATTTGATCCTTTTAATGAATTCCTTGATACTGATGCCTATGCTTACGGTTTAGAATTTCTGGCCAAACAAACTACTGGAAGGATTAAAGGATGGATCGGGTACTCTTTTGCTCAGACGAAATGGTACACTTCACTTCATGGTTGGTATTACCCCAAATATGATCGGACGCATACCTTGAATTTGGTGGCAGATATGCAGTTGACTGAGAATATTCACTTCAGTACAGCATTGAGCTATTCATCTGGGAATCCATACACTCCTATCATTGGGAGATACGAATCCTGGAGTGAATATACCTTGGGGCCAAATTTAGATTGGGACTTATGGGATCGTTGGTTAACAGGTGAACGTAATAGTGAACGTTATCCTCCTTATTTCCGTTGGGACATCAGTCTAGTGAAGCGGAAACCATTCTTTAACGGCTACCGGGAGTGGTACTTGGAAATACTCAATGTTACCAATCATCTGAACTATTTTACTTATATGTATCGGGATAAGTATAATCGTCGTACCGATCAATACGAAGGAGTGGAACGGGGTGGTGTACCCATGTTTCCTTTCATGCCTACCTTTGGTCTGAGATTTGAATTCTGAAATGAAAAGATTACTTCCATTTTTTATCCTTCTGTTTTTAGGACTGGGTTGTATCGATTCTAAATGGGAAGATGTAACTTCGA
Organism: Fidelibacterota bacterium; assembly: GCA_046861645.1. Taxonomy (GTDB): domain Bacteria; phylum Fidelibacterota; class Marinisomatia; order Marinisomatales; family UBA2128; genus UBA2128. Next base: position 9,247 of record JBHHUM010000069.1, on the reverse strand, counting down.
ATTATAAATCTGAGCTTAATGTCTTTGCCTTCATTTCATTAGATGATTCGATCCCTACTTTTATTCAGGTGCGTCAGACATTGGGTTTGGAAGGACCTGTTTGGGAAGTAGTGGGTACCGATACATTCTGGTATGGTGAAGATCTCGATGAATACCAAGTTTATAATGTTTTGGAATCAAGATTTAATGTGACAGATGCCGTGGTCCAGATTTCTGATAATGACTCAACCTACAACTTATTTCTCATTGAAGATGAGTATCAGTCTGAACAAATGTGGTATTTTGATAATTTCTGGTCGGGGAGCATCTACATAGATACGCTCGGTTTATTTATTCCCGAACCGGAGAAGACCTATTTTCTGACAGTCAAAACTCCGGATGGCAGAGAGTTAATCGGAGAAGTAACGACACCTCCTCTCCCGGAAATAATAGAGGATTCGGTACCAGATTCTATTGATACGAATAGACCGTACACAATCAAATTTAAGACCATGCCTAATCATTATAGCCGGATGATGACTTCATCATACAATTGGATTTGTGGTGCCGAGCATGCAGACGTTATTGAGAAAGGAGACTCAACCTGGACAGCATCTGTAGAGAACTGTGGAGGAGATACATCTGGTTGGGATCAGTCGAATACACTAACCATCGAACTCATTACAATGGATGATAATTACTATGAATATTTCATTAAACATGGACATGATGATGAATTTGTCAATTTCCTCATGGGGGCAGGAGGTAGTGGACCTGAATTCGGTGTGGAAGGCGGTTATGGTACTTTCTGTGCTGTTGCCACGGCAAGGATCAAGAGACCCATTATCCCCAAATAGAGAAGGGAGTAAGTATGAAAGTCTATATCAGCGTTGACATGGAAGGTATTGCAGCAACAGCTGTATGGGATGAAGTCGATCATAAACATAAGGATTACCCTCTGTTTCAGAATCAGATGACAGCTGAAGCTGCTGCAGCTTGTGAAGGAGCCCTGGCAGGTGGTGCCACTGAGATAGTAGTGAAAGATGCTCATGCCTCGGGAAGAAATATCGATGCCAGCGCTCTCCCTAAAGAAGCAAGGCTCATTAGAGGCTGGAGTGGTCATCCCTACTCCATGATGCAGGAGTTGGATGATTCTTTCACTTGTGCCTTAATGATTGGGTATCATTCCCGGACTGGATCAGGAGGAAATCCCTTGTCTCATACTATGACAGGTAAAGCCACGGAAATCACAATTAATGATATCAAAACATCAGAATTTCTCTTGAATTCTTTTACTGCTGCACTGCACCAGGTTCCCGTCATCTTCCTGTCGGGTGATGAAGCACTGTGTGAACACGCGAAAAAATTGATCCCCTCTATCAATACGGTTGGAGTTAAAAGAGGAGTAGGTAATTCTGTTGTCACTATACATCCTGAAAAAGTAGTAGAAGAGATAAAGTCTGTGGTAGCACAAACATTACCTGGAGAGACCACCTCATGTCTGTTAGAATTACCAAAGCATTTCAAAATAAAAATCCGTTTCCATAAACCCAAAGACGCCTACAAGGCCTCTTTCTACCCAGGAATGATATTAGAAGATGATCAGATAGTCTCTTTTGAAACAGATGACTGGATGGAGTCGCTGAGAATGATTCACTTTGTTCTTTAATGTTTAAAGATGTCTACTTAAAAAACGATCGCTTTATACAAGACAGTAACGCTATTGAGAAGTGGTGAGTACTATATTTGTAGGATATTTCATTGATTGAACCATGATTTATTTAAGTAGATTCATTCTTCAGGTTATGCGATTCCTTTTTTCTAAAAATCGTGTTTCAAACATTTAATCGTGTTTATCCTCAAGAAAGTTAACTCATCAGTCATTTATCCGTTATTATTTGAAAAATAGAATATAGTCAATTGTTGAGTCCTGCAAGATATGCGTACTCTATTCCTTGATTCCTCCGAGGAGAGTTGGTAAATTCTAAGTCAATATGGCAGAATTTAGAATACATTCTGATTTTCATCCCACCGGTGATCAGCCCCAAGCTATAAAAGAACTGGCAGCAGGTGTAAATCGTGGTGATAAGTTTCAGACTCTATTAGGAGTAACTGGTAGTGGAAAAACATTTACGATGGCTAATGTAATCCAGGAATTGCAAAAGCCAACCCTTATCATTTCTCATAATAAAACCCTTGCTGCACAACTTTATGGTGAATTCCGTTCCCTGTTTCCCGAAAATGCAGTGGAGTACTTTATCAGTTATTACGACTATTATCAACCGGAAGCATACTTACCAGTTACCGACACGTTCATTGAGAAAGACGCCTCAGTGAACGAAGAGATTGATAAGTTACGACTTAAAGCCACCAGCTCCCTCTTGGAGAGAAGGGATGTCATTGTAGTCAGCAGTGTCTCCTGTATTTACGGCATAGGGTCGCCAGAAGATTACCGGGAGCAGATCGTCTATCTGGAAAAAGGTCAAATCCTCAAGAGGAAGGAGCTCTTTGCCGCTCTGGTAAAAATATATTATTCTCGCAATGATGCCGTGTTAGGGCGAGGGCGCTTTCGGGTCAGGGGGGATGTAATCGAGATTTTCCCAGCCTATGAAGACGTCTGCATCCGTGTTGAGCTATTTGGCAATGAAGTCGAGACGCTCTCTTCATTTGACCCTTTGACTGGTGAAGTAATACGTGAACTGGACACCCTTTACATATATCCTGCCAAGCATTTTGTAACTGATGATTCCCAGTTGAATTATATTATTGAAGCTATTCGTAAAGAATTGGCGAAACGATTAGATCAACTCAAGTCTGAAGGACTTTTACTGGAAGCTCAACGCCTCGAACAAAGAACTAATTTCGACTTGGAAATGCTTTTGGAAGTGGGATATTGTTCAGGTATCGAAAACTACTCACGTTATTTTTCCAATCGGAAACCAGGTCAACGGCCCTGGACACTTTTGGATTTCTTTCCTAATGACTATTTGATGTTTATTGATGAGTCACACGTTACTCTACCTCAGATTCAGGGCATGTACGCTGGTGATAGAAGTAGAAAAGAAGTACTGGTTGAGTATGGTTTTCGTCTTCCCTCAGCTCTGGACAATCGTCCTATGAAATTTGATGAATTCGAGCAAGCAGTAAACCAGGCTATTTTCGTTTCTGCTACGCCGGGACCCCGTGAATTGGAACGTACGGGGGGGGTTATCGTAGAGCAACTAATTCGTCCAACTGGATTAATTGATCCAGTGATTGAGGTACGTCCTACTAACGGGCAAATAGATGACCTCATTGGAGAAATTAGAAGTCGCACTAAGCGAAAAGAGAGAGTTCTGGTAACTACTCTTACCAAAAGGATGTCAGAAGATCTTACCGATTATTTAAGGGGGATGAATTTAAACGTTCGCTATCTTCATTCTGAGATTATTTCTCTGGAGCGGGTAAAGATTCTTCGTGATTTACGACTGGGTGAGTTTGATGTCTTGGTAGGTATCAACCTGCTCCGAGAAGGATTGGATTTACCAGAAGTGTCTTTGGTGGCTGTTCTGGATGCGGATAAGGAGGGTTTTTTACGGTCTGAATCCTCCCTAATGCAAGTTGCCGGCCGGGCTTCAAGAAATATTAATGGAAAGGTACTGTTCTATGCCGATCGGGTGACAGGGTCGATGCAAAAGGTCATAGAAGAATCAAACCGGCGCAGGCGTGTTCAGGAAGAATACAATTTGAAACATGGTATTACCCCTAAGACCATCTATAAAAGCATGGAAGAAGTACTTTCATCCACTTCAGTGGCTGATGCATTCAAAGAGAATACCGAGGGAGAATACAGACACAAAGTTGACTTTTTAGATGATCTTGATAAAGCCGCTGTACTCGATATGTTAAAACAGGAGATGTTGGAAGCTGCAGAAAACTTAAACTTTGAAAAAGCGGCCATGCTGAGAGATGAAATCGAGTTGATGCGGCAGGATATCGAATGAATATGAACATTTTGATTTTAATCATCTTGAATGTCATGACAACTTGTGAGTTGTTGAAATTCTCAAGTATTAGGATATAGTAAATGTTTTATCATGTTCAAGATATACTTCTGTTTGACAAAACTAAAAAAGGTTCTCTTATTGCGAAAGATAGGTTATTAAAATGAAGATATTGGTTACAGGTGGTGCAGGATATATTGGTTCTCATACTGTATTAGAACTTATTGAAGCTGGTCATGATGTGATTATTCTCGATGATCTTTCTGTTGGAACGGAAAGAAATCTTAATTCCCAAGCTCAATTTGTTTTTGGATCAACACTTGATAATGAAGCATTGAGAGTCTGTTTTCGTGACCGAGTAGATGCCGTGGTTCATTTTGCTGCCTTTAAAGCTGCTGGGGAATCCATGATAGAACCTGAGAAGTATTCCCGAAATAACATTTCCGGTACTATCAATCTCCTGGACGCCCTGACTACCTACGGGACAGGGATGTTTGTTTTTTCCTCTTCAGCAGCAGTTTATGGATATCCTGAGTACCTACCTATTGACGAGGCTCATCCTACAAATCCTATTAACTATTACGGTTTTACCAAACTGATGATAGAGCATTTTCTAGAATGGTATCGAAAGCTTCGTGGATTACGATATGCATCATTAAGGTACTTTAATGCTGCAGGATACGATCTACAGCAGCGGATCTTAGGATTAGAGCAAAACCCAGCAAACTTGTTACCCATTGTCATGGAGGTTGCTGCTGGTAAGCGGGAAAAGGTTGAAGTGTATGGTGACGACTATGATACTAGAGACGGCTCAGGTATTCGCGATTATATTCATGTTACTGATCTAGCATCAGCTCATGTTTTAGCTTTGGATTATCTTCAGAAAAACGAATCTTTTACCATTAACTTGGCTACGGGGAAGGGTTTTTCCGTATTAGAAGTCATTGCCAAAGCCAGAGAGATCACTCATCACCCTATTCCTTATGAAGTTGTTGGTCGCCGTCAGGGTGATCCGGCTGAATTGGTTGCTTCTTCTAAATGGGCTACAGAACTAATTCGTTGGGAGCCAAAATATTCAGGATTAGACTCAATTTTGAAATCGATGTGGCAAGTTTATAAGAGACAATAATAACAGTAAGAAAATAACATGAGTGAGTTAGATAGAATTCGCAGAATTTCAGGATTAATTGGAACATCTGCAGCCATAGAGCAGGTGCTGGAAATGATTGGTCAGGTTTCCCCAGTGGATATCTCTGTTTTGATTACAGGAGAGTCGGGTACAGGGAAGGAAGTTGTGGCTCGCGCAGTACACAAACTTAGTCGGAGAGCAAACTATCCGTTGGTAGTTGTGAATTGTGGGGCTATTCCGGCGGGTATCATTGAAAGTGAACTTTTCGGACACAAAAAGGGTTCTTTTACCGGTGCTGGTGAGGATCGAAAAGGCTATTTTGAAGAAGCTGATCGAGGGACGGTTTTCCTTGATGAGATTGGTGAAACCCCCGTGGAGACGCAGGTGAAACTTCTCCGGGTATTGGAATCTGGGGAATATATGAGGGTTGGTGATTCTAAAACTCGTAGAACTGATGTGAGAATTATCGCTGCCACCAATAAAAATTTAAGGAGAGAAGCGGAAAAAGGAAATTTTAGACGAGACCTCTATTTTAGATTAAGAACTGTTACCATTAATATACCCCCATTAAGGAACAGACTGGAGGATCTGGAAGTCTTGGCGGAGCGGTTCGCTTTACAATTTTCACGTAGTAACGATATTGTTTTCCGGGGGTTTACCTCTGATGCTTATAAAGTGATGAAGCAATACGATTGGCCTGGTAATGTACGTGAATTAAGGAACTTCATTGAAAGTATTATTCTTCTCGAAAAGGGTAATCGAATTTCCAGTGAACTTGTGTTAAAACATCTGACTCTGTCTGTCGAAGAGAGTACACCCAATCTCCCTATAGTTGTGGATAAAACAGCAGCTCAGGCAGAACGCGAATTGATTCTACAGCAGCTTCTATTCCTACGCCAGGATTTGCGGGATATTAAAGCTGCGCTTGGTCATGAAGCGTTTGATAGAAGTGGTGCAGTAGGCACCTTAAGTGGCCGGCCTGGTCCGGTACATATGGCAGTAACTCCTACCGGGGAGGTACAAGATGATGCCATTAAATCATCTTCTATCGGGGACGTATCTATGAAAGATCTGGAAATGGAGATGATTATTCGTACTTTGAAAAAGTTCAATAACAATCGCCGGAAAACCGCCGAAGTTTTGGGAATCAGTGAACGGACACTATATCGAAAAATCAATGAATATGGCTTGGACAAAAAGCATAAACGCCGCCGTTAGTCTGCTTCTACTATCCAGTTGTGGGTTTTATTCCTTTACTGGCTCCTTACCACCTCACATCAAAACAATCAGTATTCCTGTCTTTGTGAATGAAACTGCTGAATTTGGTGTAGCTGAAGCCATTACCGATGGAGTTACAAAAATATTTATTGAAGAAAATATTTTAAAAGTCGTGGACGAGGATAACGCTCACTCTGTTTTGAGGGGGACTATTAAGAAAGTTAATGATCAACCATATACCTATTCGGAAATCGAAGAGGTACAGGAGTACCGACTCAATATCACTGTAGCTGTAGAGTGGTTTGATGTAGTAGAGGATAAAGTTCGGCTATCGGGATCTTATAGTGGTTGGGGAGCTTACAGCCTGACAGAGGATGTTTCATCCGATGGGATTGATAATGATGGCGATGGGCTGGTGGATGCTGAAGATCCAGATGAAACTGGTGATCCCAGAGATATTGCCGTAAAAATAGCTGTGGAGAAAATAACCACAGATTTAATCAATGATATCATTTCAATGTGGTAGGAGGAAATCGTGGATCATAAATATATAACCGACTTACCGGATCTTGTTGACGAGGAAGTAACTCTTCACGGCTGGCTTTATAATAAGCGTTCCAGTGGGAAAATCTGGTTTCTCATTTTACGAGATGGGACAGGGTATTGTCAGTGTGTAGTAGTAAAGGGAAATGTTGCTGTTGATGTGTTTTCTCTGGAACCGGAATTGACTCAAGAATCTTCCTTGTCTATCACTGGTGTAGTTAAGAAGGATGATCGCTCCATAGGTGGATATGAGCTCGAAGTAAAATCGATAAAAGTGCATCAGATTGCTAAAGACTATCCTATTTCAAAAAAGGATCACGGCACAGCCTTTTTAATGGATAATCGTCATCTCTGGCTGAGATCAAAACGTCAGCATGCGATTTTACTGATCCGTCATGAAATTCTCCGAGCTTGTCGAGATTTTCTGGATAGTAATGGTTTTGTTCAGGTAGATACACCCATAATTACCGCTAATGCCTGCGAAGGGACAACAACCCTTTTTGAGACGAACTACTTTGGAAGGATTGCTTATTTAGCCCAAAGCGGTCAACTTTATAACGAAGCGGCAGCGATGTCAGTGGGGAAGACCTACTGTTTTGGTCCCACTTTCCGAGCTGAGAAATCTAAAACCCGTAGACATTTGACAGAATTCTGGATGCTTGAGCCGGAAATCGCTTACTGCGATCTGGAAGAAAATATGTTCTGGGCTGAGGGATTGTTGGTTTCCGTGGTGGAACGAATCGTGGATAGATGCCGCGAACTTCTGAAAATCCTCGAGAGGGATACTTCCAAACTGAACCAGGTAAAAAGTCCATTTCCCAGAATCACATATACTGAAGCAGTGGATATTCTCCACAAGAATGGCGAAGAGTTCGAATGGGGAGATGATTTTGGGGGAGGTCATGAGACGGTTATTTCCGATCAGTTTGACCGTCCTGTGATTGTAACTCTGTACCCTGCAGAAATCAAAGCCTTTTACATGAAACGTGCACCAGAGAATGAAAAGTTAGTACTGGGTATGGACATTTTAGCTCCAGAAGGATATGGTGAGATCGTGGGTGGCAGCCAACGAGAGGAAAATCCAGAACTTCTGTTAGAAAGATTACAAGAGGAAGACTTGAATCCTGCTGATTTTCAATGGTATCTCGATCTCCGGAAATATGGTTCGGTTCCCCATTCCGGTTTCGGTTTGGGAATTGAACGTTTGGTAGCGTGGATTTGCGGTTTACCTCATCTCAGAGAAACCATCCCTTTTCCAAGAACACTGACTCGTTTAGAACCTTGATAGAAAGTCATAAGAAAAAGAAGGATTGGTGAATGGGAACTGAAAATGAATGCTTTTGTCTATACATAACTTGTTTATCGCACAAGACAAATTGATTGCTCTAACATTAAACAACCTAAGTCGATCTGTGTAACTGGGACTGCCAGTCTATGGTAAAATGCATATAACTATTGACATTCTGGATGCATATTCGTAATATGTATCAGTTATGCATCGGAGGAAAGCATGAGAACAACATTAGATATAGATGGAGAGTTGTTGGAATTAGCCATGAAGTTAACTAAATCAAAGACGAAAAAGGCTGTTATTGAGAAGGGTTTGTACGAGATAATAGCTAAGGCAAAGGTCGATGATTTTATGGCTGCTATAGGTTCGGTACCTGATTTTGATTTAAATACAGAGACAATCAGAGAGTGGAGGGATCAGGAGGAAACCATTATTGAAACTGGTCAATTGAATGAACCGCCTGTTTCTTGATACTTCCCTTATTATTGCATTATTGAAGGGGAGTAATCTCAATGATTTGGATCGTCTCCTGAGTGCAGTCAGAGAGGGTAGAACCTGCTGCAATGGAATCGTATTAACAGAGCTCTACTCAGGTGTCACTGGAAAGAAAGTAGAACAAGGCGTAATGAGAATAACTTCGGCGCTCACTTATCTTTCTTTGAAACAGAAGGATTTTATCGATGCGGGGAGACTACGTAGTAACTTATTTACCAAGGGACTGACGATGAGTACTCCTGACGCTCTGATAGCAGCCCAGGTACTCAACAATGATTTAAGGTTAATTACACTCGATAAGTTTTTTCTGAAATTACCAGTCGAAATAGGTCTAAAAATAGATATTCCTATTTAATCTTCAATGAGCCCTGGTCACTGTAAATGAGTAGTTTACCAGAAACCTCTAAGTTACGTATTGGTGTTTATGGTGGAGCAGATTGCCCGGCAGAGATTTATGAGCAAGCACGTAAAATAGGGCAGTTGTTGGCTCAGAATGGAGCCAAGGTTTACTGTGGAGGCATGGGAGGAGTCATGGAGGCGGTATGTCGTGGAGTTAGTGAAGAGGGAGGTCTGGTAGTAGGGATCTTACCTACAACAGATAGTGAAGAC